>CP003083.1:2458215-2765492 GCA_000306725.1 Methanolobus psychrophilus R15 | reverse complement strand
TTCTGACACTTATATGTTTTTATACACTTTTGAACATTTCGCATAATTCATTACTCCTTTTCTCTCTTACAGAGTATAGAATTGCTTTTGAATAGATATATTTGATGTAAATAATCTGTATATATCAATATTGAATATATAGGCACTATAGAAACACACCGAATGTATAAAAGAAAAATAATGCCAGGATGCACATACATATACTCAGAAGACTATTAACGACAGAGGAATCCAGATGAGCGATGTTTTTTTCAAACCTGCGGAAAGTATAGGTGCTGATGAGACCCAGATAGACCAGATCACCGCCCTGTTCCCAAAGATATCGCCTGTTCATGAAGGAGATATCGTTGCTGTGAAGATACACCCGGGAGAGTATGGGAACACCACACACATACACCCGATACTTGTCAAAACTGTAGTCGACCTTGTAAAGGAAGCTGATGGCATACCTTTTGTCACTGATACCACGGTATTGTATAAAGGCAGGAGGTTCAATGCTGCGGACCTCATCTGTACCGCGGCATCGAACGGATTCTCACATGCAGGTATGGGAGCTCCTTTTATCTGTGCCGACGGGCTTCATGGTGATGACAGTATAGTCGTCAGGATCAACGGAACAAAGCTCGATGAGATAACGGTTGCCTCAGCTATCGCTAAGGCAGATTCAATGATAATGCTGTCCCATTGCAAAGGCCATCCTGCTTCCGGCTTCGGGGGCACCGTAAAGAACCTGGGCATGGGGTGTCTGGATAAAGCAGGCAAGACCCTTGTCCACAAACCAGGCGTACCTGACATCGACCCCGAAAAATGTACAGGCTGTAGCAAGTGCATATCAGAGTGCCTGTGGGATGCACTGTACATGGAGGGCGACACAGCCAGGGTGAACACGGAACTGTGCAAAGGCGACCTCTCATGCACAAATAGCTGCAGGTATGGGGCAATTGTGCCACCTGAAGGATTCACCGATGAGATGCAGGCCCGGCTTGGAGAGGCGGCCCTGGGACCTGTAAAGGCCCTTGGGGGAAAGATAGGATACATCAACTGGATGTTCAACCTGACCCCGGGATGTGACTGTTTTAACTTCTCCGCACCCACGTTCGCTGGCGATATAGGGATACTTGCATCAAAGGATCCCGTTGCAATAGATGTGGCAAGCATCGACCTTATTAACCGGAGAATGAAGCATGACCATGTGGGACAACTCACCGGTGTGTGGAACATAGACCCGGTCATCCATGTTGAGTATGCTGCAAAGATAGGAGCAGGCAGCCTGCAATATTCCCTGCGCTGAACAGGCAGAATGAAAATAAGCGAAAATATTATAAATCGGCTCAAGGATTGAAAGACAATGAACGATATCACCTGTCCCAAATGCGGGGGACTTACACAGGGACTTATTGACGGTCTCTGCAAAGATTGCTTTTTTAAAGCATCCCATCTGATAGAAGCACCTTTGGTGCTGTATGCTAAAATATGCCCGACCTGCGGAGCACAGCTTCTCAAAGGCAAATGGAACAATGACTGCACGATCCCGGAGATTGTGATACAGACAGCAGAGGATGCACTACTTATACATGATAAGGCGGATGATATTGAATTATGCATTGAGCCAAAACAGATGACTCCACACCTGTATCGTGTAAAGATCGAAGCCTCTGCCACCATCCTTGGAGAACCGGTTCAGCAGAGCATCGAAACTGAAGCGCGCATAACCCGCATAGCCTGCGATATGTGCAGCAGGATGTCAGGCAATTACTTTGAGGCAATACTCCAGATAAGGGCAGCCAGCCGTCATCCTACAGAAGAAGAAAAGAAAAGATGCATGCAGATAATAAACAACACGCTGGACAAAATGCAGAAGAAGGGCGACAGGACAGCCTTCATAACTAATTCCGCGGAGGCAAGGGATGGTATCGACCTGTATATGGGATCTGCCAATGCGACCAGAATTGTTTGTAAAGAGATAGTAGCCGAGCTTGGAGGAGGCTTTGCTGAATCTTCTTCCCTTTTTGGAAGAAAGGATGGAAAAGACGTTTACAGAATGACATTCTCTCTCAGGCTTCCTGAGTTCATGCCGGGGGATATAATCGAGTTCAAGGATAAGGTTGTCGAAATAAAGAAGTTCTCAAAAAGCGTGACCGGGACGGATCTTATCAAAAGTGGCAGGTTCATTTCATCACCAGATGACATGAAAGGTTTCGCGCTCATCGCAAAGAGGAGCACTGCTAAAAAGGCAGTAGTCGTTTCCATGGAGAAAGACGAAATGATGCTGCTTGACCCGGATAATTTTGAGACGGTCACGGTTAAGATACCTGTTCCTTTCAATGCTTCAGAAGGAGATGAAGTCCCTGTAATAAAGGCGAGCATCGGCCTTGTGGCGCTGCCTGATGAAGCATCAAGAAAAAGCGATCTTTGAATGTCCTCAGACATGAAAAACGTACTTGTAATAGGATTCAGTACCCGCAATGCGGTCTGCTCGGGAAGCCGTGCAGGCTACAATATGTTCGCAATTGACGCTTTCTGTGATCAGGATATGCTGAAATGTGCAAACGCAGCAAAGAAACTTGAAGCAGAAGGACGTTTTAACAGCAAGGGTATTGAACCTGCCTTGCTGTCTGAAATGATCAACAGCTTTGGTGTGGATTTCGACGCGATCATACCCGCATCCGGGTTTGAGACACTGGAACTGCCGGAAAGCAGATTTCCCATGCTGCACAACAACCCTTCGGCAATGAGACAGGTTTCGGATAAATCCAGATTCGCAGAATTCCTTGAATCGATAGGGATGCCACATCCGCGGACTTACTCCCACCCGGAGCTTCAGGATGCCCCTTTTCCTTTGATGGTCAAACCTGCATGTGCAGGCGGGGGAATTTTCAATCGCGTGCTATACAGCCCGGAAGATCTGGACAACTACATGCTTTTTTTGGAAAATGCACAAATCCCTCTGAAAAAAGAGGACATGGTATTCCAGGATTACCTCACAGGCACCCCTGCTAGTGTTTCGGTAATGTCGACACAGGATAAAGCCTGCACTGTAGCGGTGAATGAACAACTTATCGGAGTACCCTGGCTTACAAAACTTCCATTTGCGTATTGCGGTAATGTGACACCGATTATTACCTCATATGCCAACCAAATGGAAAATATAGCTGAAGAGCTAATATATCAACTTGGACTGATAGGATCCACAGGAGTGGATTTCCTCATTACGGATAGTGGTCCCGTTGTAATAGAGATTAATGCCAGGTTCCAGGGAAGCATGGATACAGTGGAGCTTGCAACCGGAGCCAATCTATTTGAGGAACATATGGAAGCCTTTGAAGGCAATATTAGACAGGAAAGAAATGGAAAGCCTGTTTATAGACAATATGCCGCCCGGGCAGTGATGTACGCGAATCAAAGAAGAGTTGTTACAGGACATGCTATGGACGGAATAATTGCAAAGCAGACTGCGGATATCCCCAACAGAGGCGATATTATAGGAGAGAATGAGCCGGTAACATCAGTAATATCCACGGGTGACACCAGAAAAAAAGTAATGAGTGAGATAGAACAAAGCGTCATGTTTATACGTCAACGCTTAAATGTAGACTAGTCCTGTGAACATGTTCCGGGAAGGTAAAATGCTTGTGTGTGATCTAATTACAGAGGCTTTTACCAAAACTTAATATTGTAATACATTGCATAAGCATACATTTCACGAGGTGAATGTTTTTTGATAGATCTGAATAATCCAGTTATCAGGGGATATCTTATCCGGCTGGTGGGCGAAGAAGGGGTGGAAATGATCCGGAATATGCCCGAAGGCGAGGTTACGGATGAACAGATTGCACAGGCGACAGGAATACTGCTTAATATCGTGCGCCGGACACTTTTCATTCTCAACGAGAACAAATTGGCTGTCTGCAGGAGGGAGCGCGACTCCAGCAGCGGGTGGCTGACATATCTCTGGACGTTAGACATGTCAGATATTGAGCCCCAGCTTGTGAAAGAGAAAAAAAGGCTTGTTAAGAACCTCAGGTCACGCCTTTCCTTTGAAGAGGATAATGTATTTTACACCTGCCCGGAAGGATGCACTCGCATGAACTTCAACGAAGCAACAGAATGTGAATTCCTCTGTCCCCTCTGTGGAGAGGATATGATGTTTGAGGATAACCAGCCATTCACAGGTAGGATCCACAAAAGGCTTGAACTGTTTGAAAAAGACTGATATGATCTCACGTGAGATAGCTTTGAAGATCCTGAAAGATTCAGGATGTAACAATGATGTCATAGCTCACTGCATTGCAGTCTCCGAGCTTGCAGTCGATATTGCCGGAAAGTTCTCATCTGAAGAAGAGCATCCGGACATGGAACTCATAGAATTGGGAGGATTGCTGCATGATCTGGGACGTGCCAGGACACACGGTATTGCCCATGCCATAGAGGGTGTGGCGATTGCCCGGGAACTTGGCCTTGACAAGCAGCTCACAGAGATTATCAAAAGGCATATCGGTGCAGGTATCAGCACTGAAGAGGCTGTCCGGTTAGGCCTGCCGGAAGATGACTACATGCCCCGGACGATCGAGGAAAAGATAGTTGCTCATGCGGATAACCTGATAGTCGGGACAAGAAGGATAACTATGGACGAACGCATTACAATGATGACAGAAAAGAATATCGATATTGAGAGCATCAAGAGAGTCAGAGCGCTTGCTGATGAAATTGGGATTCAGTAAGACACAAGGGATAATTATTTATATAAAAATCACTAATGGGTAGCTGTGCAATAAATGCATAACACGTTTTTATCATATCACTTACTCATTTTTAGCTAGAGGTATAACTAATGACCGATGATAAGTATTTGAAAGGTACAACTACAGTTGGGATAGTATGCAGTGACGGTGTCGTTATGGCGACCGAACAGCGTGCAACAATGGGGCATCTTATCGCAAGCAAGACTGCAAAGAAGATATACCAGATCGACGACTTCGCAGCAATGACAACTGCTGGCTCCGTGGGAGATGCTCAGCAAATCGTACGTATCATAAGCGTTGAATCAAAGCTGTACAAAATGAGACGTAAAGAATCAATGACAATCAAAGGGTTAACAACGATGTTATCAAATCTCCTGAGCGGACAGCGTTACTATCCACTGATGGTGCAGCTGCTGGTGGGAGGTTATGACAAGCATGGCCCTGAACTATACTCAATTGATGCTCTCGGCGGGAACATTGATGAGAAGAGGGTTGTTGCGACAGGTTCCGGCTCACCCATAGCATATGGTGTGCTTGAGGACAGGTATAAGGAGAACATGACCACCCAGGAAGGTGTGGAACTGGCTGTCAGGGCACTTCATAATGCCATGAAAAGGGATTCCGCGTCAGGTGATGGGATCGATGTGGTCATCATAACGAAGGATCAGTTCACAAGGCTCGAACTCGAGGATGTGAAGAAGGTCAGGGAATTACTTAACTGACACTTACTGATCTTTACTATACATCAAAATGTTCAAGTAATGTTAAATTATGTAATTTTAAAAAATTACACTTTTTAAACCCAATTTTTTACTTTTTTACAGGAAGGCTGTTTTAATGGCGGTAGAAGAAGTACTATCTGATCTTAAGAAGAAAATCGAAGAGAAGTTGCCAAGCGGCACGACTATTTCTAGTGTTGAATTTGAAGGTCCGCAGCTTGTTGTTTACACAGAAGAGCCCAAGAAATTCGCAGATAACGGTAACATTGTCAGGAATCTGGCAAAAGTACTCAGGACACGCATTGTAGTGCGCCCTGATCCTAAAGTGCTTACACCTCCGGAGGAATCCATACAGAGAATTGCTGAGACAGTGCCTGAGGAAGCGATGGTATCAAACTACCATTTTGACCCGGATGTCGGTGAAGTCATCATCGAAGCTGAAAAACCAGGCCTTGTTATAGGAAAACACGGTGAGACCCTCAGGGAGATCACCAAGAAGATCGGCTGGACACCAAAAGTGGTCAGAGCACCACCGATCAAATCAAGGACCGTAAAGAACATCCGCGAGTTCATGCGTACCAACCATAAAGAAAGGAAAGACATTCTTAAGGCAGTGGGAAGGAAGATCCACAGAGGATGCACTTCCAAGGACCACTGGGTAAGGATAACATCCCTCGGTGGAGCAAAGGAAGTTGGTCGTAGTTGCTTTATCATCTCAACCCCTGAGTCCAGGATCATGGTAGACTGTGGCGTCAATGTCGCTTCTGATGACAACATGACGCCTTACCTCTATGTTCCCGAGGCTTTCCCTATTAACCAGATAGATGCAGTTGTGCTGACACACGCCCACCTGGACCACCAGGGTCTTGTGCCGTTACTATATAAGTATGGTTTTGAAGGTCCTGTGTACTGTACTCCCCCCACACGCGACCTTATGGCACTGCTGCAGCTTGACTACATAGACGTAGCTGCAAAAGAAGGTAAGAGGCCCCCATACTCATCAGCAGATGTAAGGGAAGTTCTTAAACACACCATCGTACTGGACTATGAAGAAGTGACCGATATCGCACCGGATGTCAAGCTGACTTTCCATAATGCCGGGCATATCCTCGGGTCAGCTGTGTCCCACTTCCACATAGGTGACGGGCTGCATAACGTGGTCTTTACGGGTGATTTCAAGTACGAGAAGACCAGACTGTTCGATGCAGCAGTGAATAAGTTCCCCCGTGTGGAAAGTGTAGTGATGGAATCGACATATGGAAGTGCTAATGCTCTGCAGCCTTCCCTCCTGGAAGCTGAGAACAATCTCAAGAACGTGATCAATACAACCCTGATCAGGAATGGTGTGGTTCTTATCCCTGCATTTGCGGTTGGAAGGAGCCAGGAAGTAATGATAGTCCTTGAGGATGCAATTCGCAAAGGGGAAATACCCAACGTCCCGGTCTATCTCGACGGCATGATATGGGAAGCAACGGCAATTCACGCCACCTATCCCGAATACCTGAACAACGATCTGCGCAAGCTTATCTTCCAGAAGGGAGAAAACCCGTTCCTGGCAGAATGCTTCAAGCCTGTGGACTCCAACGAACTGAGACAGAAAATCCTTCAAGAGCCAGAGCCTTGTGTGATTCTCGCCACCTCAGGTATGATGAATGCAGGCCCTGTCATAGAATATTTCAAGAAGTTCGCAGACGATGAGAAGAACACACTTGTGTTCGTAGGTTACCAGGCGGACGGAACCCTGGGTCGCAGGATACAGAAAGGGTGGAAGGAGATTCCTCTCTCGACCAACAATGGGACCCATGTTATATCCATGAACATGCAGGTAGAGGTGGTTGACGGCTTCTCAGGCCACTCAGACAGAAGACAGCTGATGGATTACATCAAGAAGATGAAGCCGCGTCCCGAGAGAGTGTTCACGGAGCACGGTGACGAGCGCTCCTGCCTTGACCTTGCAAGTTCGATACACAAAAAGAACAAGCTTGAGACAAGGGCACTGACAAACCTTGAAACAGTACGGCTGGTATAACCGTACAGCGTGTCTCTTTTCTTATACCTTATTTTCTTATTTTTAATTCGTTCACTGACCAGGATCTTCTGATATAGCAAGCCCTTTGAGATAATCAATAAGCTTGGAATGGTCCTTAAAAACCCTGTCAGCACCGGCAACTTTTTCAGGCGGTATATATGTTGCAACTGCTACGCAGTACATACCGGCTTTTTTAGCAGACTGCACCCCAAGAGGAGCGTTCTCGACAACCATACACTCCACAGCGCCAATGCCAAGCTTGCCGGCTGCCTTGACATAAGGTTCCGGGTCAGGTTTCCCGTTCTCTACGTCCTCTCCCGTGATGCGCACATCAAAAATACCGGGATAGAACCTGTCCATAAGGTCGTTTACGATGGTCTTGTCTGCACCTGAAGCAACTGCAAGCTTATACCTGCCTTTCAATGACTGCAGACACTCAAGCATTCCGTCAAAAGGCTCTGCCTTGTTATTCTTCATGAAATGCTCCCTTTTTTTAGTGAGAAGAGAATCGTAATTATCTTTTCCGGGCTTTTTATTAGTCTTCCTGAACATAGTATTGATCACGCCAACATGGTTTGCTCCTTCCACTTCATATATTTCCTCTTTACGCACATCTATGCCCTCTTCTTTGAAAACCTGCACCCAGGCCTGTGCATGGTAAGGCATGGAATCCACAAGTACCCCATCCGAATCAAAAATAATTCCCTTCAGCATATTGAATGATATTGCAGCCTATCTTAGAATAAGTTTACCAGTCAAATATGCGGTGAGAGATATGCATTGAAACGAAATGCAGAAAAAGGAACATTTCAGACATAGTAACCTGAATCCATCACGAATAATAATTGGAGTTAACAACAATTATATACGGGTAATGAAATCTTACATGGCATGGATTTGTTTACAGCAATTACACTGGCGGTTTTTTTGCCATTTATCATGGCCGGTATATTGCCTGCTGCAGAAAAGGTACTGAAGAAGAGGATTGGATGGTATGCTGCAGCAATTGCTCTCATGTCATTGCTTCTGGTGGCACAGGCTGTCCCGTCTGTAGTAAATGGAGAGAACATCCAAGGCTCGGTCCCGTGGCTTCCTTCATTGGGAATTGAGCTATCTTTCTACGGAGACGGGCTCAGCATAATGTTCGGTCTGATAGTTTCCGGAGTTGGCATACTTATAATGGCATACTCCAATGAATACATGTCAAAGCGCGAAGACCTGTCCCGCTATTACAGGCAGTTGCTCATGTTCATGGGATCTATGCTTGGAATGGTCTTTTCGTCCAACATTATTCAGCTGTTCATATTCTGGGAGCTTACAAGCATCACATCCTTCATGCTTATCGGATACTGGCGCAACCGTCCCATGTCCGTTTACGGAGCTACCAAATCCCTGCTGATAACAGCCAGCGGCGGGATTTTCATGCTTGCTGGCTTCCTGGTACTAAATATCATCACAGGCACCTTTGACATTGCCACTGTCCTGCAAAACGAGTCCATGATAGAGACAATAAAAGGACATGAGTTCTTTCTCTTTGCGCTTGTCCTTATCCTGATAGGAGCGGCCGCAAAATCTGCGCAGGGACCGTTCTATATATGGCTCCCGAACGCGATGGAAGCACCAACTCCTGTCAGCGCATTCCTTCACTCAGCCACCATGGTAAAGGCAGGTATCTACCTTGTTGCCAGGATACATCCCCTATTTTCCGGAACTGATGCATGGTTCATCCTGGTCAGCGGACTGGGGATAATTACCATGCTGGCAGCAGGGTTCCTTGCCTTCCGCCAGACGGATATCAAGGGAATACTTGCCTATTCGACCATCAGCCAGCTGGCATATATGATGGCCATGTACGGCTACACCACCTACCAATACCCCGGCATAGGAGTGGCCGCCGCAACATTCCATCTGCTCAACCATGCAACTTTCAAGGCATGTCTTTTCCTGGTTGCTGGTATCGTGGCCCATGAGACAGCCACAAGGGATATAACAAAAATGGGCGGGCTTCGCAAGGATATGCCCGTAACGTTTATCATCGGCTCAATAGCTGCCCTTGCCATGGCAGGCGTACCGCCTCTTAACGGTTTCCTCAGCAAGGAGATGTTCTATGAAAGCTCACTGGAGATGGGACATCTGCTGGGAGGACCGCTAGAATACCTGATACCTGCAGCCGCAGTTCTTGGAGGTGTCTTTACATTTGCCTATTCGATCAGGTTCATAGACGGTATATTTCTGGGTAAAAGGCGCAGTGAACATCTTCCAAAACATATGCATGAACCATCTCTGATCATGCTCGTCCCGCCCGCATTCCTGGCAATTCTTGTTATCCTTATAGGCCTTTTCCCCTCTGTTGCAGTCCAGTATATCATCGAGCCGGCAGCATCAGGGATATTGCTTCAGGAAGTGCATCTTCACGTGTCACTCTGGCACGGTTTCACAGCAGCACTTATGATGACGATCATAACCTTCATCGCAGGTATTGCACTATATACAAAGTATGACGCCATAGCAGCCTGGCAGGATCGGATGAATGCAAGATACCCCTGGTTCAGTATCAACTATGCCTATGACAGGATAGTGAACGGGGCACAGGGAAAAAGTTCGGCCTTTGCAGCCGTTATGCAGCCAGGACCTGTAAAACCGTATCTTGTTGCACTCCTGCTATTGTTCCTGGTTCTCGGGGCCATACCTGCCATGCTGGTTGCAACCACACTGGTCCCGGCTGACCTTAACTTTAACGTACCCCCTTATGAAGGGATCCTCCTCGGTCTTATTGTACTAGCTGCTCTTGGTACGGCAATCCTGAGGAAGTACCTGCATGCTATACTTGCAGTTTCTGCAGTTGGATATCTCATAAGCCTTGTGTTCATATACCTGCAGGCACCTGATCTCGCAATGACACAGATCCTTGTAGAAACTCTTTTCACCATAATCTTCCTGCTGGTTATACTAAAGATACCCCAGACATTCAGGGAGAATCTCACAAGATCAGTCCTGGCGAGAGATTTGCTTATCTCTTCTGCAGTGGGTATCACGGTACTAGTACTGCTGCTTAACGCAACCCAGGGGATAGCATCTCCTTTTGAATCAATATCATATTACTTTATCGAGAACAGTGTTCCACTTGCAAGAGGGCACAACATGGTAAATGTGATACTGGTCGATTTCAGGGGATACGATACTCTGGGAGAAATAGTAGTAATCTGCCTGGCAGGGCTGGGTGTTTATAACCTTATAAAAAGCAGGAGTGATAGCAAGTGACAACCCTGATAACCAAGACCGTATCAAAGGCATGCGTGCCCATAATCATATTATTCTCTGTCTCCCTGCTGTTTGCAGGGCATGATCTTCCCGGAGGCGGATTCATAGGAGGGGTGATGTTTGCTTCTGCAATCTCCTTACTTTATGTGGCTTTCGGATTGAAATATATTGATTCCATTTACAGTTACCAGTGGGACAAATGGTTTGGCACTGGCCTGCTGCTTGCCTCCCTTACAGGCTTTGGAGCCATGCTCTTTGGATATAATTTCCTCAGAAGCTTATATATGTTGGTCAACCTGCCATTGGCGGGTGATGTCAAGCTGCTATCAACGACCCTTTTTGACATAGGGGTATATCTTGTGGTCATTGGCAGCCTGCTTTATGTGTTCAAGGGCACAGGTGAGGATGAATGAACAATACACTGCTCTCTGTTTGCATAGCACTGCTTTTTGCGATTGGTACATTCATGATCCTCAGAAGAGACATGATAAAAGTAGCCATAGGTATCACGGTCCTTTCCCATGCAACAAACCTGCTTATTGTATCAGCAGGGGCTTTTCTTGGAGGAAGGACCCCCATAATCACCAGCGAAGATCCAGGCAGCTCATCAGGCATCATTTTCACAGACGATCTTGCAAACGGTATTCTTGCCCCTATTATCCCGAAAGGGACAGAAATGGTGTTTGTAGACCCTCTGGTACAGGCCCTTACGCTCACCGCAATAGTGATCAGCCTTGCTACAACTGCTTTCCTGCTAATACTTTGCTATCGTATCTACCAGGAACATGGCACAACTGACGTGAGTGAGATCAGGAGGCTGAAAGGATAATGGATTCAATGCAACACGTCCCCATCATTCTGGTCGCCCTACCCATGGTGTTCGCAGCAATCACGATACTTTTCAGGTCAAAGTCGGGCTTACAGAAAGCGCTTAATATAGGCGTATTTGCCGGTCTGTTCGTCATGAGCCTCAGTCTTTTATTAGATGTATGGAACAATGGCATCATCGTTTATGAGGTTGGAGAATGGGGAAAATACGGCATACTGCTCGTGGCAGACCTTCTTGGTGCAAGCATGGTGGTCCTCAGTTCCCTGATATCCCTGATGGCCATGATATATGCCACGGACTATATGGACAGAAGAGCTCTGGATACCACATTCTTTCCGCTTTTCAATCTGATGGCTGCGGGTCTTAACGGGATATTCCTCACAGGGGATATATTCAACATGTTCGTCTTCTTTGAAGTGCTGGTGCTCTCTTCCTGCGGGCTTATAGTCCTGACAGGCAGGGGTGACCACACAAAAATGGCAGACAAGCTGGAAGCCATATTCAAATACCTGATACTTAATATGGTGAGCATCATCCTGATGCTGGTTGCCATTGCTTCTCTCTATGCAACCGTAGGCACGCTCAATATGGCAGATATTGCGGTCAAAATAGCATATCTGGCTGAGACAGGAACGCTTCCCTGGCACATCCACGTCATTGCAATGATGCTTATTGTGGTCTTTGGATACAAAGCAGCCTTGTTTCCCCTGCACTTCTGGCTTGCAGATGTGCATCCATCAGCACCTGCACCTATCCATGCAATGCTTAGTGGAATGGTGATCAAGGTCGGAGTATATGGTATCCTTAGGGTCCACTACCTGATATTCCATGAGTCCATGTTCATGCTTCAACCAGTGCTGATCCTGCTATCGCTTGTGACAATAGCAGTGGGAGCTACTTCAGCAGTGGGTCAGTATGATCTTAAAAGGCTGCTTGCGTATTCAAGTGTAAGCCAGATAGGGTATGTGCTTCTTGGAGTAGGCATGGGAACTGCTTATGCGCTGACTGCAGCTATGGTTTATCTCGTCAACCACGCTATTGCCAAATCCATGCTTTTCCTGGCTACGGGAGAAACGCTTTACCATGCAGGTACAAAGGACATAAGAAAGATGGGAGGGTTCGTCCAGTCAGCCCCGTTCCTCAGTGTCATATTCCTGATCGGCGCCATGTCAATTGCAGGACTTCCACCCACAGGAGGGTTTTTTGCCAAGCTTGTGCTCTTTGATGCAGGTCTTGGGGCAGAGTATTATATTCCCATCGGGATAGCACTTGTATTTGCAATTTTCACACTATTCTATCTGTTCAGGACATGGCTGTCCATCTTCTGGGGAGAGGTAAAGGAGCATGACAAAGAAGATGCATATAAAACCCGTAATCCGACCATTGCGATCAAGATATCCCTGGCCCTGCTGGCTTGTGTGGTCATATTCCTGGGAGTGTATCCCGAACCCCTGATAGTACTTTCAAGCACAATAGCAGAGCAATTGCTTGACCCGCAGCCATATATAGCAGCCGTACTTGAGAGGAGTGTACGATGAGACAATATATTGCTTATGCACTGGCCCTGGGAATCGTCTGGTGTTTTGTCAGCGGAGAGGCCAGTATATTGAATTTTATGGTTGGCTCTGTGCTGGGTATTCTGATCATCTGGTCTCTGAAGAAGCTATACCAGCCTGATGAAGACGTGCCTTACAAGAACATAATCGCACGCATTCCAAAACTTGCAACCTTCTTTGCAATCCTCATGATAGAGATCACAAAAGCAAGTATCCTGGTCGCAAAGATAGTCCTGTGGCCAAAGCTGGATATCAAGCCCGGAATAATAGCGGTTCCCATACGTGCAACAAAGGACGTGTCCATTACAGCTATTGCAAATACGATCAGCCTTACACCCGGGACACTCACGATAGATGTATCGGATGATCTGACAAAGATATATGTCCATTCAATAGATGCTTCGGATCCTGAGGCACTTAAGATATCTATCCGCGACAAACTCGAAAAATATGTACTGGAGGCCTTTGAATGAATTTACTTGACGTGGCCCTTGTTATAATGAGCATTTCACTAATTCCCTGCCTGTACAGGATTATAGCCGGACCGACACTTCCTGACAGGGTCGTCGGTCTTGATGCGCTGACCCTTGTCATGGTAGTAACTCTGGGAGTATATTCATATGTGCAGGAATCTCCGTTTTTCCTGGATGCTGCCCTTGTACTATCCATCATAAGTTTTGTAGGGACTATTGCTATAGCTAGATACATTGATGAGGGGGCGATATTCTGAGCATATTGACAACTGCAACCGACATTATCGGCAATGTGTTCTTTTTAGCAGGCATATTGTTCGTGTTCGTGGGAATGGTGGGCCTGCTGCGGCTGCCTGACGTGTATAACCGTCTCCATGCAACCACGAAGATAGCGACGCTTGGTACCTTTGGTGTCATGCTCGCAATCGCAATAAAGGCCGGCTTTTCGACAATGGGCCTAAAAGCCATAACTGTCGGAATATTCCTGCTCCTGACAGCTCCTGTAGCAGCACACATGATAGCAAGAGCTGCCCACAGAAGTGGAACCCAGATGTGGACGGACTCTGTAACTGATGAATATGAAGAGGATAATAAGAGAGAGAAAGAGAGCCAAATCTAACCTTCAGAACAGCACTCAAAACATATTTTCATTTCAGATTTTAGTTCCTGACGGCTTGAATCTAGGAGAGGCACACTTTATTATGAAGGATGAATCTAAACTGTCTCTTTTGGGAAACTTAATTTTTAGATACTTAATCTCCGTTACTTTACCCCGAATATTATTGTGAGCGGGTTGGGGAGTGGGGGTTAGTGTGGGAGTGGGGTTAAAAATAGACCCGCTCACTGAGAGCATAGAAGTCATTATCGTATATAAGCATTGTTATTTTGTTTTGCCGAAAATTATGAAAGAAGAGCCACTATTGCGTATAGTTTAGAATGAATGGGACCATATCTGAATGAAGTGCCGGGAACACAAAACTTATCTGCCTGTTAATGCATAATGGGCTCGGTAGAAATGCCGTTTTTGAAAGAACAGACCCATGACAAGAACCCGAATATTCCCCATCAATAAAAGCAACTTCCATGACACTTTAAAGGAAGCTGCAGCCATCATTGATGATGGGGGATTGGTGGCTTTCCCGACTGAAACGGTCTACGGTCTGGGAGCTAATGCACTTGATGCAAAAGCTGTGAGGGGTATTTTTGAATCAAAGGGCCGGCCGGCTGATAACCCTCTCATAGTGCACATCTGCTCAAAGCAGCAATGCTGCGAGCTTGCCCGTAATATCCCTGAGAAAGCCTTTAAGCTTATGGATAAATTCTGGCCCGGCCCTCTCACGCTTATTTTGGAAAGACAGGAAATCGTGCCTGATGTGACAACAGGCGGGCTGGGTACAGTTGCCCTGAGAATGCCCGACAACGAAATAGCACTCGGGATAATAAGGGTGTCAGGAAAGCCCCTCGCGGCCCCCAGCGCCAACCTTTCCGGAAAGCCAAGCCCTACAACCGCACAGCACGTCATTTCAGACCTCTGCGGTAGGATAGATGCAGTTATTGATGGCGGGACCGCAGAGATAGGCCTGGAGTCAACAGTCATAGATATGACATTGCAGGTACCTGCCATACTCAGACCCGGCAGGATAAGCCGGGAGGATATAGAGAAGGAGATAGGGAGTATAACAACAGGATATATGGATGGGAGTCATCCGGACTCAGCAGCTGTCCGTTCCCCGGGAATGAAGTACACACACTATGCGCCCGATGCAACCGTGATACTCATCGAAGGAGCAAGTGCCAACGTAGCCCGCAGGATACAGGAGATGCTTAAGACATATGAATCCGCAGGAGTGAAAGTAGGACTGCTTTTAACGGACGAGAGCAATATGACCATCCATCAGGATGACCAGCTCTCACTGGGTAGCAAGGACAAGCCTGCTGAACTGGCCTTCAACTTATTCTCAGGACTGCGTTCCCTGGATGCAAGAGGTGTGGACATTATACTCGTTGACGGTTCTTTCAGCCGCCACGGCATCGGTGAAGCCGTCAGTAACAGGATACGTAAAGCAGCCGGCTCGATCATAAAAGTTTGAAAACAGAACAACTGGAGGAAAGAAAAATGAAAACAGAAAAAAAACAGGTCATGCAGGAAAAACAAAAGAACATTGCGATTCTTTACAGGAACAGAAAACTGATAAGGATCAATCTGCTGATATTAAGTTCCGGACTTGCACTTTCCTATCTTGAATATGAGATCGGTGAGCCTTTGCTCTGGCTTGGGATCATCATCTTCGTATATACCCTGGTAACTAATTATATTGCAAGATCAGCACTGAAGAAACTCTGATATGATGTGACGTTCATGGCACTGTAAGAAAAACAATGCCATGCGGACTTTTTTAGGCTGTCTTATTTGGTTGCATAGCATATTGGAAAATGTAACTCTTTTCAGCAGTAATGCTTCTTATCCATTTATTGCCACATGAGACAAATAAAATCTGGTGGTCAGTGTTGTCCTGAGATATCTCAGAGATCGATATAGTTACCACCAAGTACCACCTTACTGCGAAACATGGAGTTGGGAAACAGGCGTGGGAACAGACGCTTGTTTCCTTTTTTGTAGGTTCAATTTTTTTGTTTAAGGTAATTGCCACCGGCAAGACCACACCTGCGATGCCTGACCAAGTCCAGACTTGGTGGTAATACTACATGTTCCTTTTAGTTTTATATACCTACCCCGTTGCGCCTGGAGAAAAGCCCTGATGTATTCCAACCGTCATGTGCTTTTCTCAAAGCCCGGACAGGACAGGCAATATCCTTATTAATTTCAAAAAAGTATGAATGTATTTTTGTTTCTTATATATAATAAGTAACTAAGATTCTTACTTGTTTATTAGATTAAATTCCATATACTCTACGGGATTAGAAGAAGGGTATTGGCCGGGATAAGTGGGGAAGGCGGCGTAAAGTGAGGGTCTTGTTATCATTTGTCAGATAGCCGGGATCTATCATAACTTTGAAATGCACAGAGGCAATGAGACCATCATTTTACAGAATATGCACGATGTTGCAAACCGACCCAATGCTCCTGTGGAAGGCCTTACAAAAAGTATCGCCTACCATTGCAATTATCAGCAATACATTGTTCAGCTTCAGCCTTACTCCAGATTGTTGATCCAAACGGAGATGTGATTCATATCAGAAGAAGTAGAACTGCCATCAGCGTGGAAATATTAAGAGCTGCCATGGAGGGAGCAAAAAAAACCCACATAGTCTATCGTGCAAACCTTAACTTTGAGGTTGTCAACAGATACCTTACGATGTTAGAAGAAAAGGGGCTTATAGAGAAGAAGGACAGCCTCTATATGACAACTGAGAAAGGAAAGGAATTCCAAGAAATCGCACAGGAACTAGGACTATAAATGTAGATACTCATCAGTACCACCTGGTGAGATCCTTCCACCGGAAACGACCGGGGATCTGTTCTAAGGTTTTGATCATTGCCATGCAATGCATCAAATGGTAAGAACTGGGTTATAAGAATCTCAATACCTTTTTAACTCATAACCAGTATTATCCTATGTCAATACTGTATTAACCCATGTCCTTGCATTGATAAAAGTTAAAGGAAGGAACATACTAATGCTGGAGATCAACAATCTGACAGTCGAAGTCGGCGGTCGCAGGGTGCTGAAAGGTGTAGACCTCAAAGTCGATGCCGGCTACACTAATGTACTGTTCGGGCCAAATGGCGCGGGCAAGTCCGTACTCCTTATGACTCTGATGGGATTCAGCGGTTATAATGTTATTAGCGGAGAAATCATTTTCAAGGGTGAAGATATCACCCGCCTGTCTGTTTCCCAGAGAGCACAGATGGGGATGGGCATCATGACCCAGAGGCCTCCTAACCTCAGTGGCGTCAGGCTGCATGACCTCCTGAAAGTGATATCAAAAGACCCTAAAGAAACAGAAGAGCTTGCAGAGTCAATTGATATGGTAAGGTTCTTTGAGAGGGATGTCAATGTAGGGTTTTCAGGTGGCGAAATAAAGAGATCGGAGCTTCTCCAGCTGTCAGCACAAAATCCAGATTTTCTCCTGCTAGACGAACCCGAATCAGGAGTGGACCTTGCAAGCATCGAGCTTCTGGGAAACACGATCAATACCCTCCTGAACAGGGATTGCAAATGCCCTGGAGACAGGTGCAGGCATGGTAAATCAGCGCTTGTGATAACCCACACCGGACAAGTTCTGGATTATGTGGAAACCGACAGAGCTTACATTCTTTGTAACGGGACTGTGATGTGTTCGGGTAATCCGCGCGAAATGCTCAGCGAGATCAAAGAACAGGGATATGAGGAGTGTATCAAATGCAAGCTGATGCAGATATGAGGAAAAAGGCAGAAGACGCTCTCGGGAAAAGCGCCGCTTACGGAGAGGATTTCAATCTTGATGAATACAGCGCAGGCGCTACCGATGTCCGGTACGAGCAAAACCTGACAGAACTTACGGAAGAGGACAAGAGGACACTGCTTAATGTAGGCTTCACTCCGGGAGAGGAAAACAGGTCGGGCAGCCTCATAATGGTCGATAATAAAATAGCTCATACATCGCTACACGATAGTGATGCAGTTGAGCTGATGTCTCTCAGCGATGCAATGAAAGTTCACAGCTGGGTAAAGGATTACATGTGGAAGCTCATAAAGCCGGATGCAGACAAGTACACTGCGATGAGCTATCTGCAGGATGCCAACGGCTATTTCATCCGGGCACCCGCTGGCAAAAAATCAAAGATGCCTGTACAGACCTGCCTCCTTATAGGCTCAAAGCAGGTTTCACAGACAGTGCACAACATAATTATTGTAGAAGAAGGAGCCGAGCTTGAAGTGATAACTGGCTGCTCCACAAAGCATGGAGTGGAAAAAGGACTCCACCTTGGCATTTCAGAGATGTATGTGCAGAAAGGGGCAACACTCAATTTTACAATGATCCACAACTGGGCTGACCAGATAGGTGTCAGGCCAAGAACTGTCGTTCATGTTGAAGAGAATGGCAAATACATTAGCAATTACGTGACCCTGAAGCCAGTCAAATCTATCCAGGCTTACCCGACAGTTCTCCTGGAGGGGAAGGGCGCGTTCACAAGGCTCAATACGATAGCTGTAGCTCATCCGGGTTCGGAGCTGGACCTTGGAAGCCGGGTCATCTTCAATGCAGAGGACACATCAGCCGAGCTGATCTCGCGAACCATCACAACGGGCGGCGTATCCATTGCAAGGGGAGAAATGATAGGTAATGCCAATGGTGCCAAAGGCCATCTGGAATGTCACGGGCTCGTGCTTAGTGACAAGGGCACACAGAGAGCCATCCCCATACTTGAGGCAAACGTCCAGAACATAGAGCTTTCCCATGAAGCTGCCGTTGGCCGCATCGCCAGGGAGCAGATAGAGTACCTGATGGCCCGCGGACTTACAGAAGAAGATGCAATTGGCATGATTGTCAGGGGCTTCCTTGATGTTGGCATCCAGGGCATACCCGATGAACTCAGAGCAGATATTGACGAAACCATTGCAAAGATTGGAGAGAACGCGATCTGAACCACATATAAGTGGAATCAATTTTAATAGATAAATCTTAACAAGAGGATATTAATGAACCAAAAATTAATAGGCATTTTTCTGGCTGCCATTATGCTAATGTCGATAGGGACATTCTTTTTTGCCGGCCCTCTGTCCAACCAGAGCAACAATGGGAATGATGCCTCACAGGCACCCGGATTTGAAACGATACCCGGGACAAAGATGAGCCATGAACTGAACTCACTTCAGGACGGGCTGGCCATGACACCGGAGGGTGTTACAGTCGTTAGTTATGTCGATTATTCCAGGGTATATGGGACACCGCTCCAGATACTGGCACCCAATATCACCGATGTATACTCGGTTTACAACTCGATGATCATTAAGAGGTATTCCGCATATAATACTACCGAAGATTTTGCATTCGAAGCTCATGTTATAAATCCAGAGGTTATAAATTTCGAGTATATGCTTGCAGAACAGCCATATAATGGGTATTACATGTTATCCCGCAATGGTCAGGTATATAATATTGTAGGCAATCCGATGCTGCTTGGTCCACAGGAATCACTTCAGCAGGTAATTGACGTAAAATCCGGCACTCTTGGAAGCTCCGGGGATTTTGAGAGGATAATGCCCTACATAGAGGACGGTGCTGAATACCAGATGCTCACTTCCGCAGACAGACTTGCTGAACAGCACTATATGGAGTTCAGGTATACAGCTGACGGGAACTATACAAGGACAGAGGTATTTGTTGAGCCCCAGCAAAACCTGCTTGACAATATAACGGCCCTTGGTGCAAATAGTTCCGAGCGCGGACTCGCGTACAATATAACTACACATGATGACGCAAATATAACAAAGGTAATTGTAACGACAAATGCCTCGAACTTTTACAGTCTGGCACTTGAACAGTTCTGGTGATGTTCATACCAGAGGTTATCCGGAATTTCGGTGGGAGTCATTCTCACCACCTTTTTTTGGCAAGATTCCGCCTTTTGCCACAAGATTTATACATGAATAGATTGTTTTGGAATCAAACCGCTATTTGCCGAAAGATATATATCTGAATGCAACGGTTGATAGCCATTACTTTGGCATATAACAGTGTCAGTTAGTGATATTAATTTGTAGCAATCATAAAATTGGCCAAATTAGTTTCAGGCTACTGTCCTGATCTGCAATGAATAATGAAAAACCGCATTTCTCGCGGTTTCGAAGGAGATTAATAATATGGCAGCAAAATTTGACGTTCCAGAAGAATTAGCAAACAAAGCACTTGAGAGCGTAGAGCTCGCAAGGGACACAGGAAAACTGAAGAAGGGCACAAACGAAGTGACAAAAGCAATCGAGAGAGGTATTACAAAACTCGCGGTCATAGCTGAGGATGTAAGCCCTGCTGAAGTCATAGCCCACCTTGCACCACTCTGTGAAGAGAAGAACACTCCGTACATATTCGTCAAGCAGCAGAAAGAACTTGGTGCAGCTTGCGGCATCGGAGTAGCCTGTGCAGCTGTTGCCATCATTGATACCGGCAAGGGCAGCGGACTTGTTGAAGACATAGCACAGAAAATAAGTGCATTGAAATAATCTGATACATGAGGTATCATTATGGCAGATGAAGATACAGGCTATGCGGCTGAGGTCATTGATGTTATCGGCAACACCGGTATGCATGGCGAAGCTAGCCAGATACAGTGCCGTGTGCTTGAAGGGCGCGACAAAGGCCGTATAATCACCCGCAACTGTGTAGGTCCGATCAGAGTAGGAGATATATTGATGCTGATCGAAACATCCAGAGAAGCCAAGAAGCTAACTACCAGGTGATTATAGTGGAACAAAGAAAATGTTCTTTTTGCGGCGCATTGCTTGAGCCGGGGACAGGCAAGCTCTTTGTGAAGAGGGACGGATCAACTTATTTGTTCTGTTCTTCAAAATGCGAGAGTAACTTTGATCTTGGAAGACTTCCAAGGCGCACTGAATGGACCGAGCAGGGCAGAATACATTTGAAGAAGGCTTAACCCGGTGTCAGGCATGGAACAGACATATATTATGATCAAGCCCGATGGCGTACAGCGCGGGCTCGTCGGGGAGATAATCTCAAGGATCGAGAAACGCGGCCTGAAGGTTACAGCCATGCGCCTGAATGTGATGAGTGCCGAGAGTGCAAAAGAGCACTACAAGGAACATGCAGAGAAACCATTCTTTGCATCCCTCATAGAGTATGTCACATCAGGACCTTCAGTCTCAATGGTGGTTGAAGGAAAGAACTCCATCGCCATCATGCGTGCGGTCAACGGGGCAACCAACCCTGTAAATGCACTTCCGGGCACCATCCGGGGAGACTTTGCCATCGAGACCGGAAGGAATGTTGTCCATGCATCCGATTCGCCGGAATCGGCTAAACGTGAGATCTCGATCCACTTTAAGGATACAGAGATTGTCAGTTATTCAAAGATAGATGAGGTTTGCCTCTACGAGTAAACTTTAAGACAATTCCGGGCACCTTCTTTTTAGATAATACCCGGAACATCTTAATAGATTAGCACGGGCAGTCAATCATATTTGAAGGGATGCACATGGCAGTCAAGGGAAACTTACGCACACCAATTGTCTCTGTAATGGGACATGTAGATCATGGAAAGACTACATTGCTTGACAAGATCAGAGGCAGTACTGTTGCTGACGGAGAGGCAGGCGCCATTACCCAGCACATAGGTGCGACCGAAGTTCCCATCGATGTTATAGTAAACAAGTGTGGCAATCCATCACTCCGGGATAAGTTCATTGTGCCCGGCCTTTTGTTCATTGACACGCCGGGACACCATGCTTTTACTTCACTCAGGAGTCGCGGTGGAGCTCTTGCGGATCTTGCCATAGTTATCGTGGATATAAACGAAGGTTTCAAGCCACAGACTATAGAAAGCCTCCAGATCCTTAAAAGATTCAAGACACCTTTTGTGGTCGTTGCGAACAAGATCGACAGGATACACGGCTGGAACCCGCAAAAGAACTCCACTTTCGTGCAATCATATAACAAGCAGATCGAAAGGGTAAGGACCGACCTGGACAGGAAGTTCTATGAGATCGTAGGTGAGCTGTATAAGTTGGGATTCAATTCCGAAAGGCATGACAGGATCAACGATTTCCAGCGGAACATTGGGATAATCCCAATCAGCGCGATGACAGGAGAGGGCATTCCTGACGTTTTGATGGTGCTTCTGGGACTTGCCCAGAGATTCCTCGAGGCAAACCTCCATTATGACGCAAACATCCCCGGAATTGGCACCGTCCTTGAAGTAAAGGAAGAGAAGGGGCTTGGGACAACGATAGACGTCATTCTTTATGACGGGACCCTTAAAAAGGGAGATACTATAGTTGTCGGGAGCCTTGGAAAACCTATCCAGACCAAGATCCGTGCATTATTGAAACCTCGCCCGCTTACCGAGATAAAATCCGAAGAGAGGTTCGAGCAGGTCCCATTCGTTACAGCAGCCATAGGCGTGAAGATATCTGCACCCGGGCTTGAAGGTGCACTTGCCGGGTCTCCCGTCAGGGTCGCAACGCCTGAGACTATCGATGACATCACCCAAGAGGTTCAGAGTGAGATAGAAGATGTCCAGATAGACACTGACTCGATGGGAATTACAATAAAAGCGGATACTATAGGTTCTCTTGAGGCCATTGTCAACGAGCTGAGAAAAGAGAATATACCCATCAGAAAAGCGACCGTGGGAGATGTATCCCAGCGTGATGTTGTGGAAGTTTCAGCCATTGAGGACCATTCCTATGGAGTGATCATCGGATTCAACATAAAGGTGCTTCCTGATGCAAGAGACAAAGTGCAGGATACACATGTCCGGCTTTTCCAGAATGATGTCATATATCGTTTGATAGATGACTACAAGGACTGGGTGCAGGAGCAGAAGGAACTGGCTGAGAAGGAGATGGCTGACACTATCATAAAACCGGGAAGGTTCCAGATATTGCCAAACTGTACATTCCGGCAGAGTAAACCTGCTGTCGTAGGTGTGAAAATAATCGGGGGAGTCGTCAGGACAAAACTCGATATAATGGCACTTGATGGTACCATCGTCGGTAAGGTTAAAGGTCTTCAATCCAGCGGCGAAAATATTTCGGAGGCAAAGGTCGGCATGGAAGTTGCCATGGCAATAGAAGGCCCGACTGTCGGAAGGCAGATCAAGGAAGGAGATACCCTCTTTATCAACGTCCCGGAACGGCATGCTAAGAAGATGGAAAATGAAATTAACGACTCATTGACGGCAGATGAATTAGAGACACTTGAGGCGTTCCTTGAATTCAAAAGAAGGGGTAATCCCTTCTGGGCAAAATAAGTATTCAGGGTAACGCATGATCATAGATATCACAGGAACGTAGGAACGAACAAAAAATTGGAGGAATAAATATGGCAGATTTCAAAATAGTAGTATCAGACCCGAAGACAAAATCATATCAGTTCAATGTGACAGGACCGGAAGCTAACAAGCTTGTCGGAAAATCCATAGGCCAGACCGTGGACGGCGCAATCGTCGGACTCCCAGGCTATGCATTGAAGATTACAGGCGGAAGCGACAAGAGCGGCATGGTCATGAGACCTGAGATCCCCGGTCCAAAGAGACAGAAAGTACTCGTTGCACAGGGTGTAGGTTACTCTCCTGTCGCAAGTGGTGTCCGCCGCAGAAAGATGATGCGCGGAAGGGAAATTGCACCGGACATAATACAGGTCAACACCGTTGTCGTTGAATATGGTGACAAGGCCATCGAAGCCATCGTTGGTGGCGGAGAAGCAGCAGCAGCAGAAGAGTGAGCCACTCACTCTTTATAATAATTTTATATCCATTTTTTACTTGTTTACTTTCTATTCTAATTGATTTTGTGGACACCAAGCACAAGCGGCTCTTTCCTGCAGAGAATACCATTTACCTCAAAGGATACATTCAGGTTTCCAAGGTCTGCCTTTCCACTTGTCATAGGCCTGATGGCAATGGAAGCATAACGCGAAGCTGAGGGTAGTAATCCCTCAATAAGAACTGTCGGGACATCACACTCGATCTGTGAAGAGAAGCAGCTGGAGAGATTTATATTGATCAGTGGTTCATCCGAGCGGTTCTCTACAATGAAACCGAGAGATGCAGGGATGCCCTTGTAAAGGGTTTCCGGCGTATTCATCCTGACATTCAGCTCCGGAGCAAATATCCGGCGAACATCGAATCCAAGTGGTCCCGCATTGCAGACATTACCATTCATCCTGTATTCGACACTTAAATGACCTACACTTATCTCGCCGATCGTCTTAGGAGTTATGTTAACAGCCACTACCTGCCCGAACCCTGCCTGCATATTGCCAATACTAAATGATGTTACATCCGGGTCTATGTCGTCCCTGAAAAAACACTTTACCTGTACATCATCCAGAGAAAAGGAAAGCCTGTTCATGATATATATCCCCAGGGAAGACTCTTCCCCGAATTGTAGGACATCCGGAATACTGGTATTCACATACAGGCAGGAGCAGATGACATTACACAAACCGATTGGAAGGTTGTTCTTTGTGTACTTTTGCCCGCGTATCTCAAAATACAGGTCCGCTGTGCCCATGGAGCCCTTTCCTGTGTGCAGGGGGACAAAAGGCATTGATACGTATCCTGAAGACCCTCCTGCAATGGTGCCAAGAGGAAGTTGGGAGCCAGCACACTTGAAAGAGCCAGGGAACACCCATCTAAGCCATACGTTACTGATATCGGTGTCAGTAGGGTTGTTAACAGTTAAAGTCACTGCGTACGGAAATCCTGCTTCCGTACTTGCAGGATGGTTATACTCCACGACCACCGCATTACATACCTGCATTCCAAGGAACCGTCTCTTGCTTATTCCCCATGTCTTCTCATATACCCAGAAAAGATAGATTGGCGTGTAAGGAAGTATGACAAACACGAGTAAAGCCAGCATAAAAACTGGCACTGATAATGGCATAACTTCCAACAGCAAGGATGAAATGCTAAGGGGCATCATAGAATAAGCAAGGGCTTGCAGGCCAATGCCGGAAGACAAAGAATGTAACATTCCCACTAAAAAGAAAGCCAGCCACATTATCCAAACAATAGAGTACATCTGAAAGATAGATCCACTCATTCCCTTGGCCTTATTCAGAAAGGAATAAGATAAGGAACAAATAAAGTCACCGGGGATTCGGAAGAGTTTCATTTAACCACTGCTCGAGAAGCAAGTAATCAAAATAAGATTTGCTCTTATAAATATATTGCTTAAAATATACTTTAGGCTGCTTTTGGCTATAAGAACACAAGCGCTGAAAGACCGTAAAAAAGAGAGACCGATAATGAAGACAAAGTGAAATAAGACCGATGTAAAATAAGGGAAAAGCCGATCATATCAGCTTCTTTCCGGCTTCAGGTCCGCTTTTACATTCAAATACATCTGTTATCTTCATTTTTATAAGATATCTTGCAGGGAAGCGGTCACTCTTTGCTTTTACTATCTTGCGCATCTCATCATATTCCTCACCACGGTCTATGATCTTTATATCGCCTTTTATCTGGAAGCATCCGTTGATCTCAGGCCCCCATACATAGATTGCGCCTTTTGGGTTTGCCCTGAGGTTCTCCATGGTCTTGAGGAAAAAATTGTCAACGATCCATATTGTCTCAGCATCTTCCTGAAGCATGCACATCCCGATAGGGATAACATTTGGTACGCCATCCTTTGAGGCTGTTGCGAAGGGGAATATTTTCATCTTTGCGAATTCTGCTTTAATCTCATCTGTTAATTTTACCATTGATGTCACCTCTGCATATCAAAATATAAGACTCAGATAATCTACACATCAATTAAGTTTAAACTTTTTCATCAGTGATGAATATAGGGAAAAAGAGAGAAGGAGAAACATTGAAAGCAATATCAGAATAACTTATCAAGGAAATACTGGTGAACCCTCAGGTCATCGGTAAGTTCAGGATGAAAAGCCAGTGCCAGGATGTTTCCCTGTTCTGCAGCCACCACCATGCCATCCATCTTTGCCAGGATGGTTACATCCTCCCCGCATCCAACAATGCCGGGCGCCCTGATGAAAACGGCTTTATAAGGCGAATCTAGGAAAGTAAGCTCAAGCCCGGTCTCAAAGGACTCACGCTGTCTTCCAAAAGCGTTCCTGTTCACCTTCGTATCCATTATTCCCAGGAGATGCTGATGGGTCTTTCTCACCTGCTCATCACCTTCCTTTGCGAGCAGGATCAGGCCGGCGCATGTTCCCAGAATAGGTTTCCCTAAGAGATGCATTTGCCTTATCTCATCCGCGATACCCTCACGTATAAGCAGACGGCCCAGGGTTGTACTCTCCCCTCCTGGAAGAATGAGTGCGTCACAATCGGGTACAATGCCTTTGTGCTTGATGGTCACAATATCGGCAGACTGGCCGCGCTCCTCCAGCGCCCTGACAAGCGCGTCCACATGTTCGGAAACATCACCCTGTATAGCAATTACACCTATGAGCATAATGGCTCCGTTATTAAAAAAGATAGAGGATGGATATTACCATCCGCGTGTCTGAAGGACCTGGTCCTGGGGGATGGTGTCAACACTGATACCCTTCATGCCCGCACCGATGCCCTTTGATATCTTGGCAAGCACTTCAGGATTGTCGTAATTGTTCACTGCCTCGACAATTGCCACTGCCATCTTCTCAGGTATCTCTGCCTTGAATATACCGGAGCCCACAAAAACACCGTCAGCACCCAGGCGCATCATGAGGGCTGCGTCGGCAGGTGTTGCAACTCCACCCGCTGCAAAGTTAACTACCGGCAGACGCTGCATCTGTGCAGTCTCGACCACAAGCTCAACAGGAGCTTCGATCTCACGGGCAATCCGGGTCATCTCTTCTCTGGTCATACCCTTAAGTGCGCGTATCTCACCCTGGATCTGCTTCATGTGCTTGACAGCTTCACTGACATCGCCGGTCCCGGCCTCACCTTTTGTGCGTATCATGGCTGCGCCTTCATTCATACGGCGGAGAGCCTCGCCAAGGTTCCTGGCACCACAAACGAAAGGAACAGTAAAATCGGTCTTCTCGATGTGATATTTATGATCAGCCGGGGTGAGCACCTCAGACTCATCGACCATATCAACACCAAGAGCCTGCAGTATCTCAGCCTCTACAAAGTGCCCGATACGTGCTTTTGCCATCACCGGAATCGTCACGGTATCAATGATATCGGCGATTATCTGCGGGTCTGCCATCCTTGCGACACCGCCTGCCTTCCTTATGTCAGCGGGCACTGCCTGCAGAGCCATTACAGCAACTGCTCCTGCCTCCTCTGCAATGCGTGCCTGCTCAGGAGTGGTAACATCCATGATTACGCCGCCTTTCTGCATCTTTGCAAAGCCGCGCTTGATAAGTTCCGTACCGTGTCTTAATTTCTCGAGTTCCATAGTATCATCCTTATAATATAATCTTTGTAATTTTATTTTAATAGCTATGCGCGTATAGACCATTAAACATGGTCAATACTTAAAAGCATTTACATTACTCACCGTCTGCCCTTATCCTCGCAACACCGACTACTTTATCCTTCTGGCGCACATCCATGATCTTGACACCCTGGGTGTTCCTGCCCTGGATACGTATATCCTTTACAGGTATCCGGATAATAATACCTTCGGAACTTGTAAGCATTATCTCATCGGTATCCTTTACAGCTTTAACGTTCATGACAGGACCATTCCTCAGGCTGGTCACTATAGTGATGACACCCTGGCCGCCCCTGTGCAATGTACGATACTCACCAAACTCTGTACGCTTACCAAAGCCATTCTCAGTCACTGTCAGAAGGGATGCGCTCTCATCCACAACATCCAGGCTGACCACCAGATCCCCGGGCTCCAGCCTCATCCCGCGGACACCCCTTGCACTTCTGCCCATCGGGCGCACATCTGCTTCAGAGAACCTGATAGCCTTGCCGTGCCTTGATACCATCACCATTTCTTTTGAGCCATCAGTCAATGCCACATTAACCAGTTCATCACCCTCATCAAGGTTCAGCGCGATAATGCCTGCCTTGCGCGGGTTGCTGAAATCGGAGAGAGAACTCTTTTTAACGGTTCCCATGCGGGTAGCCATGAACAGGTAGCTGTCCTCAGAAAATTCGCTCACTGGTATCATTGCAGTGACAGACTCTCCTTCGCTCAGTTCCAGCAGGTTCACTATGGCCTTGCCTCGGGACTGCCTGCTGCCTTCAGGTATTTCGTAGACCTTCTGCCAGTAGACCCTTCCCTTGCTGGTAAAGAAGAGGATGTAATTATGAGTCGAGGCTACGAATATATCGGTCACGAAGTCCTCATCTTTGGTCTCCATGCCCATAATACCCTTGCCACCCCTGTGCTGCTGGGAATAGGTGTCCACCAGTAGACGCTTGATGTAACCACTGTTGGTGATAGTGATAACTACTTCCTCATCAGGTATCAGATCCTCGTCTTCCAGCTCCATGACAGAGCCCTTGATCTTAGTTCTCCTTTCGTCGCCGAAGCGCTCCTTCAGATCGGCAAGCTCAGACCTGATTATTTCATACTTCCTCTCATCGCTCTTGATGATCTCTTCCAGTTCGGCTATGAGCTTGAGTATCTCATTATACTCATCCTCTATCTTCTGCCTTTCAAGTCCTGTCAGTTTCTGCAGACGCATGTCAAGGATAGCCTTTGCCTGTATCTCATCCAGGCCAAAGTTACTGATGAGGCCTTCACGTGCAGTCTCCACATCTTTTGAAGACCTGATAAGGGTTATGACCGCATCCAGATGGTCAAGGGCTATCTTCAGCCCTCTCAATATGTGGGCTCTCTCCTCAGCCTTCCTAAGCTGGAAAAGCGTCCTCTTCTGGATAACCTCTATGCGGTGTTCGAGGTAAATGCGCAGCATGTCCTTAAGGCTCAATTCCTTGGGGACATTGTCCACCAGAGCCAGGTTAATGATACCGAAAGTGGTCTGCATCTGGGTATGCTTGTAGAGCTGGTTTAAGACCACGTTTGGATTGGTAGTCCGTGTAAGTTCGATAACAACACGGATACCATCACGGTCAGACTCATCACGCAGGTCTGAAATGCCTATTAGTCTCTTATCCCTGACAAGCTCGGCGATATTTTCAATAAGCTTGGCCTTGTTTACCTGATACGGAAGTTCTGTCACGATTATAGCGTTCTTATCCTTCCTGATCTCCTCTATCTCAGCCACAGCCCGAAGATGTACCTTACCACGTCCTGTCTCATAGGAATCTCTTATTCCCTGAGACCCGAGGATAACGGCACCCGTCGGGAAATCCGGACCTTTGATGACCTTCATCAGTTCACTGACACTTACATCAGGATTATCTATCTGCATGAGTGTAGCGTCAATAACCTCGGTAAGGTTATGGGGAGCCATATTAGTAGCCATACCTACTGCGATACCGGTGGAACCGTTGACAAGCAGGTTTGGCAGCTTTGCCGGGAGTACAGTGGGCTCCTGAAGTGAACCATCATAGTTGGGGCGGGTGGAAACTGTGTCCTTATCAATATCTATGAGCATCTCATCCGCGATCTTGTCCATGCGTGTCTCAGTGTAACGCATGGCTGCTGCGGAATCACCATCAATGGAACCGAAGTTGCCCTGTCCGTCGATCAGGGGGTAACGGAGGGAGAACTCCTGTACCATCCTTACAAGGGAATCATAAACAGCAACATCTCCATGGGGGTGATACTTACCGAGTACGTCTCCCACTACACGGGCAGACTTCTTATAAGGCTTATCTGAAGTGATGCCGGCTTCCTTCATTGCATAGAGTATCCTGCGATGCACAGGCTTGAGACCATCCCTTGCATCGGGAAGTGCACGCCCCACGATGACACTCATCGCATAATCTATGTAGGAATTCCTCATCTCATCTTCAATGAGAATGGGGACGATCTTCTCGCCGGTATCTGTCGGCTGGATGTCAAGAGGCATCTCATCCACGGGAACTGGAGTGGAAGTCTTGTTATTCTGGTTATTATCGTTATTATCGTTATTATCGTTATCTGTATTATCTGCCATCTACCTCACCTCACACATCCAGGTTGACGACATCCCTTGCGTGTGTCGTGATAAAGTTCCTGCGAGGCTCTACCTCGTCCCCCATAAGAATAGAGAACATCTCATCCGCTGCTATAGCGTCGTCCATCGTCACCCTCAATAATGTCCTTGTTTCCGGGTTCATTGTGGTTTCCCATAGCTGCTCGGGATTCATCTCTCCAAGACCCTTGTAACGCTGTATGCCAACATTCTTGTCGCCTAACTCCTGCAATTTGGCTTGCAGTTCCCTGTCTGAATACACATAATATTCAGCCTTCCCCTTGGCCACACGATAGAGAGGCGGCTGGGCTATGTAGATATAACCTGCATCTATCAGCGGCTTCATGTGCCTGAAGAACAGGGTAAGTATGAGAGTGCGGATGTGAGCGCCGTCGACATCGGCATCGGTCATGATGATGACCTTATGGTAGCGAGCCTTATCAAGGTTATAATCATCGCCTATGCCCGTTCCCATTGCAGTGATCAGGGAAAGCACTTCATTGTTCTTGAGCACTTTCGCAAGACGTGCCTTTTCGACATTGAGGATCTTACCTCTGAATGGCAGTATGGCCTGGAACCGGCGGTTACGCCCCTGTTTCGCAGATCCGCCTGCAGAGTCTCCCTCCACGAGGTAGATCTCACAAAGTGAGGGATCTTTTTCCGAGCAGTCGGCGAGTTTGCCGGGAAGCGTGCTTATATCCAGGGCGTTCTTTCTCCTGGTAAGCTCCCTGGCCTTCTTTGCGGCTTCCCTTGCACGCTGTGCATCAAGTGCTTTCTGCAGGATTGCATTGGCAACCTTGGGATTCTCCTCCATATACTCAGAAAGCCCTTCCGAGACCATGGATTCAACAATACCCTTCACATCACTGTTACCCAGCTTGGTCTTGGTCTGCCCTTCGAATTGGGGTTCTGTGATCTTGACACTGATGATAGCTGTCAGTCCTTCGCGTATGTCCTCGCCTGAAAGTTTGTCCTCACCCTTTGCCATCTTATTCTGCCTGATGTAGTCATTAGCTACCCTTGTAAGGGCCGCCTTGAAGCCGACAAGGTGGGTACCCCCTTCATGGGTGTTGATATTGTTAGCAAAGGAGTACACATACTCAGCATAGCTGTCTGTGTACTGCATGGCAATCTCAACTACCGTACCCTCCTTCTCACGCTCGAAATATATAGGGGATTCATGAAGGACATTCCGGCTGTGGTTAAGATACTTTACAAAGGATACGATACCTCCCTCATACTGGAATACTTCCTGCTGGGGCTGTTCGATCCTGAGATCTGATATGCTTATCTTTATCCCCTTATTGAGGAAAGCAAGCTCCCGGAGTCTTGTGACAAGTGTGTCATAGACGAACTTCGTTGTCTCGAAGATGAGGGGATCCGGCTTGAAAGTTATCTTTGTGCCTGTACCTTCGCTTTCCCCTATTTCCATTATATCATCGTGGGGCTTTCCGCGTTCATAACGCTGGTAATATAGCTTGCCATCACGCTTGACCTCTGCCTCCAGCCATTCTGAAAGTGCATTGACAACTGAAACACCCACACCATGAAGGCCACCTGAAACCTTGTAAGTGCTCTTGTCGAACTTCCCTCCCGCATGGAGAATGGTCATTACTACTTCAAGTGCGGATTTGTTATACTTGGGAAGGTTACCTACAGGGATACCCCTGCCATTATCCTGAACAGTGACAGTTCCCTCTTCATTTATAGTTACATCTATCTCGGTACAGAACCCGGCCAGTGCCTCGTCGATGCTGTTGTCCACCACTTCATATACAAGGTGATGAAGGCCTCTGCCGTCGACACTGCCTATATACATACTGGGTCTCTTGCGCACAGCTTCAAGTCCCTCAAGTACCTGGATGTTGCTTGCGTCATAACCCTGTTTTTCTGCCATGTTTAATACGTCTCCCATAAAAATCAGTTAACATGAAATATGCTATTCACGTCCAAAATGTGCATTCGTTCATTCCCTCAAACTCAGTCAAAGAAAGATTTATTTCAACTCGCTAGCTCGTCTTTTTTCCAGAGAAATGTTATGCCACCTTATAGGCGTTCATGCTTATTAAAGGTTTATATAAAACTCTCCATAAATAGAGATGCACAGCCGAAAAAAGAGTTTGTTTTCTGGTATTAATATTTATCAAAAATGGGAAATGAAAGATTACTTTTCCTAGAGAGAACTAAAACAAAAAATTCATTAGAACAACCTCATTCTCTTCCCTATCCCCGCTGTCAGTGCCTTGTGATAGACCATGTCAGCAGTCACAAGATCCTGCACTGCAAGACCTGTGGAGTCGAATATGGTTATCTCTTCGTCGTTTTCCCTTCCTGGTTTGGTGCCTGCAATGACCTCACCGAGCTCTGCATGAATATCGGCTTGCGAGAAAACGCCAGAGGAGATGGGCACATTGACCTCTCCTGAGTGGGACGCTTGTATTATATCATCAACGACTACTTTGGCCCTTTTAAGCAGATAAGACTCTAGCTCTTGCTTTCCTGTGGCATCGGCTCCGATGGCGTTGATGTGTGTACCTTCGCGAATCCATTCGGACTTCACTATGGGACTTCTGACAGGAGTTGTCGTTACAAGGATATCGCATTCGCAAACTTCCTTTATGCTTCCAGTGCGGACAAAATCACAATTCACGACCGGAGCCATCTCCTTCTCGAAAGAGGCACAATTGCTGAGGTTCCTGCAGGTGATCCTTACCTGCTCTATATCCATGGACTGCGAGAGCGCAAGCAACTGGGTACGTGCCTGGTCCCCGGTACCCACCATGCCCACTACATTCGAATCGGAGCGCGCGAGATATTTTGCAGCAACACCACCTGCGGCACCTGTACGCATATCGGTCAGGTAGGTACCATCCATAATAGCAAGAGGTGCGCCGGTTTCTGTGGAATTGAGCACAACGACCGCCATTACACTGGGAAGACCTTTCTCTCTGTTATCAGGGTGCACGTTCACAATCTTGACACCGGCTATGTCCTGTTCCTCCATGAAAGATGGCATGGTGCGCAGGTCTCCATTGTGTCTTTTGAAATAAAGATAGGACTTTGGAGGCATCTGCACCTTCCTGAGACCATGCTCCCTGAATCCGGATTCTACAGCAAGCATTGCTGATGCCATATCAAGCACGCTTTTAACATCAGACTGGTTAAGCCATAATATACCCATGGACATACTCCTTTAAACGTATTGCAGGAGCTTGAACGCTAACTTATAAGATTATTGTGCCTGCTGACCTGCGCATCGGCAAAGCCGAAAAGGCAACAAGAAAGGCAGCTTTGCAGCGACGACTCTGATGCTCATCCGAACAGATAAATAGTAAAAATATATATTATGTATGGGGTTTACATGAATATACTGTACGTATTCGCACATCCGGAACCGAAATCCTTTAACTCGGCCATGAAAGAAGCAGCCTTGAAAACACTTAATGAACAGGGTCACGAGGTAAAGCTTTCAGATCTGTTCGCCATGGGATTCAAATCTGTGCTGGACAAGCACGATTTCCTGCAGCCTAAAAAGACAGATGTCTTCAATCCGTTTCTGGAACAGATGAATGCAAGTAAGAATGGTACATTTTCCCGGGATATCATGGACGAGATGGAAAAGGTCAGGTGGGCTGACATGCTGGTATTCCATTTCCCGATATATTTCACAAATATGCCAGCAATGATGAAAGGATGGATAGACAGGGTATTCGCCGCAGGTTTTGCTTTTAACCCGGCAACCCAGAGTGCATATGAAACTGGCCTGCTCAAAGGAAAGAAAGCCATGCTTGTCATGACAGCAGGTGCCGAAGAATCACTGTATTCAAAAGAAGGCATGCACGGGGACATACATGAGCTTCTCAGGTACATAACCCACTGTACACTTGAATATACAGGTCTTGAGGTATTGCCATCTCACATAGTTTTTGGTGCAGGGAAGATGTCAGAGGAAAGAGTGAATGCTGAAATAAGCTCATACATGGACAGGCTCAGATCAGTATTGCCGCCTGCCAGGGACTGAGCCGGCAGGGAGCATGTCCATAAGAACAGCATCCAAAGGCACATAATACTTCCACTATATTCGCAGCTTAAGCAAGTGATTTATACACCGGGTAAGTAGTATTATTACAGAAGATAAGAGGGAGTTATATGAAGAATAATGGAAACATCATGATGGGAATCATGGTCTTGATAGTGATAGTTATAGTTGCTGTCACTACGCTCTCCCTGGGATGTGCGGAAAATGGGAACATCACTGGAGACGTGAGTGACACTGGCAACGCTATAGGTGATGATGCCGAATACGTGTACAGAACTGCTGTAGTCGAGGAGGTTGATGTCAGGATACTTGAATCATTCCCTGTCCAGGTGCATGCAACTGCAAGGGGATACCTTCCTGATGGCTGCACCGTTGTAAATTCGAACGCCACCACTGTACAAAGAGAAGGGAATACTTTCAATGTGTACCTGGAAACAGTAAGACCAAGAGAGGCAATGTGTACAGAGGCACTTGTACCATTTGAGCAGAACATCCCCCTGGATGTGTACGGGCTTGAGAGAGGCACCTACACTGTAAATGTGAACGCTGTTGAGGAAACTTTTGAACTGACAACTGATAATGTGCTGCCGGAATAAGCAGCCCATTTTTTTAGATGCTCTCCGACATCAGACCTGGTTTCAGCATATTTTCAGCATAATGCCTGCTTGTTGACATAGTATTCTATCTTGCTCCAGAAGCTCTTAATATCAATAGGCTTGGAGATGTAATCAGTACATCCGGCCTCTATGAAGCGCTCATGATCACCACGCATGGAGTGGGCTGTTAAAGCTATCACCGGAACATCTTTTGTACCCTCGTCTTTTCTAAGAAGAGAAAGCAGCTCAAGTCCATCCATTTTGGGCAACTGCATATCAAGCAGGATAAGGCTGAATTTTTCATATTTGATTTTCTTGAGTGCAACGAATCCATCTTCAGCCTGTGTCACGCTGTGTCCGCAAGCTACCAGCAAGTCAACTGTTAACTCCATATTTACGGGATTATCTTCAACTACCAGTATCTGCGCCATTTTTCCTCATCATCTTTGCCAACAGGCAAATAAATAAGCCATAAGTAAAGTATTGTGATGAATAAGTTAGATAATATAATAATATATACTTATCTATTTGCTTTTTCTACAACATAATATGTTTATTTAGAATAACGGCATCATATAGAATTATTAGAAAGATTGCAGGTGCCCCGTGGAAAAGAATAACAGCATCATGGAAAAAGACATCTCGTGCATCGTAAAGCAAATACATGCATCCCCTTATATGATAGTGCTTTCCATTACAGGAGGTGGGACCGGGGCTATCGGGGAGGTGCTCAGACATGGTAACGGTTCAGCTACTTTGATAGAAGCCATCGTACCCTATCATGAGAATGCTCTTCGGGACTTTATCGGGAAAGAGCCGGAGAGATACTGCTCTGAGGAAACTGCGCGGAAGATGGCGATGGCTGCTTTTAAAAGAGCACTGGAAATCACAAATTCCGAAAACGGATTCAGGCCCGACTACCTTGTCGGAATCGGAGTTACCTGTAAACTGGCCAAAGAGGGTGAACGTGAGACAAGGGAACATGAGATCCATATTGCTTCACAATCCATATCAGGAACAAACACAACAAGCCTGACCTTATTGCAGAACAGAAGCCGGGAAGAGGAAGAGGAAGTGGCCTCCGCTCTTCTGATACATACCATAGCACGGCTTTGCGGGGCAGGACCTGTCAATTTGGATGAACACATTTCAATGACCGAACAGCAGGTTCTGCAGAAAAAGGAGGCCGCTGTCAGCCATGACATTGGAGAACTGCTTTCAAGCATCCTTCTGAGAAAGGACAGCTACAGCAAAAAGTGCATACCAATTACTCACAGTAGAAAGACTGCACCTGCTATACCTGCTGCCCATGAGATAATCTTTTCAGGCTCATTTAATCCCTGCCATAAAAACCATGCAGCAATGGCAAAGATAGCTTATGAACGATACGGATCACCGGTGACTTTTGAGATATCACTTGCTAACGTGGACAAACCTCCAACTGACTTCATCTCCCTGGAAAGCAGGATCAACTCCTTGAAGACATATGCAAATGAAGGATTCTTCGGAAATATCTGCCTGACAAATGCCCCGCTCTTTTCAGACAAGGCACTGTTGTTCCCTGACTCCCGGTTCCTGATCGGTTCTGACACCATGAACCGCATTTTCAATGAAAAGTATTACCTTAAAGGAGAGAACAGAGTTACTCTCATCGAACATTTCAAGCGGCATAATATAAGTTTCCTCGTATTCCACAGGCAGGATGTGGAACTCGGGGAACTCGGCATAGACAAAAATGTTCTGGAGATATGCGAGATCATGCCGCATGACACATATATGGACGACGGCACATCATCAACAAGGCTTAGGAAAGCATGTGCCAAGTGATCTTTTCAAACATACCTGACGCCGCAGACCTTGTAAAAAGAAGGATAACCTCTTGACTCATAAGTTTGCATAATATCCATGTCCACCGCTTTTCCCAGTTTGTGGAGTACCTTCTGAGCTTCAAGGACTTTGTCAAGTCCCATTTGTCCCCAGTTCTCGCAGCAAACATCATCAAGAGTACTTTTTAGCAGGCAGAACTCTTCGGGAGAAAGGCAGGCATCAAAGCTTACGCAGTAAGGACTGTCCTTATCCACATCCCCTGCCCGGGAAATCATATCCTCAAGCAGCCCAGCGTTCATCTCACATATGAACTGGTGACGTGAAGGGACCACATCCTCTTTGTGGTAATGCACTTCGGCAAGGAACAGGAACCTTTCACATTAATGGATCCATTCCCTTAAACTATATAGAGTATTCATGCCTTGACCGAGAGAATATAGAGCTTTCAAATATAAAAATTTAATCAATACAAAGCATGAGCATATATTTGCATACCATTATGCACTTGTAAGAGGAAGCATACACGTATGCACCTGTTAATCATACACGTAGGATGCGTATGAAATCAACAATCCTAAATGTCATACCGGCCTCTTGAAAGCGAAACAAGACAACTGAGCAAGCAAAGTAAATAGAGACACAAATGCGCCAAGCGAGTACACAAGACAATGCATAATGTACAATAGATAAAATATTGTATCACTGGTAAAGATAAGAAATATCAAACGATCAATGTCCCAATTGCCGCCTTATAGGACACTGGGACCACACGCCATTGCTGCTGCAAGTCCTTCTGGCTGCTGTGAGCCGATCATCAGTTTACTGCCATCCCTGAATTCCAGCAGCACACCCCGGTCACCACTCACATTGTAAGCCGTCCCTTTCAAGCCATAGCGGATACCCCAGCCACCATAGTCCCTTATAGGCCGGTATTTTTGCACATGGCAAGACCGTATGCTGTCAAATGGAAATTTGCGGTATGACCTGTGCAGCGGATAAAAACGCACATATAAGCCATCGCTGCGAACTTCGGTCACCAGACGCAGGGAAGCCATAAAAATTGGGAACAGTATACCAAAAATGACCCATATCAACACTGCCCCGCCATCGGATGCCGGGTTGGTACCAACAGTCCTTTTGAAAACCAATTGCTCTATGACAGCATACCAGGATATTGATGCGGGAATCAGAACAAGCACCCAGAGCCATAATTGATTGAATTTCTGTTCCTCCCTGAAAAGAATATGGTTGCCTGAACTCATGATAATTGCCATAAAGGTTGCAATATATAACCCTTCCGTTCTTCCATGAATTTCCTTAAAAAGCTGTAATGATGATTTTATAACTGAAACCAGATATGGATTATTGATAACATGTATATTGAGATTCACACAACAGTAAGGGACATGGAAGAAGCAAGGAAAATAGCGAGCGTTCTTGTTGAAAAAAAGCTTGCTGCATGTGTCAATATGTACCCTGTAACTTCTCTTTACAGATGGGAAGGAAAGATAGAGGAGGATGAGGAAGTAGCACTTTCCATAAAGAGCACCTCCGAGAAATCAGGAGATATAATGAGAACTATCAGAGCATTACACAGTTATGACCTCCCTGCCATCACTTATTGGGAAATGAAGGGAGACGTGGAATACCTTGAATGGATAAAGGATTCTACCCGCTGATCATCTCCTGCCGAAGAAGAAACCCAGTATCTGACCAAGTACAACCCATACAAGATACAAGAGCATCATCAGGAATAGCAGGAACATGAATAGAACAAAGAAGTGCAGCACCAGCCAAAGGACCAGCAATATAGCTGCTACTTTCAGGAGAGAGCTAAGTAGTATTCCGAAGAAATCCACATTTTCTGCGGATCCCTGTGCATCATGAGTCCGATATGTATAAGACCTGTAAGTGTAATTCCCACAGGAGTACGACCTGAAATTGCTGCGGGTACTGTTACCGTCGGAATTGCCATAAGTGCTGTTGCCTTCAAAGGCGCTTGCTGCATATCCAGGATAATGAAGACTGCGATCATAACGGGTTCGCTTTTCCGGATCCGCAAGAATGCTATAAGCTTCATTTATCCTCTTTGACTGCTCTTCAGCGCCCGCATCGGAGTTTCTGTCAGGATGGTATTTTGCGATCAGAGTACGATATCTCTTCTTGAGCTCGTCCTGTGAAGCTCCGGGAGGCATTCCAAGAACAGAGTAATAATCAGGCACACTCATATCAACGATAACCTCTGTTATTCCCTAATATCCACCCTACCCAGATATAGGATATGGGCTTTATATATAAACAATTTCTCGAACTGACAATTTCTCGATAATAGCCCATCGGGAAAGAAGATTGAAAATATATAAACATTTTATTTGAGCTGTGCAAAAGATGAAATAATATTTTATTGATACAGCCAGCAATGAGCAAGGAAGAAAAGTCAGTCTCAAAAAGATGGACGGTCCAGGGAATCCGTGAAACAGACCCTGACAGGAAAATGCATTACTTCACCCTGGCACTGGAACTTAACCCATACGACGCTGTGGCGCTGAACCAGAAAGGGATGCTTCACCACAAAAAAGGAGAGTTTGAAAAGGCCATCGTCTGCTACGACAGGCTATTGAACACTGCAGATACTTCCGCAGGAAACGCTGAAGCAGTAAAACCAGGTCCTGTGGCTGTGTTATACAATAAGAGCCTTGCACTGAAATGCCTGGGAAAGAACGAGGCAGCCCTGAATTTCGTTAAGAAGGCGCTCAGACATGATCCGGAGAATGAGAAACTAAAAAAGCTTCAGGAGCAGATCCTGATGATGACGGAGGATATCAGGAACACCCCCGTAAAAAGAGCACGTGCCGAACCCGGGAAGATTCCTGCCAACGTCATATATAGCGACTGGCAGCCTCCCGGAGTCATGACTCTCCTGGCTCATGCAATGAAGTGCAGCCAGAGCGACATCAAATACTACAAAGGGTTTGGCGAGGACCTCATAAAAGAGAAGGCGATACAGGATAAACTGAGCTGGCACGTGTACTGTTGTACAGTCTGCATGTTCCAGCACAAGAATGTCTGCAGGCACAGTGAGTCAAAGGGAATGGCCGTTTCAGCAACTGCTATTTGCAGGCGCTTCAGGCCAAAAGAAAGCTTATGAGGAGAATACCCCTTCAGATGATTCCAAGCTCTGTGAGCCTGTTCGGCAAGTAGGTATCTGTCACGAAATCCAGACCTTTGCCTGCAAAAGCCTGCTGCTCAGCTTTCTTGTTGATCTCGAGCTGCAGGTTTATCTGTTCTTTCCAGTAATCAGTCTCAAAGCGCGGGTCCGTAAGCTCGCTTCGAAGTGCAGCAACGTCCTTGTCTGTAAGTTTGTCAGTTGAAAGCTCATATTCCACGATATCTGATGGCTGGACCCCTATGAATTGCGCGCCTGGAGTAGCCATGTGCTCCGACAGGTGAGCACTCTTGATAGCACCATAGGCAACGGACGCGAAGATACGGTACGACCAGGGATCACCATCAGTGAATACTACCACAGGCAGCTTTAGTTCATCGTTCATCCTTTTGATGATACGCCTTGTGGACCTGGCCGGCTGGCCCTTCAGGTGGACAAGCACAGCATTATACTTCTCGTCAAAACCATTCTCAATGAGCCTTGCATACATACCACCAGTCTCAATGGCAATTATAAAATCAGCATCATGATCAAGGAACTCAATGTTCTCAACATTGAACGGAATCTGGTAGCCGCTTTCCCCTATGTCTTCCTGACAGTGGATGACCCTGTTGCCACGCTTTGTTTCCTCGCGTATGCGCACCGGACCGAACATAGTCGCACCGTCCTCTTCCGGACGCATGTGGAAGTATTCCCTCTGCAGGCCGGATATTATCTCAAGGTCCTCAATAAGCCTGTCGCTTTCGGGCTGCTCGCGGAACTTGGCAATATCCCAGTTCTCTGAGATGTAGTACAATTCTCTTAATGTTGAGCCGCGGTTCTGGTTCAGGTGGTTGTTCACAAGGAAATCCACTACATGCGTGGTCTTAAGAAGCTGGAAAGCCCCTTTTACGGTCTTGGCACTTCTTTCGGTCTCACGGTCCCCATACACCCACACATCACTCTCATCACTGTACTCGATGTTCTTTTTTGTACGTGTCGGGAGGTTAACATTGGGAATGGTCTCGCTCAGGAACTGATTGTACAGTTCCTCGGCAAGCCCGAGAAGGCGGTTACTTGCTATAGCATCATGTTCTTTTCTCTGCAAGGATATTTCTTCAGCCATTCAGTTCACCCCTCTTATGGCTTTGGAGCCGGTCACAAGTTCCTCGTCAAGCCCTTCAACTATCAATACGGGTAGCTTGGATACTTCACTGTCACTGAGAGTTGCCACGGAATACCGGATGACCTTGGAAGCTCCTGCGGAGATGCTCACATCCCATATATAATCGTAATCATTACCCATTGCAATCACTTTAGGTTGAGGTACGGGACCTTCTATATTGAAAGGCAGCATGTCATGTACCTTAAAATCATATTTCTTTGCTGAGAAGTTCTTCACCTTTATGGCAACATTCACACCGCCGTTGCCATCGCTTTCCACTACCCTGTGAACAAGAAGATTACCCATCACCTTTGCTACGACCGGACCTATGTCAGGAGTTTCTCTTTTAAGGGTCTGCGCAAGCTTCTGTGCCATTTTAGGAAGCACCTTGGTGATTATGATCTCCTTTTCACGGCGCTTTTTCAGGGTATCCTGCTTGCTTAGATACCTGCTGAGTTTCCTTGACACTTCTTTTACCGCGAGCTCGATCTCATCTTTGATCTCAGGAATATCGGCTATGGCATCCTTTGATTCGGAAGTGAAGGGAACGTTGGTGGATGCTACGTGGATAAGCAGGACTACCGGGCCGCTTGGGAGAGCCCCACCAGGCTGGTTCAGACCGTACTGTTTCCATTTGATGGATTCTATTGCATGCGTGGCGACACAGCCGCCCTGTTGGTACAACAACGGGACCCTGTTGGCAAAACGCATTATCTCGATTCGGTCGTCCTTATGGAGAGCGCCGCCATATGCTATGCCTACTTCGACAACAAAGGGATTGCCGGAAAAGACGGCCGGTGCACGGGTGGTCGTGGCGATGAAATCCACACTGAACTCCTTCTCAAGTCCTTTATAGATGAGATCCTCACCTATAGGAGAAAGGCAGTCCGTAGGAGGCGCCATTATCTTCACCTTTGCGAACGCGTCAAGAAGTTTCCTTGACTGGTCACGGCTCATCTCATGAGGATCCATATCCGGATCTAGCCCCGAAGCCTTGCATATCTCTTCTGCTGTCAAGTGACCTATCTTTGAGAACGAATAGCGTAAGAAAGGAGATAATTTCTGCCTCTCAGTATAGCGCAGCATCTTCATCAGCGTCCCGAGCTCGATGCCATGAGGATGAGGAAGGATCTCATTTGCGGGCACAGGCATCTTATCAGTAGCTCTCTCGAAAACCACTTCATTACCATCAGGCTCAAAAAGAGTAATCCTTGCGTGGGGATTGACAATCGCAGTGGACTTAAGATACTCATAGATAGACTGCCTCCTGCCTTTAACATAAGCCGCCTCCATCTCCAGCTCGATGCGGGTGCCGTGAGGACGGTCCCAGTCCACGACCTCGTCCCTGAGGATCTCAGGCTCATTTGTGCTGGTGTTGATCATCAGCTCGCAGTAGTGGGCAGGTTTACCGGGCCCTATCTTGGAGATGACCTTTGCAGGATGGCCGGATGTGAGCTGCGCATAAAGGACAGAGGCAGAGATGCCTATACCCTGCTGCCCTCTGCTCTGCTTGAGCGCATGGAACCTTGAACCATAGAGGAGCTTTGCAAATACCTTGGGTATCTGCTCCTTTACTATGCCGGGCCCATTGTCCTCGACAATGACAACAACGTTATCCTTCCCGGAGCGTTCGATGTGCAGCAGTATATCAGGCAGTATCTGGGATTCTTCACAGGCATCCAGAGAATTGTCTACTGCCTCCTTGACAGTTGTTATCAGGCTGCGAGGTGCGGAATCGAAACCAAGTATCTGCCGGTTCTTCTCAAAGAATTCTGCAACACTGATAGATTTCTGGTTCTTCGCAAGTTCTTCTGCAATAAGGGTTGCCATGAAAGTATCTTCCTTTTCGATGTTGGTAAGAACATCAGAGTAATATGATAAATAAATAACGTCGAAAATATAAATGATACAAAATGTTTTTAAAAAGTTTCATACACCAAGATAAAAGAATTAAAAGCCCAAGTGATCACTTGAGCTCAGCACCAACGATGGTCTGGGTCGCAGTGACATCCCCGGTCTCACGTATAAGGTCCACTATGTAATTAAGGTGGCCAAGATCCTCAACTTCAATTATGACCACAAAATCATATTCACCAAAGACGTGATATATATCCTTAATACCTTCAATCCTGCTAAGCTCGTTATAGGCTATTCGCTCCTTCCCAGGCAGCACATTTACCATTGTGACTCCGATTACCATTAGATCACCACATAGGAGTGGGATACATGATATTTAGAAGTTTTCTTTATTTTTAGAAACAATATGACCAACTGCTGAATTTGAGCTCACCGGGAGAACATGAGAGCAGCATAAAACTTCTATACCTCTGAGACTAATAGTGGAATAGAAGTGATTATCATCATTATTATGATGAACACCACTAAATATAAATACATAAAACAACATATATAGGAAGTAGATGAGCGGGTTATCTTCTTTTTGACAATAACCCCCACTCCCCGACCCGCTCATACTCCACTTTAGATTCTTGTGCACTGACAAACTCCTGACTGCCAATTTTAATGCTGAGACTCTCTTGTCTGCACAGTCTGCTTTCGACATGGTGAGAGGATGATGAAAAGCTATACGACAAGCATACAGCAAAATATAGACGATAAGTAGTAGTTGTACAGATATATACTTTTTAAGATATACATGAAAGTACATCCATATATATATATATGTGCACTATTGAGAAACACACAGCCACAATAGAAACTGAATACTATATGCAATAAGCATGCAAACAAAATAAAAAAGGAAGACCTAAAAATCAAAGAGCGTCTTTTGAGGCTTTCTTTGAACAGACTTCCTGCTGGAATTGCCCTCGCTGCCGGAATTAGTATTCTGAACAGCGGCTTCAGCAATTACAAGGGAATCCAGGCTGGTCTGATCCGGTCCCTTTTTGAGAATTTTCACCCTCTCAGCAGGAGGGGTGAAAAAAGCAGGAGCTGATTCCGGCCCAGGACGCAGTTCCCTTGAACGGTCATAAATATCCTGCAACCTCTTTGTCAGTTTCTTATTACCCGTGATATGAGCCAGTTCATCCTGATCAAGATCAAGCTTTGCAACCACAGCCGGTGCATAATCATTATCCTCCAGCAGACGGGAATATACACGGGAGAGCTGGGTGCGGGAGTAACGCATGGACTCATGACTATGCGCACCTATCTTGGAAGCAATATTGTCCCTCATGTTACGCCGGGAACGGATCTGCCCCATCTTCCTCCACAGAGAGGGAGACTGATATTTCTCAAAACCACCTCTCAGGCGTGACTTTGATACAACGGTACCACCTGTCATAAGTACACTGGCATAGCGCCACAGCCGATAGTTCTGCCTTTTGCGTACGCGCCCAAGGAACCTGTCGGCCCGCGAGAGATAAGCATAGGCCTGCACAATGTCAGGAGTGAGTTTCTGCTCATCCTTGCCCGTATATTGGTTAGGCAGGTTCTCATCTATCCACTGGATAAGATCCTCAGGGGTTTCATCCAGGCTGTAACTGGCTTCCAGGGCAGCCTTGACGCTTTTGCCCTTGAATATCTTCCCTACCACTTTGAAGACCGACTCCTTATTGTCTCGTTCGGCGGTGGATATATCCTCCAGATGGACCTCTGTGCGACCTATGGCTGCAGCCTGCAGGTCATTGACAGCACTCCTGAAATCCCCGTCCGCATTCTCAGCAATCTTTTCCAAGGCTCCGATGCCGCACATGAGTCCTTCGTTCCTGGCGATCTCCTTAAGTGCAGGAATCATGGAACGCGCCTGTATTGCAGGGAACTTGATCTCCAGGCAGAGTGCACGCACAGAAGAAGATATCCCGTAAATGTCATTGGCTATCAGTATGATCGGCTGGCTGGTATTCTTAATCACATCGATTATCGCACGTGCACCTCCGCGGTCACTGGTGCCGTGAAGGTTATCTGCCTCATCAAGGATAATGAGCCTCTTTCCGGACATGCCGGTGAGAGTACGCATCTGAGAGGCTGAACCTGCAACCTTCTCTATCACACTGGCAGTTCTCTGGTCGCTCGCGTTGAGCTCGATGACCTCCCAGTCATAGTCTGCTGCCATGGCGTGGGCGGAAGAAGTCTTACCGATACCTGCCTGTCCATGAAGGATCACAGCCTTCACATCAGGCGCACCATGAGCCCAGCTGTCACCCCATTTACGCAGTTCCCCTATCGATTTCTTATGGCCCACGACATCAGCAAGTGTCCGTGGCCGGTATTTTTCTGCCCATTCCATCTGCATAGTCATAAACGATCATTACCCGATATCCAGGAAAAGTAATTAAGGTTTGCACATCTTTGTCTGTTCTGATTGATATCACTAATGGTAGGTATCTGGACATGGGACCAAAAAACACTGAAGACCTGCTTGAGATAATAGAGCAAAGAGCATTACAGAATAAAGCGCGGGTCGCTATAGGAGTAAGAGGCCCGACCCCAAAGATGTTAAAAAGCGCAAAGGATGCCCATGATGCAGGCTATGCCCACGTGGTTCTTGCAGGGGACAAGAAGGAGATAGAGGCAATTGGAACGGACCTTGAGATCGTAGGCACGAACGAGCCGGAGAAAGTGCTGGGTGACCTTTTAAGATCAGGATATGTCGATGCTGCAGTCAGAGGCACTGCAAAAGCCTCAGGGACACTCGTTCATCTCAAGAAGGTGCTCAACCAGAATAAACTTCATCGGATAGCACTGTTAAAGACCAGCGACGGGAAACCATTCTTCATAGCACCCGTAGGCATTGATGAAGGGAACGACCTGGCAGATAAGATAGCATTTATACACCTCGGAGTTGAGCATATACGCAGGTTTGGAATCGAACCTTTGGTGGGCGTGCTTTCAGGAGGAAGAATGGGGGATCTGGGGAGGGACCCGCGCGTTGACCAGACTCTTGCTGAAGGAGACTTCATCGTGAACAGGATAAGGGAAGCAGGCATAAATGCAAAACACTATACGATCCTTATCGAGGATGCTATAAAGGAAGCGAATTTCATCCTCGCACCTGACGGCATCTCCGGGAACCTTATCTTCAGGACACTTGTTTTCCTTGGGGGCGGGGACGGCATGGGAGCGCCAGTCCTCATGGACAGGTATGTGTTTGTAGACACTTCCAGAGTAGGGGGGCACTACACGAAGGCCATTATGCTTGCCAGTGCGCTTGTGAGCAGGAATGAAGTACCTGTCAAACAGAAAGAAGCACATGTTACTCCCTTGTAATGGCATTGACCACATCTCTCATGTCTCGATGAAAAAAGCAAATAATGATAATTATATTAACCCGGAAAACCTTTTCAACAGGGGAACCAACTTTTAAAATGACCTCCGGTTCCGTATTGCATGGCAAGCCTGCCTACAGGGAATGATGAAAATGGAAGCTGTACTGATAAAGGCAAAAAGCATTTCTTCTGCATGGTCACAACTCATATATGAGATATATAAGAAAGGTGAGGAACACAAGCCGGATTACAAAACAACGACAAAAAGGGTTCATGCGACCATATATATTGAAGACGTGAACAACAACCAGGTCAATCAGGCGGTTCCTTTCGGCGAGAACCTTATTAAGAAATATAAAGAAGAATTGACTGAAGAGTATGCAGAATGGTATATTTCGCTCCCCGAGGATGACAAAAGGAAATTCGATTACTGCTATGCAAAACAACTGTTCAGGTATGGGGAAACGGCTTATAATACCCTGAGTGCCAATGTCGCAAACCTGCGCCCCGGTTCCAGGAGGCATGTGGGCGTGCTTTGGGAAAACGAGATCCACATCCCCAAATTTGAGGACCAGCCCTGCTGGATAGCCTACAAGATAGAGCTCCTTGAGGAAAAACAGGCCAGACTGTTCATCCTCTATCGATCATGGGATGCATTCGGAGGGTTCCCTGCCAACATACCTGCAATTGTGGAAGGGGTTAAAAAAGTCTTCAAAGAGCAAAATCTCCCGTATGAAATAGAATCACTTATAGCCACCGGCTGGGACACACACATCTACGAGGCAGACCTGCAGGCCGTTGAGAAGATATTCAAGACCAATGAGATCTGTCCGCTATGCAAGTGTATTGCTCCTAAGCATTCCTTTATCCAGACGACCAAGGGAAAAGCCTGCCCCCTGTGTAAGAAGAACATGTAAGTTGTCAGGTTTATTCACAATATGAGATACATATATATATTGTGTTATGGATATCAAATTATATCCATTATACCATATCTCTTTTTTGTATGCATCTCTCTGTAGAGGGCGTTTATCCACTTCTCCTTAAATATATTTCCAGTAAGTATATATGTATGAGATTTCATACACAAATATAATCCTACATACATGTAACACCCCTGAGAGATTGCAATGAAACGCCTGACTATTAGTATGTCTGATGAGCTTTTCAAAAAGCTGGACAGGATAGAGAACAAAAGCCTGTTCATCAGAAAACTGGTGGAAAGAGAGCTTGAAACGCTTGAAGATACACCTGAGACCAGCAATAAACCATGGGTGCATGATTTCACAATTCTTAAGGAAAACGTAGATGAGATATTCTTAAAACTTACTGAATTTGAGAAACACCTGACAGGAAAAATCACCCTTAGCCCGGATTCTGAACCATCTTCAGACATTCTGCCATCGGGTTCATTAATCTCATACAAAGACAGGCCCCTTGCAAGCAACATTGGTGACGATATTGAGCCAATAATAATTCCCATAAGCGAGAAAAGCATTGCCCTGCCGTGCACTGTTATACCGGATGCCCCGGCAGAGATTCCAGAGTTTGAGAAAAAGGAAATACACTTCCGGATTTCTGAAACAACACCCGGGAAGGCATTTAATGGAGCGATGATCCATGATATCGTACAAAATCCTCCCGAGGAGCCTGTATTTGACCAGCCGGAAGTTTTCGCGGATTCAAATCAGCCAGAATATACTTTTGCGCAGGCACCACTTGAAAACACAGAGCCTGAAGTACCCCCGATAATATCAGAATTCAAGCAAAAGGACATTAATGCAAACGGATCAATTCCAATGATGCCGGAGCTAACGCAACAAGTTACTCCTGCCAGCGACACAACTCCTATTATGCCGACTTTTGAAAAGCAAGTTATTCCGATAAGTAAGCCGGCTCCGGTAATGCCGGCTTTTGAACAGCAAGCTATTCCGATAAGTGAGCCAGTCCCGGTAACGCCAGCTTTCGAACAACATATTATTCCGACAAGAGAACAAGTTCCAGTAATGCCGGCTTTCAATCAACATCTTATTCCGGTAAGTGAGCCAAAACCAACAATGCCCATTTTCAATCAGAATGCTCTTCCGGTAAGCGAATCAGCACCTATAGTGCCAACTTTCAATCAGCATTCCGTTCCGGCAGGCGAGCCAGCTCCGGTAATCCCAGCTTTCAACCAGCAGGTTATCCCGGTAAGCGAACCAGCCCCGATAATGCCAGTTTTCGAGCAACAGACAAAGTCAGTAAGTGAACCATCCCTCGTTATGCCGGAATTCAAACCTCAAGCTATGGAAGAACAGGGGACTCAGATAGTGATGCAGGAGTTCAAAATGCCAGGGGATATGGGACAGATAGTACCAGCCATGCCATCCTTTGATACCAAAAGCGAGACAGCACCCCATGGAGACTTAAGACAGCCTCTGTTCAGGCTGCATGAGATAGCTGAGCCCCTTAAAACCGAGAAGATGCCCCCATTCATTGCACCTCCCATACTGGATGTGCAGGAAAATGTACAGTCTTTGCCGTTCATGGAAACTCAGCCTGCTGCGATGCCACAAGTGCAGCAGCAATCCAGGCAGTCCGCACAAAACACTGCGAAACCTGGCAAGCTCGAGGGCAATATACTAATGTACATGCCACGTGGTGCAAAGGTGAAAAAAGAGATCATAAAAAGCCTGATCTCAAAGCAGTTCTCCGAAGGTGAGATCGAAGCAAAGATAAGTGAACTTGTTTCAGCAGGAGTATTGAGGATCAATGCAGATAGCGGGAACCAGTACCTCATACGCCCTTGAGTTTTCAGAAGTGAGTCTGTTCTGTGAAGCTCTGAGAGGATGTTGGCATCATCAGGCACCTCACACACACGCTTCGGGAGCGGTCATAACATTTAGCGCAAACAAGCCGTCCGCAAAGCATGCACGTATGCATACCAGACGGCCTGCCGCAAATAGAACATAAACCTGTTCTTTCCATAAAGCTGATTTTGTCGACATACTTTAAAATAGTTGTTGCACACGGTCGCAGACGATGCAGAAACAAAAGGGTTTTAATGTTCTTTAAAAAGTGACAGGATGATGAACAAAAGGGCCATTCTGCCCTTCATGCTCATTCTATTATAGCGCCTTTACTTGCGGAACTTACAAATTTCCTGTATCTTGCAAGGTAGCCGGTCACGGGCTTTTCCAGAGAGACGAAGGTGGTTTTACGCTTGGCAAGTTCCTCCGGAGTTACCTTAAGATCCAGTTTCCTTCCAGGGATGTCAATCTCGATGATGTCTCCCTCTTCTACAAGACCTATGGGCCCCCCTTCCTGCGCCTCAGGGGAAACATGCCCTATACATGGTCCCCTTGTGCCTCCCGAGAACCTGCCATCAGTTATCAGGGCAACAGACTCGATCAGGCCCATGCCTGCTATGGCCGATGTGGGGGAAAGCATCTCGCGCATCCCGGGACCACCCTTAGGACCTTCGTATCTGATGATGACAACATCACCTGATACGATCTTACCCTTGAGGATAGCCTGCATTGCATCCTCCTCGCTGTTAAAGACACGTGCAGGGCCGCTGTGCCGGAGCATCTTGGGACTCACTGCTGCCTGCTTGACAACGGAACCATCCGGAGCAAGACTGCCTTTGAGAACTGCAATACCGCCTTCCTTATGAATGGGAGCTTCAAGCGTACTTATGACCTGTGCGTTGAGCTTGGGATTTATTATCGGGAACTCATCAAGATTCTGGCCGATCGTTTTGCCGTTGACCGTCATCTGGCCAAGATGCAGTTTTGACTTAAGGCGCTGCATGATAGCCTGTATGCCCCCTGCACGCTCGAAATCGATCATATAGTGTACTCCACCCGGCTTGAGAGATATTATGTGTGGTGTGGTCCTGCTCAGCCTGTCAAAGGTATCAAGCGTCAGGTTCAGACCAAAGGCATGTGCAATAGCAGGCAGATGCAGAGTAGTGTTTGTGCTGCCGCCTATTGCCAGGTCCACCATGATAGCATTCTCGAAGGATTCGATGGTAACCATCTTCCGCGACGTGAGGTTTTCGTGAACCATGGAAACAATGCGCTCGCCGGATTCTTTTGCAATGCGTATCTTCTTGGCATCAACAGCATGAGTTGTGGCGCATCCTGGCAGACTCAGCCCAAGAGCCTCGGTCATGCAGGCCATTGTATTGGCCGTGTACATGCCCGCACAGGAGCCGGCACCGGAACAGGAGCAATCCTCCAGAAGTTTCAACTGCTTCTCAGAAACTTTTGATGCCTGGCACTCGCCCACCCCTTCAAAGACGGAAATAAGGTCCCGGTATTCATCGTCAACGTAACCCGGCATCATGGGCCCGCCTGTCACAACTATAGTAGGGATGTCCAGGTTGCCTGATGCCATAAGATGGCCAGGGGTTATCTTGTCACATGCGGTTATCATGACCATGCCGTCAAGCTGGTGTCCCTGAAGAACAAGCTCAATAGAATCTTCGATAGCTTCGCGGCTTGGGAGGGAATACCTCATTCCTTCATGACCCATGGCTATCCCGTCGCATATACCAATAGTATGGAACTCAAAAGGAACGCCACCTGCAGTCCTTATGCCAGCTTTTACAGCCTCAGCGACCTTATCTAGGTGGATGTGCCCTGGGATCAGCTCATTCCAGGAGTTGACAACCGCTATGAACGGTTTTTCCATTTCAGAATCTGTCAGCCCGGTAGCTTTCAAAAGCGAGCGGTTTGGCGCACGCTCAAATCCTTTTTTGGTCTTGTCACTTCTCATTGGAAAACCTCTGTTTGCATGCCATATAAACTACTATAGTAATAGAAAAGGGGATATATAACAAGTGTGCGCCCTTGAGGGCCATAATAGTTCATACACGTTCCATCAGATAAAATCATACACATCATAACTTCCTTAATGTAAGCTTGTTAAGAAATATACATAAATTTAATCACATAATAATGCTGTATGAAGTGATCATACCAAGTATGAAAGAAGCATACAGGGCATACGGTGTAAGAAATTGACCATACTCATGCTGTTCGGGCGCAAAAGGGAAATAAGAGCAGGAGCGAGAAATAGAATCAAATGCTCACCTAGCAGGGTAAAAGCCTTTACAATGCACTATTGCAGAGAATATATCTGATAATATAGATAATCAACAGTACTTTTTGAGCCTATTCAATTATCCGCAGGGAATTATGACGATTAACCACGCAATGATCATTGACGGGTATGTGGACGAGCCTGCATGCTTCGGAGTTCCTCCCTACATCTCCCCATATATTAGATACATAGCAGGAGCATTAAGGGAAAGAAAGTTCGAAGAGGAAGCGATCCATTACTTAACTATCGATTCTGTTAGGGCAGACCCTCATACTGCAGAAGAATTGATCAAAAAAGCTGATATTGTTATCATCGTAGCCGGGATGACAGTTCCAGGTAAATATCTCCGGTCAACACCCATCAGCCCGGGAGAGATCGAAAGCATTTTCAGCGCAGCTCCTGGGCTGAAAGTCCTGGGGGGGCCCATAAGACTTGGATTTAGTTACGAAGGAGGGAAAACTGCCCGCTCACTTGGCATACAGGCAGAGAACGTCCATGCCTCACAGGCAGATATAGAAGCATTTGTGTTCGACATTCTTGAGAACAGCAGCACTATGAGAGACTTGGAGAACTGTACCCATCGGTTCAGGAGTGTCAAAGAGATAGGAAGATGGAGTACAAAAGGTGCTTTCATAATAAAGAAGCATCCGGATTATCCCAACGTAGTTTGCGAGCTGGAGACATACAGAGGATGCGGGCGCAAAGTACATTGTTCTTTTTGCACGGAGCCGTTCTACGGGGCCTCGGACTACAGGCCTGTGGATGAGGTTATCCAGGAAGTTGCGAGACTATACGACCATGGAGCCCGGTTTTTCAGAATAGGACGCCAGCCGGACATACTCAGCTACCACGCAAAGGATACGGGAGGCGATATCCTGCAACCGGACCCCGAAGTGCTGCTATCGCTCTACAGAGGCATTCGCATAGTAGCTCCTGAACTACGGGTCCTGCACATGGACAACGCCAACCCTGCCACCATATCCTCATATACGGAACAGTGTAGGGAGATATTCAAAACCATCGTACAATACCATACCCCAGGAGACGTTGCCGCTCTGGGGATGGAAAGTGCCGACCCGGCAGTTATCCGGGCCAATGACCTTAAGGCCATGCCTGAAGAAGTATTCGAAGCTATACGCATGATCAATGAAATCGGAAGAGCACGAGGGGTTAACGGGATGCCTGAACTGCTTCCGGGACTCAACTTTGTGCATGGCCTTAAAGGCGAAACCAAAAAGACATTCCAGTTAAATCATGATTTCCTCAGGAAAGTGCTTGATGCAGACCTTCTTTTAAGAAGGATAAATATCAGGCAGGTCATGGCCTTCCCGGGAACCGAAATGTACGGCAATGACGAGCTTGTTACAAAGAACAAGCGAGTGTTCCTGAATTACAAGGAAAATATAAGAAAAGACATAGATCTGCCCATGCTCAGGAAACTCGTACCCTTGGGGACTGTTCTGAAAGAAGTCCTGTGTGAGGTCAATGACGGGAATATATGTTTTGCAAGACAGATGGGCTCATACCCGCTGCTTGCAGGTATCCCTGCACAGATGCCACTTGGGGAGTTCATCGATGTGATTGTAACCGGACACGGACACCGCTCGATAACAGGAGTGCCTTTCCCCCTTGACGTCAATACAGCGCCCGCTTCACTGATCAGGGAATTACCGGGGCTTGGAAAGAATCAGGCCGTGGCAATAAAAAGCATGACGCCTTTCTCAGGCATAGAGGATTTTCTGAAAAGGACAGACCATATGAGACTGAATAATGCAGAGGTTTTAAAGGACTATCTTACATTCAGCCAGAAGTAAGGCTTCATCGCAGGAGTTTCTTCATCATTTCCGTGTCCTTGAGTATCCGGAAGCTGACAAAACCGCCAACTAAGAGATTCATGTAAAAGGTCAGCGCCCTCCATACGACAACAGTTATGCCTAGGAGGGAGGAGCTCACAAAAACCGAAAATATCGTGGTCGCGCCAAACTCTGCAATACCACTTGCCCCGGGAGTTGCAGGTATTGCCATAAGGAGCACCATAAGCACCTGGGCGGCAATCACAACCAGGGGATTTGGATATTGATTCAGGCCGATGAGTATGACATACAGCATGGAGAATTCTACACCCCAGAAGAGGAAAGTATTCAACACGCCATACAAAAGACCTTTGCGCTTTTCCTTTTTCATAAATAAGAAGATGCTGTCATGGAAATTTTCAAGCTCATAGTCCACTTTTGAGATAATATGCTCAAGCCGCGCATCAGTCCCGGCACCAACAAAAGGAGCTATCCGTTTTACAAAGAACATTGTCATTCTCCTTGTAGCCTCCGGTTTCCATACTGCATATAGCACCAGCACGAGAACCCCCATTAAAAAGAATGCTGCTGTAATGAGCAGTGCATCAATACCCGGATCTTCCATTACACCCCTAAGCACATAGAGTGAAAGAGGCGCAAGGGACAGTATGACGATTCCATCAAGCAGTCTTTCACCAAGCACTACTGCAGATGCTTTTCCAAGAGGCATCCTATCAATATGAAGAAGGTGTATCCTGACAGGCTCCCCGCCCATGGAGGAGGGAGTGACCGATGCTGCAAAGGTACTTGAGGTAACTATCTGAAAAGACCTTGCATTGCTTACTTTGTAACCAAGGGTCTTGCACATACCACGAAGCCGCATACCCCATACAAGATACGACAAAAAATGTATGCAGGCTGCTGCGATGATATACTCAGGCCTTATGCTCAATAAGCCATGAATGGTACCGGTGTCAAATGTAAGAATTAAGACAATAATTCCCGATACAAGGCTTATGAGTAATGAGACTATAAGCCATTTCTTCAGCTTGTTCATGCGATCAGACCTGAAATGAAAAATGAGGCAAACAAGGTGTGCTTAAATATAGGATTCATTGATCATATCATTTTTTACACTTGTGCCATCAGGTATCACTATGTCAGGCCATATCTTTGTATTGGAATGCACGGTCGTGTTGTTCCCTATGACAACATTCGGCCCGATGACGGTACCATTCTCAAGACAGGAATTTTCAGACACTTGTGCCCCGTTATCAATGATAGAGCCCGATACATTACAGTTACTGCCAATAGTAATATTGTTGAAGATATATGAGGACAATATCCTTGATCCGTCATTAATAACGCAGTTGGACCCGATGGTAGTATAAGGCCCTATGAGCACATTATCACCAATCCTTGTGTTCTCGCCTATCACCACAGGGCCTACAATGGCAGAGTTGGAGCCAACCGAGACATTATTCCCTAACTGGAGCGGCCCTGTCAGACGGGCGTCCTTGCTGCTGAAATGCCCGACAATAGTAGTACCCGGCAAAGCTTCCAGCATCCACCTCTGAGCCTGCCTGTAAGCGGAGGCATTTCCCACATCAGTCCATTTACCGCGCGCGAGTATACCATTAATTTTGTAGTTCTTTGTAAGCATTGCTGGGAAAAGGTCCTTGGCAAAGTCATATTTTGTGTTTGCAGGTATCCAGTCAAATATTTCCGGGTCGCACATGTATATACCAGTGCTTGCAAGATTACTGAATATCTCCCCGGGCCCGGGTTTCTCCAGGAATCTTCGTATCCTGTTATTCACATCCATGTCTGCGATACCGAATTCCCGGGGATCGTCTATGGAAAGGAGCCCAATGGTCACAAGGGAATCGTTGGTTTCATGAAAACGGTACATCTCCCTGAGATTAAGGTTCAATACGTGATCCCCGCCAAGCACGAGGAAAGGCTCATCTTTGAGATACTTCTCAGCGTTCTTTACCCCGCCTGCGGTGCCCAGTTTATCTTTCTCATATACATAATCGATATGTACTCCGAAGATACGTCCGTCGCCTAACTGCTCTTCTATGTTCTCCGCCATGTACCCGAGAGTAATGACAATGGTATTGAAGCCCTCTTTGGAGAGATGCTCAATTAGATGTACAACAGAGGGTTTGTTGAGTATTGGTATACTCGGCTTTGGTCTTTCAAATGTCAAAGGGCGCAGCCTTGTCCCCTCGCCTCCACACATTATACAGGCCTTCATGCTTGTTTATGACGCAGTGTTCGTTTAAATCTTTAGCGATTAGTTCATTTTGTTTGAAGCGGTCAGGCGTTTTTGACCAGAACAACATCATTTTTATGCTGGACGACTATCTCAACCTCACCCTCATACTCTTCAACAGTCCCGAAAATACGCACAACATCATCTTCATTTATCATTGCACCGATATCCTTTGCACCATTTCCAGACGGAATGAAAACCTTAACAGGCCCGGAACCTGAATCAACTGTCATCAGAAGATGATTACCAGTATAAGTAAAGCGTTTAGTAACGATACTACCTTCCAGGAAAACCCTTTCACCTGCCCCGGACATGGCTGAGAATTCAGCCACATCCGGACTATCACCTGTGAAGAATGTTACATACACTATCGAAAGGGAAAGGAATACCATTGCAAGCAGGATAACTACGACCTTCTCTTCCTTTTCCATGTACGATCCCTGCCTGAAAATCACTCACCTATGGAAACAATTTGTATCGTAAAGACGAGCGTCTCCCCTGCAAGCTGATGATTACAGTCAAGAGTGACATTCCCTTCAGCAACATCCACTATTGTGCATGTACCCAGCATCGTAGGAACTTTTGCCCCTACCACAGGAGTGATATTGGCATTTGTGAATTCCTCCGAAGGGAACTGGAACAATCGGTCCTGAGAATAGTTCCCGTAGGCTTTCTCCGGTGGAATGGTAACTGTTTTTTCCTCGCTCACAGCCATGCCAATTACAGCCTCGTCAAATCCTTCGATCATCTGGCCTTGGCCTGCAACAAAATTCAAAGGCTCATAGTTCCTTGAAGGGCTATATAACCCTGAGTCGACCGCTATCTGCTCAAGAGAAGTGTCAAAGACACTTCCATTCTCAAACCTTCCAATATAATCGACTGCAACATGATCACCCTGCTCCACAGTGTCCTGGGACACGCATCCGCTTGCAAATACCAGACACAACAAAATGAATAATGTGTACTTCTTCATCGAATCACCTGAACATATTATTGAAACATCCACTATATTGCTATACCCTCCAGTTGCAATATTAACTTACCATTAACACATCTCTCAAAACTGTACATACATATAAATTAATTCAATTGATTCTACAAAATATTAATCAGATATATGCAAGAGCCTACATGCCAATAGCATTATAGCAATATTTGAACATAAAAGGCACTGAGAAATTATATATAACGGCCCATATAATAAATACAATCAGGATTGTGAAAGTGTGCAAATGTCATACCTATTCATCAAAAAACTCAGTTCATGAATTAAATGGTCAGGAAGGAAGCATATGAAAAAAAGCCTACACCCACATGGTCAAAAAGACTCCAATATAATAGCAAAAGACGAGGAGCGATCAGAGGAATCAGGCACTGAAGACTTCCCAAGCAGTCAATCAGGATTTCTTACCACACTTCTGGATTCACTTACCCATCCTTTTATGGTCATTGATGCCAGCGACCATAACATAAGACTTGCAAACTCTTTTGCCACTTCCCATTACAACATCACCCTCAATAGCAAGTGCTACGAGGCAAGCCACGGACTTTGTGAACCTTGTTGTGGCTCAGAACATCCATGCCCAATGGAAGAGATAAGGAAGACAGGAAAACCTGCAAAGGCAGAACACATCCATATAGACTCGGAGGGAAGGCAGGTATATGTGGAGGTCAATGCATACCCCATCTTCGATGATAATGGAGATCTTGACAGCATCATAGAATATTCTATAGACATTACTGAGCGTAAACAAGTAATTGATGAGTTAGAAAAGAGCCGCGAACAATTCATGCTGGCAGTCAACGGTTCCAATGATGGCATATGGGACTGGGACCTGCGCAACAACACCCTTTACCTGTCAGCCAAATGGAAACAGATGATAGGGTACGAGGATCATGAGCTGCCAAACATGTTTTCTACCTTTAAAGACAAGCTGCATCCTGATGATATAACACGTGTACAGGAATATATACGCAGATACTTTACTGGCGAAATTCCTGCATATAGCATTGAATTCCGATTTCTGCATAAAAATGGCTCATACATCTGGATACTGGCAAGGGGAGAAGCACTTCGGGATAAAGATGGCGTCCCTTACAGAATGGCGGGCTCTCATTCAGATATAACCGAAATCAAAAAGGCTGTGGAGGAGTTGCGCCTAAGGGAAGAACGGCTAAAAAGCCTCGTGGATATCCTGCAGTCCAGACATGATTCGGTCCAGGAATTCCTTGATCTTGCACTTAATGAGGCCATAAAGCTTACAGAGAGCAAAATCGGTTACATATATCATTACAATGAGACCCGAAAAGAGTTTGCTCTTAATACCTGGTCCAAAGATGTGATGAAAGAGTGTTCGATCGTCCAGCCTCAGACAATATATAGACTGGAAGATACAGGCATATGGGGAGAAGCCGTCAGGCAGCGCAAGACAATAACAGTCAATGACTTTCATGCTCCAGATCCACTAAAGAAAGGATATCCGCAGGGACATGTCGAACTTCACAGGTTCATGACCATACCAATTTTCAGAAATGATAAAATAGTCGCTGTGGCCGGAGTTGCCAACAAGGGATCCGAATATACAGGAAATGATACCCTCCAGCTGACGCTGCTTATGGACTCTGTATGGAATATCATGAGTCAGATAGCTGCTGAAGAAGCAATGTGTGAAAGTGAAGTAAAGTATCGCGGCCTCTTTGAGAATTCTCTTAGTGGCGTGGCTATCCATGAGATAGTCCAGGATGAAGAAGGCAACCCGATAGACTATGTATTCCTTGAAGCAAATGATGCATTTGAGAAGCAGACCGGACTGAAAGTTGCCGATATCCTGGGAAGGCGGGCAACCGAAGTTCTTCCTGGTATTGAAAAAGAATCTATTATAGAGAAATATGGGAAAGTCACACTCACCGGGACCCCTGTTAGCTTTGAGGAGTTCTCTGAACCATTGCAGCGATACTATAGCATCAATGCATATCGGATAGACAAGGATATCTTTGCTACCGTGTTCCAGGACATCACGGAGCGTAAAAATGTAGATCGGAAGTTAAGGGAAAGCGAGCAACGTTTTAGAAGGTTAGCGGAAAATGCCGATGATATAATATATCGTTATGAATTTGAACCAAAAAGAGGATTCACTTACGTTAGTCCCGCAGCTACTAAGATCACAGGCTACACCCCTGAAGAGCACTATGAAGACCCTGATCTGGGCTTTAAGCTTGTACATCCTGACGACCGCCAAATTCTGGAGCGCCTATCAAAAGGAAGAGACAATGATAGAACTACTGTCACACTTCGCTGGGTAAGAAAAGATGGACAGGTTATATGGGCAGAGCAAAAAAACATATTGCTCTATGATGAAGAAGGAAATCTGACAGCCCTGGAAGGGATAGCCAGGGACATCACCGAACGCAAGCGTTCCGAGCAGCTATTAAAAGAAAGCGAAGAAAGACACCGTCTTCTGGCGGATAATTCCACGGACGTCATATGGACAATGGACATAGATGGCAGGTTCACATATATCAGTCCGTCTGTCCAGAAGCTCCGTGGATATACACCGGAAGAGGTACTAAAACAACGACCTTCGGAGTTGTTAACTCCTGTTTCCCTAAAACACTACCTGGAAGGAATAAGATTAGTAAAGGAAGCGATCCACAAAGGAAAAAGCTTCCCCGCAAATCGTATTGAGCTTGAACAGCCTTGCAGGGACGGTTCAACTGTCTGGACAGAAGCTACGATCTCAGGCATCTATAATGAACAAGGTGCATTTGTTGGCATTCTGGGAGTTAGCCGGGACATCACCGAACGCAAACGTGCTGACGATGAACTTAAATATTCGATATCCCTGCTCAACGCATCACTGGAATCAACAGCAGATGGCATCCTGATAGTGAACCGGGAAGGAAGGATAACACACTGGAATCGAAAGTTTGCCGAGATGTGGCAGCTTTCTGAAGAACTTCTTTCCAACCATGATGATACCACTGTACTAAAAGCAATTCTGTCACAGCTTTCTGATCCGGATATGTTCGTGTCCAAGGTAATGGACTTATATGCACGACCGGAAGCATCCAGTTTTGACCATATTGATTTTTCAGATGGGCGTATCTTTGAAAGATACTCCCAGCCCCAAAAGATCGGCGAGGATATTGTTGGACGCGTGTGGTCATTCCGCGACATCACAGAACGCAGACGTGCCGAGGAAGCGCTGGCAGACCAGGTAATTTTCCAACAGTCACTCATTGACAGCATTCCCCACCCCATCTTCATCAAAGATGCCACAGGAAGGTTTGCAGGGTGTAACCGCGCATATGAAAGGGTTTTTAATACAACACGGGAGTACATGCTCACGAAAACCGTCCTGGACTTAGATTACCTGCCTATGGAAGAGCGTAAGAGTTTCCACGCCGAGGACATGGAGGTTATTAGCGAGGCAAGTCAAAGGAGCTATGAGCTGCCGATTATGTATGCGGACGGGAATATGCATATAACCCTGTACTCAGTTGATGGGGTCCGCCTGGCCAATGGCAGACAAGGAGGACTTATTGGAATGCTGGTGGACATCACCGAACGCAAACTTGCTGAAGAAAAACTGCAAACATATGCAGATGAGGTGGAAATAAAGAATAAGGAACTTGACAGGGCTTTGGCAAGGGCAGAAGAGGCCACCAAAGCCAAGAGTGAGTTCCTGGCCAACATGTCCCATGAGATACGCACACCAATGAATGGTGTGATCGGCATGACAGGTCTGCTTCTTGACACAGAGCTCAATGAAGAGCAACGACATTATGTTGAAACGGTGCAGGCAAGTGGAGAGGCGCTGCTAGAGATAATCAATGATATACTGGACTTCTCAAAGATAGAGGCAGGTAAGCTAGAGCTGGAAATGCTGGATTTTGATCTGCACAATGTATTGGATAGCTTTGCTGCTATGCTATCCATAAAAGCACACGATAAGGGGCTGGAATTTATTTGCGCAGCAGATCCGGATGTGCCTGCTTATATCAGCGGCGATCCAGGACGTCTGCAACAGATATTGACCAACCTTGCCGGTAATGCGGTTAAGTTCACCCATCTGGGTGAAGTGGTCGTAAGGGTGACCCGGGAATCCGAAACAAACACAGAGGTCCTCTTGCGGTTTTCTGTAAAGGATACAGGAATAGGTATTGCAGAAGATAAGATAGGCCTTCTTTTTAACCAGTTCTACCAGATAGATGCCTCCACAACACGACAATATAGTGGGACAGGCCTTGGTCTTGCCATCTCAAAGCAGCTTGTGAAAATGATGGGAGGGAACATAGGTGTTAAAAGCAATGAGGGAAAAGGCTCAGAGTTCTGGTTCACGCTCCGCTTTGCCAAGAGGCCAGACGGTGCAATAAAGAAACTTCTGCCAGCGGATATCCAAAGTGCGCGCATACTCGTTGTAGACGATAACGCCACAAACCGGGAGATACTTATCTCTCAGCTCTCTTCGTGGGGTACAAATCCAGTGGAAGCTGTCGATGGTCCCACGGCACTGCAGACTCTTTACAGAGCACATGAAGACCACAAGCCATTCCATGTGACAATCCTGGACATGCATATGCCGGGAATGGATGGACTGACCCTTGCAAGGATCATAAAGTCTGATGACAAAATAAAAGACACATTCCTGATAATGCTGACATCCCTGGGACAGTGGCCTGTCATGGAGCAGCTCGAAAGGAGCTATTTTGAAGCTTACCTTACCAAGCCACTCAGACAGTCGGAGCTATTCGATAAGCTGTCATCCCTTCTGCCCATAGACCGGAAGATACAGGAACAAAGCTCTAATGTTAACGAAAATGTTGTCCCGCAGAGGCACACTAATAATGTAAGGATCCTGCTGGCTGAGGACAACATAGTCAATCAGAAGGTAGCCCAGAGCATGTTAAAGAAGCTGGGATTCCGTACAGATACTGTGGCCAATGGTGCAGAAGCATTAAAAGCCCTAGAAATGATTCCTTATGATCTTGTGCTCATGGATGTGCAGATGCCTGAAATGGACGGACTGGCAGCTACAAGACTTATTCGTTATTCTGGTTCTGCAGTCCTCAATAAGGACGTCCCGATAATTGCAATGACAGCACATGCCATGAAGGGAGACAGGGAGCGGTTTATAGAATCAGGCATGGATGATTATATTTCAAAGCCAGTTTCTATGGAGGCTCTGAAAAGGGTACTGGATAAATGGCTTGCAACGATACAGAGAGAGGGACATGAAGGCACATTATCCCATACTGACAAGGATGCGCCTGCAAAACCACTGGTATTTGACAGGGAAGCCCTCTTTGAAAGGATAATGGGCGATGAAGATCTTGCCAGAAGATTGATTGCAATTTTCCTGAAAGATATGCCAAAGCATGTCTATGAACTAAGAAAAACAATTGAAAAGGGAGAAATATCCGGCGTCAGCGCGTATGCACATAAGATCAAAGGTGCTTCGGCAAACCTTGGCGGCATGGCCCTGAGCGATGTCGCTTCCCGGATGGAGAAAGCGGGCAACATAGGTAAATTGGAAGATATTACAGCTATTATGCCTGAACTGGAAAAACAGTATGATCTGCTGGCAGAACAACTTCAAGATGTGTAGGAGCTCAGAAAAATATTATGCAACTTACACAGGAAATGAGAAAAATATGAAACGGCCAATAGCACATTTTAAAGACTATTGGAGATATTTGAGTGGACTGGTCGGGAATTGAACCCGAGGCCTCTACCATGCCAAGGTAGCGATCTTCCCCTGATCTACCAGCCCAGTAATTGACCTCATACAGGTATTATACCAAATAAAGTTATCGCTGGGAGTGACCCGCAAAGCTATACATCGTAAAATAATATAGTAGTAAGGGATGGGGCAGAGCGAAATATTAAAGTACCTGTATGCGTATTTGGAGTGTCGCTTGAATAACACAATTATTCAGGAGCAATAAAATATGCAAGTGGGCCCGTAGCTTAGCTCGGTGGAGCGCACGGCTGATAACCGTGAGGTCCTGAGTTCGAATCTCAGCGGGCCCATTCTAATTTTTAGGGCTTTTGCTACCTATTGCGCCAGCCACCATATCTCGAACTGATACATAGCTCCCACTATTTTATTCCGATGCTGTATTGATAATGGGCACTTCTATTTTGAATAATGGTTTGAATAATCAATTTTTAGAGTTGACTATATGTTCTTTATATAGCCATTACTATACCAAATTATCTATTGTATGAAATATACGTTGCAGACTCACTATTTTGTTGTAATATGGATTAATATATAATAAATACTTATAATAGTTGTGAACTTGCAACGCATCAAGATCAGGTATTAAATGATGTGTAAACTGCTGATCAGACAGTTGTCTGATCCACACAGTAAAGGAAAATGTTCTGGTGACCATTCAGAATTAAAGATAAAACGAAACTGAAAGTTATTTGGTGATATTGCATGAGAGAAAAGAAACCCCGCAACATGAATGAAAAGGAGTACGAAATGGTCGAGTTGCTCAGGAAACTGGATATGAACAGACCTGTTGCACTGACGATTGCGACCCTGGCTAGCGGGGATGAAATAACTTCCCGTGAAATAGAAGCAACTTCAGATCTGCGTCAGCCTGAAGTCAGTATTGCCATGAGATTCCTTAGAGACAACAACTGGGTTGAGATTAGGGAAGAAAAGAAAAACGAAGGTAAAGGCAGGCCGGTTAAGCTATACAGGCTGATCACACCCCTTGAAGAAATAATTGGCAGCATCGAAGAAAAAGTGCTATATGAGAGCAGATCAGTGCTTGAGAACATCGAGAGACTTAAAAGTCTTACCTGAAGTATAAACAAGATCACAGACTCACTGTTTACATTCTATGGGCACTGCAGAGAATAACAGGACATATTTTAAATTTTCCAACCCTATTTATTCTGCTCACCGACAGATAATTCAATCGCAGATTTTATATCGGGATAATCTGTCTCATAATCATACACTACAGCAGATGAACTGCAAGAAATGGAGTTATTTTTTTGAGCACTATCAGCGAAAAGATATTCAGCCGTGCAGCAGGAAAACATGCCAAAGAGAATGATTTTGTCATAGCGGATGTAGACTGTGCCATGGCTCATGATGGGACAAGCATACTTGCTGTAAGATCTTTCAGGGAAATGGAGATCAGGAAAGTATGGGATCCGGAAAAGATTGTTATCCCCTTTGATCATCTTACGCCGGCAAACACCGACACCACCGCAGCCTTGCAGAAGGACATCCGTGAATGGGTGAAGGAACAGGAAATAAAGAACTTCTATGACACAGGAGAAGGCATCTGCCACCAGCTGCTTCCGGAGAAAGGATTTGCACTGCCCGGAAAGCTCATAGTAGGAGCCGATTCCCATTCATGCACCTACGGAGCGTTCGGAGCCTTCGGAACAGGAGTGGGGGCTACGGACATGGCAGAGATATTCGCCACAGGTAAACTCTGGTTCAGGATTCCTGAGAGCATCAGGATAACGGCAGATGGAAAACTGGGAAAACACACCCATGCAAAGGACCTCACACTCAAGATAATCGGAACCCTGGGGGTGGCAGGAGCTACCTATAAAGCCGCGGAGTTCTATGGAAGCACGATAGAAAACCTTTCCATCTCAGGCCGGATGACTCTTTGTAACATGGCAATAGAAATGGGAGCAAAGGCAGGGATAGTCCCGCCTGATAGAACAACCTTTGAGTACCTTAAGGAGCGTTCTCAGGGAAGCTATGAGCCCGTATATGCGGACGAGGATGCGCATTATTCACAGGAGTACCATTTTGATGCAGGTACTTTGGAACCGCAGGTCGCATGCCCGCATAATGTCGATAATGTATGCAATATCTCAGAGCTGCCCGCCACCAGGATCGACCAGGCATTTATCGGAACCTGCACCAATGGCCGGCTGGAAGACCTTGAAGCAGCAGCGAATATCCTCAAAGGAGAAAAGGTGGTTGTCAGGACACTTGTCATCCCTGCATCAAGAGAGGTGTTCCTTAAGGCTGTCCGTAAAGGCATCATAGAGACACTCCTTGAGTCCGGAGCGACAATTGGCACACCCGGATGTGGACCCTGCCTTGGAGGACACATGGGAGTCATTGCCAAGGGAGAGGTATGCATATCGACAGCCAACCGGAACTTCAAAGGCAGGATGGGCACGGGAGGATTCATCTATCTTGCCTCCCCGGCTACAGCCGCCGCATCAGCGCTAACCGGAGAGATAACCAGCCCGGCAGACATTTAGAACCGCATTTCCATATAACATTATCACAAGTCAGAACATTGAGGCGAATAAATGACAAAAGACATAAACAGATCAAAACTGGCACATCTTCTTGAACACTGGGTCGAGCATAATGAAAGCCATAGCAAGAGTTTCAAGGAATGGTCGGTAAAAGTACGGGATGCCGGCTATACGGAGCTGGCGGATGATATCCTGCAGGCAGAACAGAAAATGAGCGAATGCTCGGACCTGCTGAGAAAAGCCAGGGATAAATGTTGAAAATGGTCATGCCATTTTCAGCAAAATCCTCAGCGTCCAAGTTCCGCGTGTGCCCTGGCAAGATGTCCGGCAGCTTGGGCGCCAATTAGGGAGATCTCTCCTGCCAGCACAGCGACAGCCACAATCTCGGCCAGTTTCTTTGAGTTTGTGCCCGGCGGGGTTCCTGAACCTTTCACACCAAGCAGTTTCAGGCAGTCGCCTTGCGGTCCGAGACCTGTTCCCCCTCCGACCGTACCCACTGCTAGGGACGGAATGGTCACCGAACAATAAAGGTCACCATATTTTGTCAGTTCCATGGTTGTAATGGCGGTACTTCCTTCCACCACATGGGCTGCATCCTGCCCGCATGCGATGAACATTGCAGCAATTATATTCGCAGCATGTGCGTTATACCCAAGCGCACCGGCACGTGCAGAACCAAGCAGGTTCTTCCTGTAATTTACATCCACCATTGTCTCAGGCTTACATTTCAGGCGCTCCTCGACCAGGCCTTTCGGAATTATGACATCCGCTGCAACGGTTTTTCCCCTGCCCAGAATGATGTTTATTGAAGCCGGCTTCTTATCAGTACACATATTACCTGAAAGTGAGATAGGAATCGCTCCAAACTCATCCTCGATAAGTGCTGTCAGGGCTTCTGTGGCTATGGTCACCATGTTCATGCCCATGGCATCCTTAGTGTCATATGAAAAACGGAGGTAGACAGTATTCCCTGTAACGTACGACTCAACTCCGACAAGTTCCCCGAAGCGGGTCGTCTGTGATGCCTTGTCCTTCATCCGGGAAAATACCTCGGGATCTTTTACCCAGTCTGCAAATTCCCTTGCCCTGACCACATTATCAAGTTTGAATACAGGGGCTCTTGTCATAACATCCTGGAATATGCGCACATTTGAGCCACCAGATCCGGTTATGACAGAACATCCCCTGTTCACGCTTGCAACAAGGGCGCCTTCCGTCGTAGCCAACGGGATATGATAGGAACCTTCGGCAAACTCTCCTTTTACTTTTAACGGACCTGCAACACCCAGCGGCACCTGGATAGCGCCTATCATATTCTCTATGTTGCGCTTTGTTGCATCTTCAAGATTAAGGGAACATGTCCTGATGTGTTCAAGCTCCACACCATAAGACCTTTCAACTGCAGATCGCCTTATCCTGACCGCTGTCTCTTTGTCCGTCAGTGAATCTATCCGGTGATAAGGAATCTCGCCTTTGATAACCTTTGCAAGAAGCTCCCTTTCATTTTCATTTGAATCATCTCTTAATATCATGTCCATCTCCTGAAGAACGAGCAAGTTCCATAGGCCGTAGCAGGTTCCTTTGGTAAGCACAGAGGATTGCCTGCGATAATACAAATAGTTCACGCTTTTAAAGATAGGTCTTTTCACATGTTGGAAAGCAGACTGCAAGTGCTTATAAATAAAATACGCGCTTTTTTATATTAGGATAACATAATAAACTAATGCTCGATCCATCGGCATCAGAGCAAAGGGTACCATTCACCTCAATAAGGTATAAGTAGCCTTTTATTAAAACAGTACATTTATTGAGTTTGGGAATAAGATCAAAACTACTTAGATATCATAGGTGGTATACGTGTCAGAGGCATATCTATCAGAGAGAATAGGGACGGGAATACCGGGATTGGATGAAATGCTACGCGGAGGATACTTCGTGGGAACTGCAAATGTCGTCTCGGGAGAATCCGGTACAGGTAAGACTATCTTTGGAACACAATTCATTGTTGAAGGAGCAAAGAGGGGTGAGAATGTAATGTGCATTATCACTTCCGAAGAGTCAAAATCCATTGTAAGGGAAATGCAGACCTCTTTTAACTGGAACCTCGAAGAGTACGTCAGGCAGGGAAAACTCACCTTTGTGGACATTACGGATCCAAGCCTTCGCCTTCAAAAAAGTGTGGAGATCGCACCATCAGAGCTTATCAAGAGCTTTAAGAAACTTGTAGAAAGCAAGATAGAGGAGATCAAACCCACCCGTATTTTCATCGATTCCATAGAAGCGCTCTTCCTTGCTATCGAGTCCAACTACAAGTTAAGAACACTTATCGATGATGTATTCAGCGTGTTCCGCAAGCATCAGGTAACTTCAGTCATAACGGTGGGAGCTATGTACAACCTTGACAACATGGTGGAATATGGCGCGGATTCTGTTATCAAGCTTGGACGCATAATCGCAGGCAACAACCTCCAGAGATCGATATATATCATGAAGATGAGAGGTTCAGGCACCATAAATGAAGTTCGCGTGCTCAATATATCAGACAATGGAATGTCCGTACTTGCACAATCCCCATACCTTGAATGAACAGTGGCATTAATGCCACATTCTATTTCTTTTCCGGTCCTGCTCAGAGACGGAACCAGTCATCATCCTCAGCACATTCCCCGTCATCAAGATCAATATCCAGAGATGGCTTACCGGCTGCTGAGGCTATTGCATCATAAAAGTCTTTGAGATATTTTTTCTGGTTAAGGCTTCCATATATGAACTTACGCTGAGGTTGCAGGTTTTGGGCTATAGTCTCCTCCTTGGGGACGATAGTTACCTGAACATCAGTCATTTGAAGCGCCATCTCCATCGCTTTCCTGAAATCCCCGATACAGTAAGCAATACGGTGCTTATAGGTATCACGTGTTTTCTCAAGATATGCTGCAAGACGTTCACTTTCCATTTTCAGGAAATCACGCTTCACCTTTGCAACATTGCATTTGCCCATGATGAACTGGTAATCCATGAAAGGATACTCAGTATCTATTTCCCGGGGAGTGATGCCACATGTTCCGAATACGACGACATGAACATCTTCAGGTTCAAAGAGGCTGAATATGATCCTGTCAAATATCTTATGCGAGGGACTTTCATGATATGGCTTTTTCTTAGAACACGGTACGAAGATACATATATCCCTTACAGGAGGCGTGTACTCGGTGAGCACCCATTCATTGGCGCGTATCATGTCCGGATGATAGATTAGTTCCTCTGTATCCAGCGGTATGTTCGAACGCTCGTTCTCAGGTATAATTGGTGTCAAGGAATAGCAATATCAGGGAAACTATATATATAAGTGACGCAAACACTATACGGTTTTGTGCAAAACACACACTTGCGATCCAACAAGGATCTTGCACGAGATAGATTTTATTTAAGAGGGCATATTATTATGGCAAGTTCGATCCCTGAAATGATGAGAGCGGAATGTAAATGCGAAGATATGGCGAAATGCGTACTTGGCCTGAAAGAACTTGACATCAGCACTTACAAAAAACTACTTGAAAATGGCCCTATGACCGCAGAGCAACTTGGCCAGCTACTTGGAAGAGAGCGTAGCACAGCTTATCGCTCTTTGCAGAATCTCACAGCTTCAGGCCTTGTTTACAGGGAAACCAGATCAATAGATATTGGTGGATATTATTACGAGTATGCAGCTATTGAACCCGCGCAGGTAAAGAAGATGATCAAGGGAACAATAGACGAGTGGTACCAGAAAATGAGCGACCTTATAGAGAACTTTGACAGGGAACTGCTTGGAAAATGACACATCTTAACCAGCAATTTAAATCCATCACCAGCATCACTTATTCATTACAAGACAACCAGCTATCAGGTCATGTAATCCCTGCTTTTTTCGGGTGAAGGCTATCATAAGATAACCCAGATAATAGACCATGGCAGAGAGTATCTTTGCGAAATGCCTGAGGGTAGCCCTCCAGAAAGAGATTCTTCTTCCATTCATGTCAGTGACCCTTATACCCATAAGCTCCTTTCCAAAGGTTGCCTGATGTGATGAGCTTTCCATGATAGCAAAGTAAAGCCACCTCAAAACAAGGAAGATGCCTGCTATGAAAAAGAACACTGTAGAGAAGAGTGCCTGGAAGAAATAATCGTTTCCCAGAATACCCACAAAGCTTCCGGCGACACTTCCAAGAATGATACCCAGGATAATAGATATGGGACCTCCGATCACAGCTACAAGGAAAGTATCGAATATAGCTGCCAGGAACCTTTTCCAGAAACCTGCATATTGAGGCGTTGTCGGGATATAGGCACCGCAATTGAGGCAAATTGCAGTATCATCAGGATTGTAGGTGCCACATTTTTCGCAGTACATATATGATTCCACTCCGGATTAGTTTCTGTGAGGGGAACTATTTAAATGAGTGGGAAGGCCAGCTAAAACAGATAGAGTGGGAATAACCTTTTGGCCCTGCTAATATTTCTTCTGCAGTAAAGCTGAATCGGAACGTGGTACACGTTTATGAGAGAGGATTGTAGATGCCCACGTTCCTTTTGCAAGCAAACCATTTATTTTCAGCTTTTTTGATGATTGCATATCGTACCACCGAATGCACCATCCGGCGAGGTCGCGTTCTGCTTAATTGGGGCGTGTGATCCGCCATATTTACACTCAGCTCATGCGAGTACAATTTTCAATAGGTAGATGAGATATATAAATATATCTACACTATGCAATATAATCATGATGATGATAATGAGAACATGCAATCATGCCCTTCATACGATTCATACAAGTCATATCTTTCATACAGTTCATCCACACCACAAAACCCGTGCAACCATACACATCATACATAGACACCCATATTCAACTTTATAAGTATCATTACGGCCTAAGGAACTATGAAGACCTCACAGATATAACATATATATTATATATCATCAGCAAGAATCTGAGATATAATGGAACACTCTAGCAAGATGTGGCAGGCACTGACGATACTTGTGCTGTTGGTAATTGTGCTTGCTTACGCATTGTTTCCCTATATCAGCGCCTTCTTCGGTGCATTCATACTTTATGCAGTGTTCAAACCTCTTTACAGGTTCTTGACCAGAATTAACATTAAACCAGGGGTATCTGCACTTGCAGTGATCCTCATCTCTATCCTGGTCATCCTGATACCCGTCTATATCCTTATGGCCATCGTTTTTTTGCAGATACAGGTCATGCTTGAAGACATCAACGGAATATATTCTTCCATTGAGTCGATGATACATTATATAGGTCACATCAGCAACAATATACTGCCCGTGGAACTAGACCTGATGGAGAGATTGATGGGAATCATATCAAGTCTGGCCAATTCAATTAGTATCATGGCTGTGGGAGCCATATCCACTATTAGCCAAAGGCTTGTTGAATTCATCATAATGTACTTTGTACTCTTCTATCTGCTAGTGGGAGACAGGTCTGCATTTGCACAGAACCTTCGAAACGCCATACCTTTTAACAAAAAGAACACAAATAGATTACTGGAACAATTCACTTCCCTTGTGAGGACCATTCTTATAAGCACTGGAATAATTGCCATCCTACAGGGAACCATACTTACGGTAACATTCCTTCTCCTTGGCATTGAAGGTGCTTTTCTCTGGGGATTCGTGACAATGTTACTCGCTTTCCTTCCGGTTGTAGGGCCACCAATCATATGGGTGCCCACACTGGCATTACAAATAATGCAGGGTGACACGTTCACTGCAGTCGGAGTGCTAATAGGAGGAATTCTCCACACCCTTGTAGATGAAGTTCTCAGGCCCTTTGTCCAGAAGAGAGTAGGAAAGATTCATCCCCTAGTAACTCTCATAGGAGTCATTACTGGTCTGAAGCTTTTCGGGCTGCTGGGGATCATCATCGGACCTCTCCTTATTTCATACGTACTGCTTGTGACGGCGATGTTCCATGAAGAATATCTTTTCCGGCAGGAGAATGGACACTATGAGCAAGTCAAAAACGCGACCATTCAAGAAAAGTGAACAAAATCCACAAAGGTTCTATGAAGGAATTAGTTAATAGAGAGGATTCCAGAGAACAGATAGGACACTCTTATGAGAGAACACTGTCAGCTATTTTCCTGGTAATACTGGCAGTAGTGCTCGCCTATGCATTATATCCTTATATTAACGCTTTTTTCGGCGCATTCATATTATATGTTGTTTTCAGGCCCATATACATTTTCTTTATTAGCAGGTTTGGAATAAGATCCAGCCTGGCGGCAGTACTAGTAATTATCATCACTGCCTTAGTAGTCCTCGTACCACTATATATCCTCTTCACAATCATGATCCTAGAGATACAGGATATAATGGCGAATGTAGGGGACATATCAAGCATTCTGTCCTTGCTGGGAACTAACAGTATTATTGCTATACATCTCATCCGAGATATGGTGCCATCGGACATCAGCATACAGGAAAGAATAATAGAGCTGGCGTCAAGCGCTGCCAGCTTGCTAAGTGAGATGATTATAAGTGCGGTCCAGAGTGCAGGCAAAAGGCTTATCGAATTCATTATAATGTACTTTGTACTATTCTATATGTTTATTGGCGAAAAGTCACATTTCGTCCGTAGCCTGCATAACGCAGTGCCCTTCAATGAAAAGAATACCATGGAACTCTTAAGTGAATTCAGGTCCATAGTAAGGACCATCCTTGTAAGTTCCGGCGTTATTGCAGTGATTCAGGGGGGACTTCTCACTATTACATTTTTGATCTTTGGACTGGAAGGTGCCTTCCTCTGGGGATTTGTTACTTTAATACTGTCATTCATCCCGGCACTGGGCCCTCCCATTATCTGGGTTCCTGCAACCATCATCCAATTGTTGCAGCAGGACTATATCAGTGCGGCAGGAGTGTTTGCAGGAGGCATGATCCTGAGCTCGGCGGATAACCTCATACGCCCTGCCATAAACAAGAAAGTTGGCCAGCTGCATCCTCTGGTGTCCATCATCGGAGTTATAATCGGCCTCAACCTGTTCGGACTGCTGGGCATCATAATGGGGCCTCTACTGCTATCCTATGCATTGCTTATGGCCAGGATGTTTCATGAGGAATATTTGTAATTCAGGGAATATCGTCTTTCTAGAAAACAGATAATAGATGATACAGAACAAAATGTGAAAAATTAATAAGCTTTCTATAAATTTATCAGCACTTCTATTCAATCGAGTTAAACAGGGAATTTATTCAAAAACAGGATTCATTTAGCAAGCAGTAACCCCCTTAGTTCCACTGCAATAATATATTAATATACACAATAATACTATATGATTTGTAACTTCCAAGTGCTATAACCATACCCGAGCGGCAATAATAATAAAAGCATTACAATTATCTAGCAGTAGATATAATGTGATAAAGAGCATCAAGGCAAAGTATTTAACCAATGATTTCAATGGTGCACCATTCAAGCTGGCGAAACATCCCATCCGGTTCGAATCCGGACCTTAGCTTTACCACTTTATCGTTGTTGTAAGTGAGTCTGGCGGCCATAGCGGCGGGGCAATTCCTGTACCCTTTCCGAACACAGAAGATAAGTCCGCCAGCGTTCCATACTGTACTGAAGTACGCGAGTCTTCGGGAACTACGGATCGCTGCCAGCTCACTTACCACTACTAATTTTAGATAACTCAACCGTGAGATCCGACCATCTCCCATCCATACAGCCTTCTAATACTGATTGATTGTGCGATTCCCTAATAAGATTTAGCATCTTTTTCTCGGGCCATCAGAATAACTGATAACCATATATCGAAAGTTCTGCCAGTACGAGTATAAGTACAAAGTTTCCCACAAGTAACGGAGGGACCATTTTCTTAAGGGGGAAATCTGCGAATGCCAGCGCAACTGCCAGTACATCGCTGGGAAGTGGAGTCAAGGAGTAAACAAATATCAGCAAAACTATGTTCTTGTCACCACTATCTTTTATTAACTGAAAAAAACGGCCTATATGTTTTCCGTACTTTGAGGGAAGACATTGTTTTCCTTTTTTGCCGATAGCATAGAATACAATATCTCCAAATGTAAGTCCGACACTTGCAAAAAGTGCGAGGTATACCGGATTAATTCCTCCCAGTGATATAGTAATCAATGCCGTGTAGAAGGACGTTGAAGTGAAAGCGGATACACCGCCTATGGCAGCCAGCAGAAAAACAACCAGATAGGTGTTGTGCACTCCCAAATACGCTACGAGCTCTTCAGGAGGATAGTATATCAGGAAAATTGACCATGCCAGAATGAATATGATTAGCAGTCCGACAATAATAATATCCCTTTTTCGGGTAGAAGCTGTATCTTCTGTCAGTGTGCAGAAAGTAGCGGATTTCCCAGAACTGGCAGGCCCATTAATATTGTCTTCAGATGGCATTATAAAGGTATATAACGTAAAACCCTATAATTGTTGTCTATCAGGCTTCCCTGCGTTTAGGCGCTCCTCAAAGGGCACACAACTTCTGTAAGTAAAGAGGATTCTAATCCTGAAACAGAGTTATCTGTAAAGAAAGGTTATGGCTTTATGGGTAACCCATTCCCTAAGGAGATGGGAGTTTTGGAAACATATTTTAAAAATTATTATAGAATATTGTATAATATCCTATATAGGCTAATTACTTATGATTATATGCCACACCTCTTGAAATTGCCGCTGCATACAATGTACGACTTGCCATCGCTCCCTGTGGCCAACCTGTAGTACGTGATCTTGTAGTACAGATTCGTCTGTACAGGATTCATGTAGACATATTCCTCCCACCCGGTGCCATTCTCCAACGCTCCGGTAACAATTTCATCGCGGAACGGTTTACCAGTAACATCAGTCTTCCCTTTAAAATTGGTACCGACCAGCCGGATGTTGTCTGCATGGGCCACCATAGTTATATTTGCATCATACACGAATGCGTAGAGAGCCGGATCTTCCTGGTCCCGATACGGTGCTTCACCTGCGTTGATACGCCGGAAAGTATCGGAGGCATTTTTCTCAATTGCAGCGGCTGTCACATCCACAAGAGCGATAACTGCCTCATCAGTGAATGTCTGCCGGGCACAGCTGACCCCGAGATTCCGGTAGATGATCCTTTCGTAATCGCTGACTCCCTGCTCATCCTTCTGATTCCGCACCGTATCAAGAGCCTGCTGGAAAGCGCTTATCAGCGTATCCGGGACGTCCTTGCTAAAGCTGTAATAAACATCGTTCTCTCTTAAGATATATACAATCTCATGGGCGTTGGGATCTGCTGCAGTCTGTATCATCTGATGTCGCCCGGCGAGATCCCCCGTTGCCCACAGGTCGATCTGCCCCTCTTCCATCATCCGAAGGAGATCTTCTGGTTTTTGCCCAGGGACCAGGCGGGAAGCATTCACTCCCTGACCGAGGAGGAGGTCATTTTCGATAGAGTTTTCAACTGCTCCGATATGATACTGGTTAAGATCTTCCGGAGATGCGATAGTAATATTCTTGCTTATCGGTGCAAAGAGAGCAAAGCTGGCTTTGGTGAACGGTCCGGCCCATTTGTAGAGGGGCTCACGTTCTGGTGTGCGAACGATGGAAAAGAGAACGGTACTATTGTTGTTCTGCGCTGCCTGGTAGCCCTCGGCCCAGGGAACAATGCGTATATCCGTATGTGTCCGGTTCACGCCGATATTCCGGAAGACCGCCTCAAGGATCTCGACAGAGATGCCGGTAACGTTCCCCTCTTCCTGATAATTGAATGGAGCCATTTCCTCGGTCAGGTAGTTGAGTTGAGCAAGGCCGATAGATGGAAGGTAACGCCCTAGTATCCGCTCATATTCACTAATGCCCACGGCGTCTTTCTCCATTTTGAGCTCATCGAGTGCCTGCTGGAAGGATTGGACGACTGGATCGGGGACGTCTTTACTGAAAGCATAATAAGTATCCTGGGTCTGTAACTGATACACAACCGTGTAGCTGTAGTAGTTCCCTGTTGCCTGTTCGGTGAAGTATCTGCCGGCAGTCTCAGGGCATGCCCAGAGGTCGATCTCACCGTTGTCAAGCGCAGCAATGATTGAGGATGCGTTGCTTTCGGGTACGATCTGACTTTGATTCACGCCAATATCGAGTAGATACGGGATCGCGATATCGTCGGTAATCACCCCGATACGGTATTCCTTCAGGTCTTCAGGATTCTCGATAGTAATTCCCCTGTCTGGCCTGGCAAACAGAACCTTTCTATTCGTATAGATAGGCCCTGCCCATTTGAATAACTCCTCACGTTCTGCAGTCTTTGCCATGCTGAAGAGAACGGTATCATTCCTAGTGAGAGCCGCCTGATATCCTTCTGTCCAGGGGACAAGGTGTATCTCCTCTCGAGACACCGTTTTTCCCATCTTCTCAGTTACTGCCTCGAGCAGATCGACAGAGATCCCCTGCAAGGTTCCGTTCTCCTGATAATTATAAGGAGGAAGCTGTTCGGTGTAGTATGTCAGGTCGGCCGACTCCAGTGCACTGTTTAGATCAAGTGGTTGAGCTTCACGTTCAAAGAGGCAACCTGCAGCCATGATTAGCGCTCCAGTGAGTGCCATAATAAGGAACAGATATGTATATCGTAAAAAGGGTGACATAGGTCTTATTAAGTATAGATATATAAATAAATAGTGATTATTATCCACATTTATAAGAGCATAAATCCAGATAGGGATAAAAATATTTGTTCCTCCAGGAACATTCAGTTCACTGGAGGTTGCCTTTTCAGAGGGATCGTGATAGTGAATGTAGTGCCTTTTCCAGTTTCACTCTCAAAGGTAATATCGCCATCATGCATTTCAACAAACTTCTTTACAAGAGAAAGTCCGAGCCCTGTCCCGTCGTAGTGCCGGGACGTATCTGAATATATCTGGGAAAAAGGCACGAACAGCTTATTCTGGTCATCTTCCGAGATGCCGATTCCATTGTCACTCACAGAAAGTTCCAGCATGCCATCCCTTTCGCATGCATCTATGCGCACATACCCATCTTCCGATGTGAATTTTATTGCGTTGCTGACAAGATTATATAATATCTGTTTCATGCGCACTTTATCCGCATTCACACCGAGAGATTCCGGCTGGACAGAGATCGAGAAAGAGATGTTTTTCTTTTTTGCCAGCAAGGAGACGATGTTTCCCACATTCTTTAGCAAATCATGGACATAGAAATCCTCACAATGTAGCTCCATCTTTCCGGATTCTACTTTTGAGAGGTCAAGAATGTCGTTGATAACTTCCAGAAGGTGCTTCCCGCTGGCCAGTATGTGCCCAAGGGACCGCTTTTGCTGGCTATTCATTTCCCCAAATGCCCCCTCAAGCAGCATATCAGAGTAGCCGATGACCGCATTGAGAGGAGTCCTGAGCTCATGGCTCATACTGGCAAGGAACTCACTTTTTATCTTGCTGGCTGTTTCAGCGGCCATCTTCGCACTGGTCAGAGCTTCTTCAGCCTCTTTCTGTCCGGAAATATCCTGGAAATTCTCAAGAATGTAAGTCTTTCCTTCGATTGATATTTTTGTTGCGTTCTTAAGGATAGGATTTCTTCTGCCGTCACTGCACTTGATAGCAGTGTCCATTCCCTGGAAGCATTCCATGCCTTCATCCCAGATAGGACATTTCTTTGAAGAAGAACCCTTGGGACATAATATATCGCAAAGTTGTCCTATAAGTTCTTCTCGCTTATAGCCTGTGAGCTCACATGTCCGGGAATTTACATCCTCTATCACATAATCCTGACCGATTATAAGCGTCCCGCCAGGCATGTTCTCATATAATATTGCCAGGCGTTCCTTACTTTCCTGCAGGACCATCTGTGCCTTCTTGCTCTCAGTAATATCATCCAGGCTTAGCATCACATTGGTGTCGCCATTCAAACCAATGCGCGCAGTGGATATCAACAGATGGCGCGTGGATATCTCACCATCCAGGGCAATATTGAGATTGCCTTCAACCTTGTGGAAAACCCTCCCTGTATTGAAGGTTTCTGTGAACGTATTCCTGATCGCACACTCGGCACACCCCTCGCTTGCACCACATCCCTCTTCCTTAAATGAATTTACGCATGAGAAGGCGACACCTCCAAGTGAGCCCAGAATGTCTTCCTTTTGTTTTCCTGCTGCTTCAACACCTGCATGATTTATGCTCTCAACCCTGCCTTCACTATTGACCAGCAGCATGGCGAAAGGCGCATGTTCTAATATGGTTCCAAGCACATGCTTTTGTTTCTTCAGTTCAGCCTCAAACTGCTTACGCTCGCTAATATTGCGAGAAACCCCCAGGAAGAATTGAAAATTTCCTGCATCATCAAAAATAGGAGACACAGTCACATCTATCCACACAGTAGAACCATCTTTTCGGTATTGCTCCAGCTCCAGCATACTCGTGGAATAAGACATGATACCCTGTTGCATATCTGCAAAGAACGCGTTTATTTTGTCATTTACCTTTTGAAAAGAATGAGAAGTTAACTTATCCCTCAACGGTTTTTGCATTGCCTCTTGCGGAGAATATCCGGTCAGTTTTGTTTGGGAAGGACTAACATAAAGGAAATTGCCTTCCCTATCCATTGTCCAGATGACATCATCGATGTTCTCTGTGATCATACGGAATCTCTCCTCAACCTCCTTCAGGGATTCCTCTGTAACACTCTTGAGTATTGCATTGTGAGCTACGCCCTCATGCCGGACGAACCTGCTTGCGGGGTTATCGACCGTGCCCTGATAATTGCTCTCCTGCACCCTTAAAGCAAGTTCTGCATTATGAGATCTTATAAGCAGATTGATCGCATGGGATAATTCACTGCCTGTAAATGGCTCTTTAATGTAATTTGTGAGACGCTTCGTGCCAAGCCATGCAAAAAAAAGTTCATCGGATCCTGCAATAATAAACAGCACAGGAGCAGGGATTTCATGGAGAACCTCTTCGATACGACCTAAGACAGCATCTGAAGTTCCATTTATACAGGAACAAATTATAATATCGGTTTTTTGTGTGGCAATTGCTTTTGATGCATCTGTGCTGGCCAGAGGCAGCAGGGATGCAGAATAACCATTATCAACAAGCATTCCCATGATTTCAGTAGGACGTTCCGGACCACAATTAAGGAATAGTATATCAACCATTTGTTTTTCAGCCAAACCGCGCTAAATAATTAGCTGCATATTGATTTTTGTAATTATGCGGATATAGAATATAATCATATGTATATTCATGCAAGACAATGAGTTACACATTTGACCTTTTTAAGGTGAGTGGCATCATATAAAAATATATTGTTGCAAAAAATAGAAAGTTCTTGTGCGCCAATATATGACAAAATCTTCACTAATTGAGACAGAAATGCGTTTTTTAGAATACGTCCAACACTTGCTATTGAACTACATTGAGTGGAAAATCACAGTCCATCCACAAATGATTCTATCCTTGCCAGGGCTTCCTCTATCTCTTCCCTGGAAGTTGCATAGGAACAGCGCAAAAAGCCATCACCTGCCTTACCAAAGACATTGCCAGGGATTGTGACCACTTTCTGCTCAAAGAGGAGCTTTTCAGCAAACTCTTCTGAGGTCAGCCCGGTGTTCTGCACGGACGGGAAAGCATAGAATGCTCCGCTTGGCTCGAAGCACTCAAGACCAATCTTGTTGAGGCCATTTACGATAAGGTGGCGGCGGCGGTCGTAATCACGCACCATGCGCTCCATTTCATGTGTGCCGTTGCGCAGGGCTTCTATAGCGCCTATCTGGCCCATGATAGGGGCGCACAACATGGAGTACTGATGTATAAGCATCATGGAAGAGATCACTTCACGGGGCGCCATGGCATAGGCCATCCTGAAACCAGTCATTGCATAGGCCTTTGAAAAGCCATTGAGAAGGATCGTCCTGTCACGCATACCATCAAGTGAAGTAAAACAAGTATGCTTTCCATGGTAGGTGAGGCAGTCATAGACCTCATCGGAAATCACCATGATGTCATGCTCTGACACAACATCGGCAATGGCCTCAAAGTCTTTTCTGCCCATGGTAGCACCCGTGGGGTTGTTCGGGTAATTGAGGATCAAAGCCTTTGTCTTATCAGTGATAGCAGCCTCAAGATCTTCAGCATGCAGCTTGAACTCGTTCTCCAGGCAGGTGTCCACCGGAGAAGGCACTCCTCCTGCAAACATCACTGAGGGAGTATATGCAACATAGGAGGGCTGAGGGATCAATATCTCGTCGCCTGGATTAGTGATTGCGCGTATGGCCAGATCCAGTGCCTCGCTTACGCCTGAAGTTACAAGGATCTCCGAATTAGGATTATACGAAGTACCATATTTATCAGAAAAGAACCGGGATAATTCTTCACGAAGTTCCAGGAGGCCGTAATTGGAAGTATAGGAAGTCTCCCCGCACTCGAGAGAATGGATGCATGCTTCCCTGATATGCCACGGAGTTACGAAATCCGGCTCACCCACACCAAGCGATATAACGTCATCTATCTCTGATGCAAGATCAAAATAGCGGCGTATACCGGAGGGAGGAACCTTCTTCATTACATCCGCAACAAACCTGGATGGACGGCATGCTTTTCTCATTAGGATTACTTCCTGCAGACTATAGTATAATTAAAATAAGTTTTAAGGCGTTACAGGCAAACGTGCGACACGATCCTCTTCATAGAGGATAATCCCGTCCTCCTTGTAGGTCTTGAGCACGAAATGAGTCGTAGTGTGCTGTACCTGGTCAAGAGTGGATATCTTCTCCGCTACAAAGAAAGCGACTTCTTTCATAGAACGCCCACCCACTGTAAGAGACAGGTCATACTGCCCTGAAAGCAGCCTGACCGAGCGCACTTCCGGGAACTTGTAGAGACGTTCCACGAGTGCCTGATAACCAAGCCTGCGCTCCAGGCTTACCTTGAGCTCGATGATTGCGTACACGTTCTCATCACCCGCAAGATCCCAGTCAACTACTGTTTTGTACTTGCGGATGACACCGTTATTTTCCATTTCGATAATTCTGTTGCGTACCTCTTCGGCAGAAAGATCCGTAAGGGCTGCTATCTGCTCAGATGTCATCCTTGCATCCTCTTCGAGGCATTCGAGTATATGACGTGTATTTTCATCCATATGGAAAAACCCCATCGCAACAGAACAAAAAAATAAAGGTTTATGTTTATTCGATCAGTACTGCGTTGACAACTCCGTCCTGTCCGGGGCGGCTTGTGACCTTTGCATTACCAAGAGCGGTCTTAACGACTGAGCCTCTTGTGAGGATGTTACGTCTGACGTAGTGCTCGTTTGCGGTATTTCCGATCACAGTGGTCATGGTTGTCTTCTGGGTCCTGCCCTGTGCGTCGGTGACATTCACGACATCGCACTGCATGAGTCTTACCTTTCTGTTACCGCCGGTAGTTGAAACGTTCTTTCTCTTGGTCACAGCTATGCGGGTGTCAGCTGATTCGCGTCCTAATTCGTGCTTTCTCTTGCTGCGGAATGCCTTGATCTTGGCACCTGTATAGCTTCTTCTGGATCTGCCTTGCCATTTCATGATATATCCTCTGGATAAATGTATGAGAAATTGATTGTGATTCAATAGTCAAAATATGACTTATGGACGTATCATTAATAATAAGATTCTATATGAACTTTTCGAATGGCGAGGAACATCCGCAAGGAATAGTACTTAAGGAACAGAACAACGGAGAATCGTGCTCAGTTCAGTTTGATGATCATGAGAAGCAATTCATAAATAACTATAGCACTTAATAAAGCTCATGCTTCGTGTAACTTTCCTTGGCACCGGTGGCTCCCTGCCAACACCCGAACGTAACCCCTCAGCCATCATGATAAACCGTGAAGGCGAGCTCATGCTGTTTGACTGCGGAGAGGGAGCTCAGCAGCAGATGATGCGGGCAAAGACAGGCATGAAAGCACTGAGCTCTATTTTCATCACTCACTTCCATGCAGACCATATACTTGGGATACCGGGACTGATACAGACAATGTCCTTTCACGGGAGGACAGAGCCCCTCAGGATATACGGGCCCCACCATGTGCATGAGTTCGCAAGGATACTCAGCGCTCTGGGTTATTACAAGCTACGCTTTGAGATAGATGCAGTTGACCTGGAGCCAGGAGATATCATTAAGAGGGACGGCTATTCCATCCATGCCATCAGGACACAGCACAGTGTTCCCAGCATAGGATACGCCCTCATAGAGGACGAGCGTATCGGCAGGTTCAATCGCTATAAAGCCATTGAGCTTGGAGTCCCGCCCGGACCCCTGTTCTCAAAACTCCACAAGGGGGAGACGGTTGAGATCAACGGAAAGATAATCACATCACAAGAAGTTGTCGGAGATCCACGCCCTGGCAGGAAGATCGTATACAGCGGAGATACAAGGCCATGCCAGTCAATACTGGAAGCAAGCCGCGGTGCAGACCTGCTTATCCATGATTCCACACTTGCAAATGACCAGCAGGAATGGGCAAAGGAATCAATGCATTCAACCGCTGAAGAAGCAGCACTCCTCGCGAAAGAAGCAAATGTATCAAAGCTCATATTGACGCACATCAGTTCCAGGTATTCCGATAATACGGAGCCCCTGCTTAAAGAGGCAAAAATGGTCTTTGAGAATGTCACCGTAGCAGAGGACCTTATGGAAACCGAAGTGTTGCTCAGGGAAATATAACGATAGGTATTAAGTGAGGGCCCTGTTCGGTTAAAGAAAAAGGAAGATGAAAAGAGGAGGGACTCAGAGATAGGTCCAGTCCAGCTTCCTGTCATCGGCATCATACAGGATGATTTCCATGGTGCGGTCCTCGACCGGATTTGTCAGGGGCTTAATGCCAAGATACAAACTATCACCAGGCTGGTAATCAAAGCCCTCTGATTTTGTCCTGCCAAAATATACGCGCCCACCGGACCTAACTTCTTCTACGACCACGCCCTTCCATGTGCCCTTGTCAAAGACGTTTACGATAACGCATTCAAACCTGTCGGATTCATTTACCTCTGTCATGGAAACACGATATAGAAGCTAAATTTAAAAAGATGACCCTAAATGTACATCTTCTCAGGGTTCAGGGCCTCATTAACTCTCCTGATCCTCTTGATAGAATTCTCGAAATCTTCCTGGGTAACACTGTCCCTGTCATCGATAATAGCTCGATGCAGTGCTGTTTTGAGAACCTTCTCAACAAGGTCACGCCCTGAAAGACCTTCCGTCATTTTAGCAAGGGAGCTCAGATCGACGTCGGCAACTTCAAGAGGGAAGGTGCTTATGTTGGATTCCAGTATCTGATAACGCTCCTGCTCATTGGGCAGTATAAATTCTATCTCTTCCTCAAACCTGCTGCGCACAGCAGGGTCAAGCGTATCTGTCCTGTTAGTGGCCCCTATGGTGCAGATGCCCGGGCGCTCCACGATACCATCCATTTCAGTAAGCAAGGCGTTTACTATCTCTGCCACATCGCCACGCAACTCCTGATTTCTCCGGTCAAGGGCGATGGCATCCAGTTCATCGATAAAGATTATGCATGGTGCCATTTCCTGCGCCCGCTCATAGAGCTGGTGTATCTGGCGGGCCCCCTCACCTACAAATTCCCCTATAAGCTCGGTTGCCTTCACAGGGATTATGGGGACCTGTGCCTTATTTGCAATGGCCTTGGCGAACATGGTCTTGCCGGTCCCTGACGGACCATAGAAAAGTATGTTCCGGGGCGCCCATTTACCAAACTTCTCCGGCTCCTCAAGAAAACGCTCGATGAGCCTGCACTTCTGGCGTGCGCTAAACTGTCCTATTACATCATCAAAACTGACCTTGCTTCTGAATTCGATCTTCGGGACAGTATTATCCACCATATCACGCACGATAATGCTGGTATCAGGGCCAATGACAGACTCCGGCGGTTCAACTTCCTTCACCCTGTATGCAAAATCAGGATACATGCGCTTATCAAATAGATAATCACCTTTGGTAGCCGTGACACCTTTCCATTGATCCCTGGCATAATGCTCGAATAGCCCGGAATCCTCTATTTCAGGATACTCTTCCAGAATGCTGGTCATCGGATAGCCCGCAGGCTCAAGCACCAGGTACTCCGCTGTGCTTTCCACAGGTTCCGCTACAATGTCCCTGTTTACTATAGGGTTGGTTTTCTGAACAGTCCGTACTATGAATACCATCTCTTTCTGCGCTATATATGTAATTTGAATTTGCTAAATAGTTAAAATTAACCCTTAAACCCATTATAGAACTATAAATTTATTGTATTATAGTTTTTAGGATGTGTGTCGCGTTGCCACACTTAATTTCAGTACAGTTAATTTTTCCTACAAGCTATTGGTATATAAGCACTCGCTTGGCAGGAAAAAACTGAAAAAAAATTAGTGGTCTTCAGGTAGCAAAATTGTGTACTTTCCTAGCTCGTTAAGCTCAATAAATATCTGCTGCTTCATGCCACTGGGCAACTCAATATCACCCGAATAAAACGAATCAGGTCTATCCTGAAACCCATTTGAAGCCTTCCATACAATATTCAATGATTGATGTATTAAGTCCAGAAGGTTAGGAATATTGACCCTATCATCTTGAAGGTAACCATGGCCCATCAGATTTGTTGTGACATATCTGAAGATGCCCTTCTCCCATTTAGGATTGATTTGGGTGATGTCAAAAAGGATGCCATCTTTAACTGCTTGCTCCGATGTATAGCAGTAGATAACTTCGCCAAACATATCATCCATGCTATCACATCTTCCGTTGGATTGTCACTACAAAGGCTGACCTGTCAGGAGCAATGATAACAAGACCTTTATCATTAGTTAGCAATCCTGCTTCATCAAAAGTCATAACTTCATGAGACAGAACTTCTCCGTCCTCATCATTCTCTTCCCAAGTCTTAGCCCATATTGCTTTTTCAAGAAATGTCTGGAAATCCAATTCATTTGTCATTGAACATCACCGAAACAATATTAATAAAGACATTCCTTATGTAAACTCTGTTTGATTAATTACACTGTTGGGAAAGAGGGAAGGATATAATGATATAGGGAGAAGGTAGAGCGATTAGTGTATGAGATGTATAGGAAGTTCTAATCTGATTCCTCGTACATAGTGGGGGGTAATAGGTATCCTGAAAAATAGATACTCAATGTTTTATGAAGTATTTTTGTTTTAATTTTTATTGTATTTAGTTGAGCGATTTTTTTAGACTTGTTCATTAATTGAATTTTATTGGGCAATGCAAATTATTTATATATTCATCTATATTAAACCACTAAAATCAGTTGAAGCTAATTAATTTTATTCCCCCTTAGGAGATAAAAATATAATGTCTGAAAGTACATCTCAAGGAATCCCTTTTTTAGAACTGAATGAATCAGGTTTAAGACTCTTTAAATGTAACGATATTTCCTTTACGCATTTAAGAAGAGAGGGATTTGATTGTTTATCCAGTCGAAAAAAACCCGATCAAATTGTTGCACATAACAACCAGATTTTGATTGGTATAGAAGATAAAGACAACGCGAGTGATATGGAAAAGGCAATAAATCAAATCAAAGATAATTACTTAAGTGTATTGCCTAATACAAATTATTTTATTGCTCGTGTTGGAGACCAAGTAAAAACTTTTTTTCGAATTGGTAATGATAATATAACAGAGATAGGTACCACATACAAAGGGAAAGAAGTTTCTTGTTTTGGTAAAAAAGTCATTTCAAAACAAAATGCTGTTGCGCAAAATCATCTTTTATTATTGTCTGAACAAATCCTTTTAGGAAAAAAACCAGTAAATAATTCATTAGAAATATTGCCACCAAAAGAATACTATAATCCACTCATAGTCAAAGAGCCAACTATATATGGACTTTGGCAAAAAATTTTCGTTGCAACTGGGGAAAATGCACATACTTGTTTAGCAACATTTATTGAGCTGCTATTATACAAAGGAATATCTGATGCAAAACTTTTACCGCAAGATTATTTAATCACAGAACTAGCTAACCCTGCAAAAACTAATTCTTTGGATACTTATAAAAATGTAATACGTTCATATATTAAAGTTAATGTATTTCCCACGATAGCAAACCAACCAGGGGTCATTAATGGGTTTGCATTCGACAAGCAGGAAACTGTTTTTAAAAATGTATTGAGCGATTTATGTGAACTTGGTAATTTGGCTAACAGGCAAATAGATCCTGATTTTAAAAGGAGAGTAATTGAAGCCTTTTTAGGCTCTGCCCATAGTGAAGGGACTATAAAAAATGGCAAACATTTGACGCCAAGATCAATTATTCAAGCAATATGGGAAATGGCTTCACCATCTGCAGGAAAAAAAGTAATAGATCCTGCGTGTGGTGTGGGTGGTTTTGTATTAGAAGGATTGAATTATCCATATGAATTTAATCCCCTTTCGTACAATTGTTTTGGAATAGATAGAGATGAACAAATGATTATTACTGCAAAAGCAAATATGATTTTGCATTTATTAGATAAATTTGTAGATCCTTCCTATGATAACAAAAAATTAGTTGAAAAAATAAACTCTACTTTTCTTCATGCAACTCATAATGGAACTGGCACTTTGGGAGAGATGGAACTCATTAATAAAGCTAGTTCAGAAGAGGAAACAGCCTCTAATGGCAACTCTGACAATTCAATAGAACTATTATACCCTATACATAGTGCTGATTATGTATTAACAAACATTCCATATTATGTAAATGGTGTAAAGCAAATTGATGACAGCTTGATTGAAGCTAATTTATTCTCTTTCTATAAATCATGTGGATTAGGAGTAGAAAGCCGGTTTATTAAATATATTTTATATCAAATAAAAAATGGGAATCCTGGTTGGGCATATGTAATTGTCACAGATGGGATATTATACAGACATAAGGATAAAATTAGAGATGTAATTAAAGAACATGCCGATGTTATGGGAATAATATCTTTGCCGGTAGGATGTTTCCAAAATAATAACTGGAAAACCTCCATACTAATATTTAAAACTAAAAGTGAAATGAAAGAATATTCTCCTGTGTTCCTCTATGATATCGAAAATATAGGTTTGTCTCTAGATTCTTACAGAACCCCTATAGATGAAAACGACATTCCAAACATGAAAATTGCTTGGGAAAAACGTTTATCTGGAACTAATGCTGATTCTAAATGCAAGTTAGTTAGCAGGGATGAATTCGATAAATGTGGTAGATGGTCAGAGTTATTTGATTGGTGCAGGGAAAAAACAAATGATGACAAGATCTCATTCCAAGAATTCCTTGAACAGTCACATGTTATTATAGAGGATTTAAATCAAATAATTAACCAAGGTGACAAAGAGTTAGGTGATATATTTTCGCTTGAAGATTATATTGAAGTGAAATTAGATAATCAGGATTATTTTACTACAAGGCAACATGACAATTATGTTACAGTAAGACATGCTCGATTAAATCTCGGTTCATATCCGTTATATTCTTCAAAAACGGATGGTCCTATTCATTTAATGTATGATGAAACAAATCCTCCATTACTTATAGAGAATGAAACAAACCAAGAAAATAATATGCTTATAAGCTGGAATATAAAAGGCGACCCATGTGAAGACATAAGATTACACGAAACACCTTTTTATGTTACAGAAAATCGTGGTCTAATTGAGATAGTTAATGACAATATATGCCTCGAATATGTACTTTATTACTTAAGAGAACATCTCAAGAATGATGGGAAGTTTTCAAGATTGAATGAAGCGCACGTTGGGAAAGTAAAGAATTTTTTTGTAAGGATACCAACTGATGAAAACGGTGGCATTGATCTTAATAAACAAATTGAAGTTGCAAGAAGCTATGAAAAAATTAATACATTAAAATCAAAAGTGATGTCTAAGAAAAATGATTTAGACGAATTGCTGTTAAATATTGATGTCTTTAAATAATGTAATTATAACCGTAGGATATCATCCTACTGGTTTCTTGTTAGATTAAAACTTAACATACATTCATCTTTTTTCCTAATCAAAAGACATAACACATTTATAACTTATTGCACAATTCTTACTACTCAATTATTTCTTGATGGTAAAAATGGGCTATAACGAAGCAGATACCAGAGCAAAACTTATTGATCCAAAACTTCATTCAATCGGTTGGAAAGAAGATCTAATAAGACGTGAAACTACTGCTGGTGCTGTTGAAATTATAAACGGCAAAACAAAAAGGAAAAGCGGTAAAGCAGATTACCTTTTATGTTTACCAACCTCTAAAGGCCAAAATCCGTTGCCTGTAGCAGTTATTGAGGCTAAAAAGGAAGATGAGTTTGCTGGCTTTGGTATTGATCAGGCCAAGGAATATGCAAAATATCTCAATGTTCCTTATGTCTTTTCAACCAATGGGCATTCCTTTGTATCCTATGATGCTTTTAATAAACGCTTTAGTGATGAGTTTCCTCTAAATCAGTTTCCTACGCCTGATATATTAAAATCTCATTATGAAACGGGAAAGGGCTTGTGCCTTGAAGATGAAATGGCAAAACCCTTACTTGTGCCCTATAAAGGTGGTCAATCAGAAAGGCGCTATTATCAGGATGCGGCTATTAGAGCCACATTTGAAAAAATAGCTGCAAAACAGGAGAAATGGAACAGAGTTTTGTTATCTCTTGCTACTGGATCTGGAAAAACAAGAATAGCCTCTCAGATACTTTACAAGCTTGCTGAAACCGGACAACTCAGGAAGGCTTTGTTTGTCTGCGACAGAAATGAACTGAGAAAACAAGGCTTTGGTCGGATGTTTGCTGTATTTGGAGATAATGCTGATTTTGTTGAAAATAAAGACCCAAAGAAGAATGCTCGTATTATTGTTTCTACTTATCAGGCTCTTGGTATTGACGAAGATGGAGATGAATCATTTTTCCTTGAGCATTTTCCGAAGAACTACTTTAGCCACATTATTATTGATGAGTGTCACAGGAGTGCTTGGAACAAGTGGAGCGTTGTTCTGAAGAACAATCCCGATGCAGTTCAGATAGGCTTAACGGCTACACCAAGGCAGATTAGCGGAGGCAGTGCCGATGAGAGAGGAATGGATAAGGAAATCAACCGGAATAACATAGAGTACTTTGGTGAGCCGGTTTATGAATATCCATACTATAAGGGATGGGAAGACGGTTATCTGGCAGCTTGTGAGATTGTAAAAAGGCATCCTGATATTGATGATAGATTACTTAGTGGACAAGAGATAGTTAATATGGGTGCCAGGGATGCAAAGACAGGTAATCTACTAACAATTCATGATACAAGAGAAGCTTATGGCAAGAAAAGCTATGAAAGAGATCTCATCCTTCCTGATAGAGTTAAAGCCATGTGTGAAGATCTGATGAATATGTTTGAAGAGACTGGTGGTCTCAAGCAGAAAACAATAATTTTCTGTGTAAACGACAAGCATGCTGGTGATGTGGCCAACACATTCAACAATCTCTATGTCGAAAGAGGATTACCGGAATGTGATAAATTTGCTTTCAAATGCACTCAAAAGGGAATCTCAGCAGGAATTCTTGGTGAATCTCAGGAAGTGCTTATAGCAAACATGAGAGGAAGCCAAAACTCGCATTTCATTGCAACAACTGTTGACTTATTAACAACAGGCGTTGACATTCCTTGTGTTCAAAATATTGTTTTCTTCAATTACGTGAATTCACCTATCCAATTCTACCAGATGGTAGGCCGTGGAACAAGAATTGATGAAGGCTTTAACAAGTATATGTTCAGAATTTATGATTACACTAATGTTACAAGACTATTTGGTGAAGATTTCATTTCAAGTCCAAGATCTACTCCTTCTAACCCTTCAAAGAAAAGCACAAGTGAGAAAAGAAAGATAGCAAAAGTTCAGGGCTATGAAGTAGAGATCAAGGATGAAGGAACTTTTATCTTGATGCGTGATGATGCCACAGGAAAAGAAAAGCCTGTAACTATAGAGGAATATAAGGAACAGTTAGCAGCTTCTCTTGTAGATCAAGCAAAGGATATAGATCTTCTAAGGGAAATGTGGATTAATCCTGAGGATAGAAAACATCTGGTTTCAGCCCTACCAGGTGGTAATCAAGGCGCATATTTATTAAGGGATTTGCTTGAACTTGATGATTGTGACCTTTTCGACATATTCTCTGAGATAGGGTTTGGTGTTCCTGCCAAGACAAGAGATGAAAGAGTTGAAGCCTTTGATTACAAAAACAAAGAATGGCTTATGAGTTTGCCCTCTGATTCTTCAGAAGTGATCAAAGCATTGGTTGATCAATTCAGAGAAAATGGTATTGAAGAGTTAGAAAGCAGAGATGTTTTTAATGTAGCTGAAATTAAGAAATTAGGAGGTGTAAAAGCACTTGGTAGAATTAGTACCAAGGTCAATAATTTGATGACTGATATAAAGGCACGTTTATTGGCGGCTTGAATAATTATAACTAACTAGAAACTATTTTATTGCTATTTGATATATTAGATTCAATTTGTAATTGACATATGAATAAACCGGATGATTCAGAAAATGGAAAAAGAAAGAATGCCAGATAATTGGAATTTTAAGAAATTGAATGATGTAGCTGAAATTATAATGGGTCAGTCTCCTCCAGGTTCATCCTATAATGAAAATGGCGAAGGAATGCCTTTTTTGCAAGGTAAAGCCGAATTTGGTAAATTATTCCCATCTAATATCAAATACACGACAGATCCTAAAAAAATAGCTCTAAAAGACAGTATTCTTATATCTGTAAGGGCCCCCGTAGGAGATGTTAATATTGCCAATAAAGAATATTGTATAGGCAGAGGTTTAGCTTCAATAAACTTTATAGGTGGAGACAATAAGTTTCTTTATTATTTATTGATTCACTTAAAAGAAGAACTTGAACACAAAAGTACTGGCTCAACTTTTAAATCAATATCGAAAGATGTGTTGTCAAATGTAATAATACCCATTCCTCCTCTTGATATTCAACGAGAAATTGTCACAAAAATAGATAAAAATATAAGTCAAATTGAATTGTTGAAAGCTGAAATTGAAAAACAACTTAATGCAATCAATCAACTTCCTAAATCAATCCTAGATGAAGCATTCGGAAAATATGATACTACAGAAAAGGTGTAAATCATGGTTACTACTAACGGAAGAACCGTTTCCGATCAATCTAGTATGAATGCTTATATAAAATCCATCTGCGATATAATGCGTAGAGATAACACCAAAGGTGCAATGGAATATATTCCTGAGCTTACTTGGATGATGTTTTTGAGGATTCTGGATGAGAAAGAGGAGGAGGAACAGCTTCAAAGTGAAGCAGTTGGTGACAACTTTGAACCTTCTTTAGACTATCCTTATAGGTGGAGAGATTGGGGAAGTCCTGAAGGGAAAAAGAGAAAAGAACTTCAAGAAGGACAAATGAATGCGTTTCTTGATTTTGTCAATGAAGATTTAATTCCTCACCTGAAAGCTTTCGATGATCGTGAAGAGAATCCAAACGCTACTAAGAGACAGAAAATAATCTCCCAAATATTCAGGAATCTCAATCATACAAGATTGGGTAGTGAAAAGAATTTACTGGATGTTCTGGACAAAGTTGAACACCTAACATCTGAAAATATAGATGCTACACACCAGTTCCCTCTATCACAAATCTATGAAGGTCTGCTTCTCAAAATGGGTGAAAAGAACAATGATGGAGGACAATTCTTTACACCAAGAGAAGTTATCAGGGCAATGATAAGAGCTGTTAAGCCTGATGTCAAGCACAATGGTGAGTATGCAACCTTCTATGATCCCGGCTGTGGTACAGGTGGTTTTCTGGCTGAAAATTACACTTACTTAACCAATCCTGAAATATCCGGCTTAAAACTCACGGCTTCAGATTACAACCATCTCAAGCATGATGCTTTCTGGGGTCTGGATAGCAGCTTTACAGCCTTCCCTATAGCCCTTGCAAACCTTGTGTTACATGGGATTGACCAACCACATATTGGACTAAAAAATACTCTCAGTGGTAGAGTTACATACATGGATCTTTTTGAAGGCGCACCATACAAATTCAATTATATTTTCACCAATCCACCTTTTGGAGGAAAAGAAGGAGAAGATGCAAAGGCTAACTTTGCCTTCAAGACAGGCAATACTCAGATTCTGTTCATACAACACATCATTGATCATTTAGCTGATGATGGAACCTGTGCAATGGTCATTGATGAAGGTGTATTGTTCAGAACTAATGAGACCGCCTTTGTACAAACAAAAAGAAAACTCCTTGATGAATGTAATCTCTGGTGTATTCTGAGCCTTTCACAAAATGTATTCTTAAATGCAGGAGCAGGAGTTAAGACAAATCTCTTGTTCTTCACGAAGGGCAAGAGCACTGAGAAGATTTGGTATTATGATATGTCGGATATCAAAATACTCAAGAAAAGTCCTCTGACACTTGATAAGTTTGATGATTTTCTAATGAGACTTCATTCAGACAAGGAAGAAGATAAGATCAGTGAGAAAAGCTGGTATATGGATATTAATACCATCAAGAAAAAAGACTATGATATCAAGGCAGTCAATCCTAATACCATTGAAAAGGAAATACCAAAACCGGCTGAATTGATAAAGATAATTGAAGAATCTCAGGCAAAGATTAATGAAAGCTTACAAAAACTCAAGGAATTAACTTGAATTACAATCATTTTTGTCTGTCTTCTAGTCTGTCGTTTATGCCTCTTGGAGTTGTCTCCAAGTAATTGTCTCTTCTGTCTCCTAGAGTTGTCTCCTGACTTCCATGACAAACGACAAAGGAGACAGCTAAACGACAGCAAAATTAGGTAGTTGCAATAAGTTTCCCCCACATCTCCAAACGTTCTCTTACATGAGCATTAAGTGTAAAAGGCTTATCTGCTTTAGTATCGTTTTTCATATTAGACTCTTTATCGAGAAAACGAATACTTATGATGATTAGATGAGATAGCGGCCAAGAGAACACTATTGAGAGTTGGTTATTGAATTCTGAATAATACTCCATCCCGAAAGTAGTTCGGTTGCTTTTTTCCACCACTCTTCAAATGGAGGCTTTTTATCAGTAGTTTTAATTTCAGCATATTGGCCCTTATAAATAGAATTAATTGGAGGAACATTGTATATGGCGCTCTTGGAAATAATCCATCTATCATGTATGTCATGAAAAGTAGTCTTGTCCAAGATAACCCGACATTCAGTATTAATCCCACGACTTTTCATCTCTTCTTTAAATCGCTTAAAATCACTTTTCATTTTTTCGTCTATATGGGAATTGCCACACAATATTTTAATATCTTGTACTTTGTTTGCATCAACTGATTCTATCAATGGCTCAAAACCTTTTGCACCAAAGTGCCTGTCAAGCCACCAAATATACTCCTCACATTCGGCTAATGTTTTGCGAAGATGCATGATATTTGTAAATGGTTTATCAGGAGCAATGAAAAGTGATTTTGAAGAAATGTCTTCCATCTGAGGATTATAGTGTATTTTGACAAATCCTGATTTCTTGTCATAATTTATAACCTTGCATTTATTTAATATAGACAAGAAAGGTCCTAAATCAACATTATTTGATGGGGCAATAATTTCTTCAACGTGAAATAAATTTTGGATATTTCTTTTGGTAACCTTAGTCTTTCCCCACATGACCTGACAAATCATCTGAACAGCTTTTGTCTTTTTTAAAGTACGCGATAAAATCTCTAATGATTGTTCTTCATCTGCCAACACAAATTTTTCTTTATAGTATGCCCTACCAATATCTGTAATGTTGCAGTCTTGGTCAATGAAAGAAATAGATTTTAGAAATGATAGTGAAGCATCTAATTCAGATTGTTTATATGAAAGGGTTTTATTTGATGCAATATCAAAAAAAACCATTTCTACTTTTTTCCAGGGGTATGTTAGTATGTCACTCATTCTTATCTTTAAATGAAGTTATGATTGCATCCAATTTGCTTTTGATATCGTCTGGCGTCATCTCTGGAGTTATTTCAAGGCTAATTGAAATGTCTACAGTAATGTTAGTAAATGAAGTTGGATTAGTGACTTTAAAGTTTGTTGTTATTGGTTTATTTACTGTTTCAGTAAAAGTTTGTTCATTATTAGGAGATTGGTTAGTAAATTCTGAAAAAGTTGATTCCAAATTGTCAATAGGTAATTCTGAAACCGGGTCTTCTGTTACTTCAGTATTTATTGACTCCGAATGGTCGTAGTTTAAAACAGCTATGCCATCATTGATTGTTAGTATTTCTAAAAATTCTAAATAATCAACTAAAACTTTCAATTTCCGTTTATATTTTGAACTATCTATGTCCAATTCATATGCTAAATCATGCATCAGTCCTTCTATAGATGCGCTGTCATTTGTAGAAAAGTGCGTATTAATTATTTTATAAAACCAAGATTCCAAAATCAAATCTTTCAAATCTTTTTTTGCGTCTTCGAATCGATCAAATTTCAAGTTTTTAGCAACTAAGAATCCTTTGTCTGTTAGTTTATAGCGAGAATCTCTTAATTTTTCCATTAACCCAATATCAACAAAAAACTTGAAAGTAGAACTAATTGATTTATTTGAGAATCCCAAAGCATTTGATGAAAATTCATCATATTTAAAGTTACTTTTACCATTTTTCTGAAGTGCATATGACATAACTAAAATTTTAATGTGATTAGGTTCTAATTTTCCATTTGGTAGATTGTGCTTTAAAGTAGGTACATCTCGTGTTCTTCTTTTCAGATTATCATCACTATCTAAACCATCTTCATCCTCGGAAAAATCCTTCTCATCAACCATAATAATCACAAGTATTCATCACCCTTCTAAAATATAAAATTATCTAATTTTTTGAATTATGGCTAATTACTCTATTTATGCTCTGTATTTATCTTTACGATCTCCCAATATATCATTCATCCACAGAACGATTAATCTGAGAGGAGAAGAAGATAATTCAGATGATATAAATTTAATTTGGATTATAAGTCTATAACTATTATATGATGGTGGCATCATAATATGTGTATCAATAATATTATATCTAATAAACAATTTTACTATTCGATAAAAGTAGAAAGAAGGAAAATAAGAGGAAATAAATAAACTAAGAATTATGGCACTTCTTCAACAAAAACTCTTGTCTTACCCTCATAAGAGTCAATCTTTTGTAGGAGCTTACCCCTTTGCATTTTTCTAAGGTTAAGCTCTCTTCCCTGATTGAATAATCCTAAAAGGTTCATATATGTCGCTATTCCCAGGATGTTCAGCTTATATCGATACATCAACCTATTTGTCTCAGGCTCATGACCTTTTCTTCTGCCGACATATCCATAATGATGGTAGCTCTTTAACCGATCAGCAATTTTCTCTCCTTCTACTCCTGTGACCTTGGAGATCTCGTTATAAGTCATACTTTTTGGATATACATCATAGAGGGCTTTGAATATTTTGAACTTTAGATAGTTGTGTTTATGATATGTCCCGCTTGCCATGATATAAAATATCAGTGAGGGAGGACATAATGGTTATGATAGTTTTGCTTATATTTGGTAGGAATAAATAGCACCAAATTTAAAGGATATTCTACTAAATATAAGACCTACTTTTACCTATCAGAACACCTGAAAACACTTCTTATATTTAGTATAATTGGTAATTTTACTAAAATTAAGAATTTCCATCAAACTTGCCTTTTTGATCTCTCTATAAGGGCTTTAGACAAATTATTTTAAGCCACCCTATACATTGATATTAGTTTTAAATTATCTCGGCTTACAAGAGATGTATGATCGGTTGCAATTAAAATCCAAGAAACTGAGAGGTGACCGAGAAAAAGAAGTCAATCAATTCTCCTCGATTTTGTTTTAAGGGAGAGGAAGGGAAAGATTGGAAACCTTCCTCATCTTTTTTTTAGGGGTTCACGAGGAAAGGGGAAGCATACAACCTTTCCTCACTTTTCGTTTTTGACAATGGGCGGAAAGCAAGGAAGCTATAGACTTACTTTCCACAATTTCCTAAGGCATCTCATTACAATTAAAAAATATATCTCTTCCTACATGTAATTTTGGTTACACAAGATAAAGAACCCTTAATTCGACAAATGCACCACTATCAAGACTTAAATAACCAATTGTGCTGAATAAACCACCCTTTACGTCTTTTGAGTTGCTCATGCGCTTGGAGTCTCATAATATTGTTTGCGTTAATGAGCATCACTTAGATTTGTTATTCACATATAAGAGTTCCAGTGAATATATTATGGTTATAGCAGGAGGAAACTTGCGGATAAGCTCATGTGAGAGCTTATTCCTCTTTTTCTTTTTGTCTTGCAAATTCACCGAGTATTTCATCACATTCTAAGTTGAATTAATTACTCATATGGTCAGGTTATACTGTCCATACGTTTTTACATTCACAGCATTGGTATAATATTTTTGTTCTGTATCCCGGATCAACTATATCAGCGAGTTCTTTTACGTTCAGGTCTTTACATTCAGGACATTCTATTTCTTCAGCCATTAATATTCCCTCTTACATGTCTTTCTCTATTTACCCATTTTCTACACTTAGCAAATTTATCTATTAACATCTTGCTTCTTCCTTATAACATCATCAAGTGTTTTGATATCCCCACCATCTTGAATTTTCCATTCCGCCCACCCATTAGCAGTTCTGGCTAGTACAACTGAAGCAGCCATAGAAGGTGAAGAAAAAGTAAAGTCTTCCTGAAAAACATAAACACCATTTTCTTCTTTAAGTATCCCTTTGTCTGCAAGGTTAGCTCTAAAGGTTTTGATACTTTGTTGAATAGAGGGAGTCTCTTTTACATTTGACTTTGATCCTTTATTGACAATGAATCCTTCTTCTGTATATTCACCTACTGCATCAGCATCCTTGCTTTTGCAAAAGTACATGTCTCTCTTGCTACGTTTTACCTGCTCGAAAATAGGATAACCAAGAGTAGCCATTATAATCTTCAATTCATCAAAGAAACGTAAAACAAAGTCTCTATCTTGATCTGTTAAAGAAGATCTGGTAGGTGTATTACAGTTTTCTAGAGCACATTTATTGATTAATTTAGCCTGCTCACATGCGTGATTTTCAAGATACTTAATATGTGCTTTGTTCAGATTATTCTTTTCTGATACAAAACATATGGCCTGATTCCAGAAATCTTTCTCTTTGTTGTGCTTGTTAAGTCTGGTTAAAAGTACTTCAGATTCGCCAATATACACCTGAGGCTTCCCAACTTCATCTTTTTCACCTATCAGAAAATAAATACCTGGTTGTTCAAGTTCTGATCTGCTTGAAGCCTCATCTAATTTAGCTCTAGGAATGGAAACAGCTTTGACAATAGAATCAAAGAACTCACATATTTTAATTCCTTGTGGATTGGCATCTGGCAGGTAAATTGAAATTGTTCTTCCTATTGTCATCACTTTTGCCTCTCTTATACCTCGTTTACTGAATCCACTTAATGAAATTGTCTTTTAATACGGATTTTATTTTTTCGTTTTTAGAATTGTCAATTGGATCGTTAAATACGCGATTTTTTCTTGACTGATGATAAATTGGCAATATATCGATACCATCAATTATGTCACTTCTAATTTTTACTTCACGGACTAAATCGGTAAAGTTTTCTGATTTTTCATATAGCTGTGGGAATAAGCTTGTGGCAGCTCCTCCCATTAGAATAATTGCATTTATACTATCAATTTTTAGTAGTCTATCCAACCATTGCCCTAAACATTTTTCACTTTGTTTATTACTGGGAAGCCTATCTTGTCTTGTAAATATACCTGTTTTTTTGCTTTGAGATATCCTATACCAAGGGTAGCAATTACATGCATGAATCCAAAAAACATGTTCTTTAAAAGTATCAAGATCTTTTGCAGACAAACCAAAAGCTGGCAATAAGGAATCTATCAAAAAGTTATTTTCAATTGTTACAAGCCCTCCATCAGGAGAATTGCTAGTTTTCCCGTTTAACCAAGCTTGTAATGAAGGTGCTTGACTGATGAGAAGTATTTTTGGATTTTCAGGACCATGAATTAATGGTTTAATAGAATCTACTTCATCTTTAGACCATTTTTTATTGTTGTACTCAACCTCATCGTACAAATTTATAAAACATGCCTTTTTACACTTACGTATTTCTTCTGCAATAATATGCATTTTGATTCCTTCTTTTAATTAGAGTAAGTATGGAATACTTTTAATTTGAACAAATACACATTGTCATTATAAATATATGATGCGAGATTAAACTATTCAATTAAAATCTGTAGAAAGAAACATTTAAAAATTTTGATTATATTTTCTAGGATACATGTTACCCCTATCCATAGTTCGAGGGCTCGTTTTTGTACCTCTCATACATCTCATACAATTAACGGAAACCTATTACCTAATATATTAAGATGGGTGCAGAATTTATGATAGTTAATGATATGTGTGATAAAAATTGAATGATGCTGAATTTTTATAATATATGCAGGATGGTATATTGTATTAAATTCCCTAGAGAATTCCTACATTTTCTCAAAGCATGAATTATTTGCTAGAAAACAAAGTGCCTTATTTTTAATTAAGCACTTATATAAATATCTCATAAATAATTCCCATTCCAAGCCAACTGGTCACACACGTAAAACATAATAAAATATGTATTTTATTTATTATTATATATTATAATATAGTTAGCACCCAATCATGCTTTTCAACTTTATAACTTTACTTATAACTATATCATTTTAATAAAGCTTAATTTTAATGAGTCTGTATGTGACCGGTTAAAGAAAAACGGGAATTATTTATCCGTATTTTATATAATTGCTTCAATTTTATTTAAAAAAAAAGAGGAGCCTTTAAAGGCTCATCATGCCAATTTACCATTTGGGTAAGTCGTCGGGAAATGTTTTGCCAATATTTATTATAATACTCTCCATAACTTCCTTTGGAGCTTTGAATTTCAGTTTCATATCGGGCTCAAACTCATCAATGACTACATTCGAGTAATCGGCTTTCAATTTGAAATTTGTAGTATCCATTGGCTTATACGCATACCATAATTGGAACTTTGTTGCAGTGGCAACTTGACAGACTTCAATATGTCCTTCTGCAAGAGCATCGTAAGTTATTTCCTCCAGTCTGCTTTGAGAAAATTTCTTGACCAGACTTGAGCGATTCATTTTTTTCACCTTTTCCATTAACGCATAAAACTTCTGCACATCATTCTGAAAGCTAGCCTTACCATCAATGAAATCTAGATTTGCTACGTGGGGCAAGTATACTGAATCCATGATTTTTAGTGCAAAGTTCATGCTTGCTAAGGATATGTGCAGTTCTGTGAGTTCATAATTTATATCTTCAGGCAAACCCTTAATGAGATTCAAATAGTCAGCACTTTCATCTTTGAACTTGCCTTGGATATGTACCTCTTCAGAATCCCTCTTAGTCATTGCAAGGTAGTATGGGATATTTCCAAGCTCGATAAGCGCGGCTATCCTGACAGTATCCATTTGATACTTGGCAAAGAAGCCGGACATTTTTTCATCCTTGGTTAGTGCAAAGGACTCTTCATGTTCCGCTGCCCACTTGTCAATTAAATCAAGAACACCTTCCTGGAATTGAATTTTTAGTTCATTATCAGGCAGTATGCCATCAATAGTTTTGAGTGCCTTTGTAATTACTTGTTCTACTTCGTTATCTCTTTCAGAGTCCTCCTTCAAGGGTTTACGGTCTTTTATATATGAAGGAGCCACTATCAAGTGCCTTGCAATAAAGCCAGTATCAATATCACCGCTATTTGCATGTTTTAGGAAAGAGGCAGGTGTTGTGGCTAAATTCATTGTAAAGTAAGCATTTTCTATTATAATGCTCTTAGAGGTCAGCTTTTTCTTATACTCAGAAGGGCACCCATGAAGCTTGCAGAGTAATTCACCCATTCCTTGCATGTGCGCCTTTCCCATCGCTGCATACATTTGCCCAGCTTCGTCTTTCCATAAAGCCATCTGTGAGGATGGGATCTTTCCTTCGAGGTCTCTGTCAATACGTTCGACGGTACTGGTCCCATCCTTACGGACTCTAGATATTAGTAACCTTGATGCCATCGCTTCAATAAGGCCCTCAGGAGTTGTATCCTCTGGCAAGAATGTATGGTCGATTGCATTACCCACAATTCGCTTTCCAATTCCTATTGCACCTGATTTCCTTGCATAACCGGAAAGACCCAGTGATAATGTCCATAAGTTCAGGTAAATGAGTTCCCCATTCATTTTAGTGAACAGTCTTCTTCTTACCAGAGTCGATAGCATAGAGAGACCATTTTGCCATGCGAATTCTGGATAGGAGTCTTTCACGCACATAATGTAATTTATAAACAGCCGGATCACATTGAAATTAGGCAATCCGTCAAAGTCAATTGGCTTAACGTGCTGCTTCTCATAGAGAGGAATCTCATCTGGAGAGTTGTAAACTGATATATTATTATTTTCTGTCATAGTGACTACTCCATGTAGTTAATCAAACAGAAAAAGGGACGTGTGAACCATAAATTACAAAAGGATTCAACTGAATAATTTATCGGCTAGTGATAAATGAAGGGTTGAGTCCTTTGGATTCTACCTGCCCTTTTTTCTGTCAGATGTTTACTCCTCGATCTGCCCTTCCTTCGCACAAAATTCCTTCAAGCAGTTCAAAGCAGCATCAGCATTCTCTACACCACTGGGAAGTGGATAATCTAGCGGTCCTATCTCAAATGTCATCTTAGAGCCTCCTCGTCTTGGCTTCCAGATGTTTTTCCAAGATTGAATTGACGTAGGTACTGCGTGGTATTCTGCCTCTTTCTGAGTCAATCCCACTGAAGAGGTCTTCATCGATTGTCAGGCAGCAGCTCCGCTTCTTTATACTTGTATACCTGCTCATGCCTGCACCCCTGCATGTTTTAAGACTGTTTCAACAAGCGCCTTTTCTATGGGGCTGCCTGATTTCTGTATTGCTTCTAACACATCACGCTTTTCATTGACAAGTTCCACTGACCAGTCTTTAAACTCTTCAAGTTTCATTTTTTTTACTCCGGTTTATTCATGTTCCGCTTCTGTACATGATCAAAAAAGGCTAACTTGGAGCGTACACATCGGGCAAGTGTTAGTTGCGCCGCCGGAGAGCTGTCACCGATTTGACTCTATTTTGTTCGTACAATACCAAACTATAATATCACTGATATTGTACAATAATATACTATTTTATTCTTATATATATGTTGAGGTTGTAAGTGTTTTTAGGCCGTTATTTATCAAATGAAGCCTTAATAGGGGTTTTCGTACCTGAGGAGAACCCGAAGAGTACTTGAAACCTGCTATTTGAATGATATTGATGTAAAGCCCTTGTAGCGAGGCATAAATTCTGACTTATATCATTGTATAGGGAGATAGAATAGAGTTTAATGTATGAGATGTACATGAGGGCGAAAAAAAAATTACGCTTTCATTCTTGTTAATGCCTCTGCAAATATCTCTGGGTTCTTTTGCAACTGGGACAAAATATCAGTTATCAATGAATCCTTCTCCTTTCTGACTTCTGCATTTAGTCCGTAACCACACTTACCGCACCACTTAAAATCATACGGATTAATCTCATCGCAGTTTTGACATCGGTTAAGTTCTCTGTTTATTTTGATAGGCGCTAGTCCCATCTTCTCTAGTTGCGCCTTTTCAAGATTGGCAGAATTGAGGTGACTGTAATTTGAAAGCATATTGCTGCTGGGTGACCAGCCATGTTTGGTCTTGTTAAGGGCTTCACTATAATGCTCTGCATCACGGGTGACACTGGAATGCCTAAAAGCATGATTATATATCCTCTTAGTAATGCCTGCCTTCTTTGCTATATCCTTCACATTTTTAAGCATCGTAATGTAGTTCACATGCTCTTTAGTGCCACATTCATTAAGTGTACACCACAGATATGCCTCAGGGTTGTTTCTGTCAGGATGCGCGTTAAGCCATTGCCGCACATAAAATATCGAGGATTCCAGTAGCATTGAGCGTGTACCAGTCTTGCCTGATATTGTAATCCTAATGGCCTTATCCAATTGCTCAATGCTTCTAAGTTTCATGGGCAATATTTCGCCAATACGCCCACCCACATCATAGAGCAAGGCAATGAAGGCTTTATCTCTCGAGTTAATTGCCTTGCCAATCATTGCATTGACTTCTTCTTCCGTGTATATATCATCGGCTGTTACTGTTGTGTTGGGTATCTTGACATGTATTGACTCGAAGAACTTCTCTTTTACAATCTCTTCCTCAAACAGGAATTTCAGGAAGTCTTTGACCAACTGCTTCTTTATGGCCTTACTTGCGGCAGTGCGCTCTTTGTCCCTGGAGGTCTTCTCTGTTTCGATCTTAAACAGCAGTTGCTTAACATCCTGCTTAGTCATAAGTTCAAAATCCTTATGATAATGCTCTGCAAAAAAGCGTAGGATAGACAACTTATTATGAATCGTGCTTTCCTTGAATGCGTTGATTGTCAGTGTTTGTTGGTAGGATATGATGACTTCCTTGTTCTTTTCTGTGGGATAGTAGATGTTTTTATAGTGCTTATATCCGCGTCTCTTTGCTTCATCAGGGTCTGTCAGGACAATCATTAGTTTTTCTATCTTCAACTTGTAATCATACATAGGCGAACACATCCGTAAAATTATTACCTCGCATAATTTATTATACAGTTGAAACGATATAAACTTTTGGTTTTTTCTTAGGTTTAACCCTTAAACCTTTCGACCATGCGGAATATACAAAATACATATTACTAATAACTAAATATAATAAAAGAGAATACTATATGCAATAGTTTTCTTCAGCATATCCTCCGGAGCAACAGGACATGAAAATACCAAATCTTGTGAATAGTGTGTTCCTTTTGATAGTATGCGTGCTGGGAGCCATCATGCTGTCTCCTTTTATAATGCCCGGAGAAAGAACGGTCATGGTCTTCAGTTCCGCACTCATTGTTACAACATTTGGGGCTATTATCTATGCAAGTGCGCGTATAGATAAAATGAACAAGGAACTGGAGAATAAGATAAGTAACTTGAATGAGGAGAAAAAGAGAGTTGAGGAACTGATGGAACAGAACTCTGAGATGGAGAGTTCGCTCACCTCCCTGATATCGCTGTTCATCGCTCCCAAAGATGTAGACAGGGCTATTGATGAGACACTGCAGAGAACGGGCATGTTCTGCGGTTCCGAATACAACTATCTGGTCATGCTCGGTAAGAACAGGAACTCATTGCATATCCACCACGAATGGGCAGCTCCAAACCTGCAGGAAAGAAAAGCTGTGTTCGAGAATCTCAGCGAGTCAAATTTTCCATGGCTTATGGAGCAGATAAGGAACAACGTATACCCGCTGCTACTGGAGAGCACATCATTGCCTAAGGACGCATCAAGGGAAATGGAAATAATGCATTCAAGAGGCGTGAGTTCCCTGATAATAGTCCCGACTGAAATAGACAGGAATGTTGTCGGGTTTATAGCTATCGAGAATCCGGCATTCGATGGTACGGGCTACAAGAAACAGCTACCGGCTCTGAAGATTCTCTCAGAGCTCACGGGAATGGTCCTGCAACACAAGTTATTCCTTGAGAATCTCAGCCTTTTTAAGAATCTTATCAATGAATCTAACGACTTTATATTTGTGATAGATCCCTGCCTGGAAGTTATCATCGACGTCAATGAAACAGCCTGCAGCCAATTAGGATATTCAAGAGATGAGTTCCTTGGTATGGAGAAAGAAAAACTTGAACGCATATTCTGCGGCCGCTTCTGGGAACAGGACATACGAGACATATGCGGGAACCGCTTCCTCGATATTGACAGGACCATAATCAGAAAGAACAACACAGTTGCCCCTGTGGAAATGAATGTCACATTCACGACCCACGAAAGTAACAACTACGCACTGGCAATAGTACGCGATATCACAAAGCGCAAAGAAGTTGAGGAAATACTCCGCAGAACCCAGGAGAGGGTAGAACTTGCCCTTAAGGGTGCAGACCTTGGCATGTGGGACTGGAACATCAAAAACAACGAGCTAATCTATAATGACAGGTGGGCTGAGATGCTGGGCTATGAGCCCAGGGATATAAAGCCAAGCTTTGATTCTTGGAAAAAACTAATGCATCCTGACGACCTGCCCTCTTTTATGGAGAACATCGGGCTCCACCTCAGGAACGAGATCTTTTTCTTTGAATCTGAATTCAGGATGCATGACAAGAGGAACGCTTCATGGAGGTGGATACTCGCCCGTGGAAAACTGGTCGAACGTAATGGTTCCGGTGAGCCGTTAAGACTTGCAGGCACAACCATGGATATCAGCGAGAGGAAGCAGTTCGAGGAGGAACTTCGCAAATCCAACGAACTCAAGGACCTGTTTACGGATATCATGAGACATGACCTGCTGAATCCGGCAGGCAACATCAAAGGATATTCCGACCTGTTATTTGAGACAGAGGCCAGCGACAAGCAGAAAGTACTCGTGGACGGGATAAAACGCAACAACGATAAGCTCATAGAAATGATAGAGACAGCAGCCAAATTCGCAAAACTGGAATCCGTAGAGAACATACAGCTTGAAATTATGGACATAGGAACTATTTTGAGGAATGTTGTTGAGCAGTTCGACCAAAAACTCGTTGATAAACAGATGAACGTGGAGATGAGAGCTTCAGGGACTTATCATTCGCTCGTTAATCCGATAGTTGAGGAAATATTTGCCAATTTCATCTCAAATGCTATAAAGTATAGCCCTGAAAACACAGGTATCATTATAGATGTAATTGATTCTAATTACCAGTGGAAAGTAGAGGTCACTGATCAGGGAGAAGGCATACCTGATGAACTCAAGGCGCAGGTGTTCGAACGCTTCAAGCGGGTGCATAAGAAAGGTGTTAAAGGGACCGGCCTTGGACTTGCAATAGTTAAAAGGATAGCGGAGATCATGGAAGGAGAGGTCGGCGTGGAAGATAATCCTGCAGGTAACGGCAGTGTATTCTGGGCAAAGTTCAGGAAATGTGACCATTATATGGAGACATCATTATCCATCAGTGACGACGAGGGGGAGTGTGTTTCAGACCTGCCTGCAAAAAGGAAACTCTTAGTTCACTAACTATTCCTTTTTTTGCTGCAAGAAAGGCCCTTACAAAGGAAACCTTTATCTAAGAAAAGGACGTCTAAGGGGTGCTTTCAATCAAAAGACCTTACTTGTGCCGGGGTAGGGTAGCGGTTATCCTGTGGCCCTGTGGAGGCTACGATTCGAGTTCGATTCTCGATCCCGGCCCCATATTACTTTTCCATATAAATTTTATAGTTATCAGAATACTTATAGCACTCTTTGGGCCTGAACGTACATGTTTTACATTCATTATGATGCAAACCCAAATTGGTTTCTGAACTACCAGTTTGCAAAAAAAGGAAGGCAGCACTATTTGCCCTCTGGCTCATTAAAATAAAAGAGTGTTACTGCCTACAAAACCAGACATGAAAAAGTGCTGAAGAAGTACGCTCTGTCAACCCTTTCAAGAGAACTCATGCAGCTTTAGCTGCCTGCGTTGGCAGGTCCTCTCTCCAGGAATATCAACCGGATAGGCACCTGTAAGACAACCCAGACAGAGGTCATCCCGATCTATCCCTATAGACTCCACAAGACCCTCAATGCTCAGGTAGCCCAGAGAATCTGCATTAATGACAGCTTCCACGCCTTTTATTGTTTTATGGGCAGCTATAAGCTCATCTCTTGAAGCCATGTCTATGCCAAGATAACAGGGCGCAACTATCGGAGGGCTCCCTATGCGTGCATGAACTTCCGCAGCACCTGCATTCTTTATCATATCGATGATACGACGTGAGGTAGTGCCCCTGACAATACTGTCATCTACAAGGATTATCTTTCTGCCCCGTATGTTCTCTGCAATGGTGTTCATCTTGAGCCTCACGGCAGTTTCGCGCATTGCCTGGCCAGGCAGGATGAAAGTCCTTCCGATATAACGGTTCTTCATCAGACTCTCTTCATAGATGATATTGGAATGACGGGAATAACCTATAGCTGAAGTGATACCGGAGTCAGGCACAGGAGATACCATATCAGCATCCACAGGATGCTCTTTTGCCAGCCTCTCGCCGATGCGCTCCCTTACCTTGTAAACGAGTTTCCCGTCGATAATAGAATCAGGGCGCGCAAAATAAACGTATTCGAAAACACAATGAGCAGAAGTTGTTTCACGGAAAAGCTGATGGGATTCGATTTCACCGTCCCGGAAAATGACCAGCTCGCCCGGATTAACATCCCTGATGAGCTTGCCGTTAAGCGTATCAATAGCCACACTTTCCGATGCAACGGCGTACCCGGAATCGATCGATCCAATGCATAATGGCTTGAAACCATAGGGATCCCTCACAGCCATCAGCAGGTCGTCGATCATAATAGCCAGAGAATAAGAGCCGTTAAGTTGTTTCATTACGTTGCCAATAGCTTCAGTAATGCCATATTTCAAAAGCTCTTTAACGAGAAGATGTGCTATGACCTCGGTATCCGAACTTGCTACGAAGAGATGCCCTTCAGACTCAAGCTTCCTGCGCAGTTCATTACTATTGACAAGATTGCCATTATGAGCTATAGCAACAGTACCGCTTTTGTATTTCACAATGAATGGCTGGCAGTTCTCTAACATAGAATCGCCACAAGTAGAATAGCGCACATGGCCTATGCCTACCCTGCCTTTAAGCTCAAGAAGGGCATTCTTATCAAAAACTTCCGGAACAAGCCCCATGCCCTTGATGGTCATGGGGTCCTTGCCGTTATGAACGGTTATGCCCGAGGATTCCTGTCCGCGATGTTGCAATGCATACAAACCATAGTAGATCTGAAGCGAAGCAGGTACCGGGTGTGATTCCACCATGTGTTTGACCACACCCACAACACCGCATTCCTCACGCATTTTATCCCCGGCGGGTAGAGAAAAAAGTCAGGCTTAGTATTTGCACTTTGCCTGCCACTGATAACTTCTCATGCGAGAGGTCTTGCCGAAACCACAGCAAGTACATTGTTTTGTATGGATGTTGAGTGAAACACTACCGCAGCGTCTGCACTTTGCATGTGTGCGCTTTTGCCTTTTACCCATTGAGGGCGTACCTTTTGACATTTATAATCACCTTTTAATTGAAGTTGGAAATAATCGCAAATCGTGTGGATTACCCTGATACGGTTATTAGTTCTTATATCTTACGTTCGTTTCAGGGGGACACATACACGATGTTATCGCCTCTGATAACAACACTGCCCAGCTTTCTTACAATATCTCCTTCTTTCAGCTCTTCAGCTTCATCAAGTACAAGGTTCATGTGAACATCGTAACCCTGAAGTTTTCCTCTGAATTCCCTAGCACCTTTCAATCTCACGATCACAGGTGTGTTCAATGCATTGTTCAATATGTCAAGAGGTCTGTTTCCCATATTAGTTGCCTCATTTAATAAGTACGGATAATTGGTAATACACCAGATATCTAAATTCGTTTACGTACATATATAGGTCTTGTGATGACCCATTGTTGCAAGTGGAATATATAAATGTATCGTAAGGAGATCGTGTCAGCAATTAAATAGCAACATCAGCCCATTCCAGATGACCAACTACTATTTAACTTACAAGACTTTATGACCTCCGCACACAAGTAAATGTAATACAACATATATAAGGAGAACATACCAATGAGAAGGGCAACTGTTGTAATGACCATTGCAGGATCGGATTCCGGAGGAGGGGCAGGGATAGAAGCGGACATAAAGACCATCGCAGCCTTGGGGCTGCACGGAACATGCGCCATTACATCAGTGACCTCACAGAACACTACCGGCGTACTGAGTGCCTTTGACCTGCCCGCAGAAGTGGTTGCCAGCCAGGTGGATGCAGTATGCACCGATATGCATGTAGAATGGGCCAAGTCCGGCATGTTGTCCTCATCAGGCATTATTTCCACTGTTTCTGACAGGGTCCTCAAGTATGGGCTTAAGCTGGTGGTGGATCCCGTAATGGCGGCCGAAGCCGGAGGTGATCTTCTAAGGAAAGATGCTATCAGGACACTGAAAGAAGAACTCCTGCCCATAAGCCAGGTCGTTACTCCAAACATCAATGAGGCAGTGGCCCTTTCAGGCACGACCATAACGACAGTGGAGGAAGCAAAGCAGGCAGCCAGGATCATTGCCGGGACAGGGGTCAAAGTAGTGATAATCACTGGTGGACACCTGGACGCATCCGATGTAATCTATGAGGATAAAGAGGACAGGTTCACAGTCATCCCCGGAAAATTTGTAAAGGGTGGCACTCATGGTTCAGGATGCACCTATGCCGCTGCTCTTACCTGCGGCCTTGCACAGGGAATGACAATAGTGGAAGCAGCCAGCAAAGCTAAGGATTTTGTGGTGAGGGCCATCATAGCCAGCCGGACGGTCGGCAAAGGTACCGGGCCGGTAGATCCTCTTGCAGGGATCCGCAGAGATGCAACAGCATACGAAGTTATGGGAGACTTGAAGGAAGCAGTCAATATCATCTCCCGCTCCGGGTATTTTGCAAGAATGATCCCGCAGGTGGGATGTAACATAGCCATGGCCCTGCCCGATGCAAAGGGAACAGAGGATGTTGCAGCAGTTGCCGGAAGGATAGTAAAGCTCAAAGATTCGCCCAGAGCCGTCGGAGACATCGGTTTTGGTGTAAGTGGCCACGTTGCCCGCATAGTCCTTGCAGCAATGGAACATGACGGAAATCTCAGAGCCGCCATGAACATGAAGTACTCTGACAAAATCATCAGCATCTGCAAAGGAATGGGACTGAAGGTTGCATCCTTTGAGCGTGCGCAAGAGCCTGAGAATGCCATTATCACACATACTGGCGAATGGGGCACTTCAGATGCGATAAAGAAGTATGGATGCGTGCCAGATATCATCTTTGACAGAGGCGCCGTGGGAAAGGAGCCCATGATCAGGATACTGGGCAGGAGCGCGACAGAAGTTGCCAGGACTGCAGACAGCATAGCCGCAAATTATGCGGCCAGGTCCAAAAATTAACATCAGACTGCTTACAAGAGCAGCATCAATACATAATCGATAATTGTAATATCATTGTAATAATATTGTAATCAAGAGTGACAATCATGGATTCAGAACCAACAACATTCAAAGACCTTAACCTTACCAAAGGGGTGCTAAAAAGCATCAAAGTGATGGGCTATATTGAGCCTACAGAGATACAGGTACAGGCCATCCCCCTGATAATGCAGGGAAAGGACATCATCGGGCAGGCACGGACCGGTACAGGGAAGACTGCAGCATTTGGAATACCTCTTGTGGAGATGGTAGATCAAAAAAAGAGGGCCCTGCAAGCTATGGTCCTCTGCCCTACCAGGGAACTGGCCGTCCAGATAGCTGACGAACTTAAGAAGATAGCCCTGCTGACAGAGGGACTGAGCATAACAGCGATTTACGGCGGGCGGGCCATGGGCCAGCAGACGCAGGAACTTGAAAGCGGCACACAGATAGTTGTCGGGACACCTGGAAGAGTAATAGACCACATCCAGCGTGGAGCCATCAATATGGATAGTATCAGGATCATGGTCCTTGACGAGGCAGACGAGATGCTTAATATGGGATTCAGGGAAGATATCGAGAAGGTGCTTGAACTCACCCCTGGGGAAAGGCAGACACTGCTCTTTTCAGCAACCATGCCAAAGACCATACTGAAACTGACCGACGAGTACATGCGCGAACCCGAACACATAAAAGTGGCCAAAAAAGAGATGACCGTGCCCGGCGTGGAACAGTTCTACTTTGAGATCAAGGAAAGTTCAAAAATAGAAGTGCTTCACCGCATGATAGATGTGGAGAATATCCAGTCAGCTCTTGTGTTCTGTAATACCAAGAAGGATGTCGACAAAGTACTCGTGAAGCTTAGGTCACATGGCCATTCGGTGGAAGCCCTGCATGGAGACATCAGGCAGAACCTCAGGGAACGTACTGTCGATAAACTGCGGGACGAAGACATCAGTATACTCGTCGCCACGGATGTGGCTGCAAGAGGACTCGATATTGAGAACATCGAAGTGGTCTTCAATTATGACCTGCCCCTGGAGATAGAGACCTATGTTCACAGGATAGGCAGGACAGCAAGGGCCGGAAGACCCGGGCTGGCATACTCTTTTGTCACAAAGAACGAGATTGGTAAGATCACAGCAATTCAGAGATACACGAAGACTGAAATTATAAGGAAGGAACTTCCCACAATAAAGGATGCTGAAAAGGCAAGGGAAGCACAGGTCGCTGAAAAAGTAAGAACGAGCATCCGCACAGGAAATCTGGAAAGATATGACGAGTGGGTCGGGAAACTGGCCGGAGAGGGTGCCGATTACAGGAAGATAGCTGCCGCCCTTGCAAAGATCGTGCTGAAGGAAGGAAAGAACTGATCATGGACATGAAAAGCTGGCTAAAGAGGTACAAACATGAAGGATTTTGTGATAATAGGGCACAAGGCGCTCACTACAGGTGATTTCTCATTGAACGACCTGCCTGGTGCGGCAGGACGCATGGACATACTCTGCAGATGTATCAACTCAGCACTTTTCCTGTCCCACGGAATGAGAAGGGATGTCAACATACATCTGGTGCTGCTTGGCGATCCCGACCCCGGTAAGATCGTACGCTTCAATGGTGAGCAGCTCAGGTATCTCAGCCCTGATGAGAGGAGCAGCGGCTCCCTTATCAAAAAAGCACTTGAGAAGGATGCCACAGAATTCGAGTCACAATCCACGCCAGGAGTATGGATACGCCGCGGAGGGCTTGAGAAACTGCTGGCTGAGTTTGCAGAGAATGACAGGCGCATATATTACCTGCATGAGACCGGAGACGACATGAGAAGTGTCAGCAGTTTTCCTGATGATGCTGTATTTATACTGGGCGACCATATGGGAGTCACAGAAGAGGAAGAAATAGCGATCAAAACGATATCTTCCGGGACTTTGTCCATCGGACCCCTGTCACTGCATTCAGATCATTGCATAATCATTATCCTCAATGAGCTGGATAGGATCGGACAAAGCCAGACGGAAGCATAACTTACAAAAAATGAGAGTGATCGGATGAGCATACTTGAAACTGCTAAACGAATTGTCAATGAAGGACCTATTTGTGATAACTGCATGGGCAGGCAATTCGCAAAACTATCCACAGGACTTACCAACATAGAGAGAGGGAAGGCTGTAAAGCTTGCCCTTGCCATGGAAGGGGACCTGCTGCATAAAGCTTCGGGTGATGAGACCCTCCTCAAGCAGCTTGCCCCAAGCAGCGCTTTCGCAAGGAAGACACTGGGAATCAAGGAGGATGACAGTAAATGCTGGGTGTGTCTGGGACTGTATGGTAATCTCGACACCTGGGCTGACAGGGCCGTAGAAGCTATAGGAACGATCGAGTATTCTACATTCCTTGTCGGGACAAAGGTCAGCGGGCTGCTGGGTGAGAACGAAGAGATACTCTGGAGCGAGTGTGGGATATCCTATGCAGAGCAGCTCAAGACCGAGCTTAACCGGGAAGTAGGGAAGCTCATAGCAGCACGCACCGGCAAAGAGGTTGAGTTCAACAGGCCGGATGTGCTTGTGACCCTTGACCTTGCGGAAGACACGGTCAGATTGCAGGTGCGTTCTATATACATACAGGGGAGATACCGGAAACTTGTAAGAGGCATTCCACAGACTCGGTGGCCCTGCAGGAACTGCGGAGGCAGAGGATGCGAGAAGTGCTCTTTTACAGGCAAGCAGTACCCGGAATCGGTGGATGAGCTTATTCGGGAGGAAATCCTAAAGGTCACAGGCGCCAGTGACACGACGTTCCATGGCGCCGGAAGGGAAGACATAGATGCGCTTATGGGCGGCACCGGACGACCCTTTGTGGTTGAAGTGCTTAACTCTCCAATACGCTCCTTTGATGTGGCTAAGCTTGAAAATAGGATCAATGCCTTTGCGCAGGGCAAGGTAGAGGTTCAGGGGTTGCAGATGGTGCAGAAGGAAGTCATAGAGGCTCTTAAAGCATCAAAGGCGGATAAGGTTTATAACCTTAAAGTTACATTCAAAGAGCCAGTTTCCAAGGAAATGCTTATATCTGCCATTGACAGTCTAGTCGGAGCTGAGATATCACAGAGGACACCACAGCGCGTGTCCCACAGAAGAGCGGACCTGGTGCGCAAGAGAAACGTGCACGATATGCAGCTTACAGAATTGACGGATGAGTACGCTATCATGCAGGTGCATTGTGGCGGCGGACTATATGTCAAAGAACTGGTATCCGGTGACGAAGGCAGGACACAGCCAAGCCTCACAGGGCTGCTGGGAATACAGGCCAGGGTCACTGAGCTCGATGTAATCAAAGTGGATATATAAATGCGTTTTCCGGGTTAAAGTTTATCACTAGAATAGAACTGATCGTATCAAGTTAATCAATGGAGGAATATCATGCCAACATCACACGGTGAAAAATGCTGTACACGTTACAAACTCAAAAAGAGTGTAAGAGAAAGAGGAATTTCCCCTGTTAGCAAGGCTATCCAGGAGTTCGCAGAGGGACAGATGGTCCACATCGACATCGACCCCAGCGTACAGAAGGGAATGCCAAACCCAAGATTCCAGGGAAGGACCGGCAAGGTTTTGGGTCAGCGCGGCCGCGCATACCGGCTCCAGATAAGGGATGGCAATGCTACAAAGGAACTCATAGCCCTTCCCCAGCACCTTAAGCCACAGAAGTACTAAGATACATACTGTATTGTACTGGATCTTTGCACACAACGCCAGATATATCTTTGTTGGCAACAATGAAGATGTATCGGATTATTTTAGTTGATGTCACAACGAGAACAGGATAGAATAGTAAAGAGTGTATATCAATGATTGTTAAGGAAATTCTGAGCGAAGAGTTGCTGACCCTTTCCGAAGTGAAGGGTATTTTGCACCAGATAATGGAAGAGCGCCTGCAAAATGAAGAAGAGCTGGGGTACGAGTTACGTAAGGCTATCAATCATGCAGATACGTTCGCAAAGACATCTCCGGAAAAGGCAAGAGATCTTGTAAACAAGCTCACAGCACTGGAAAAGATGAAGCCCGATATTGCCATAAGGATAGCAGATATAATGCCAATGACCAGGGATGAGCTCAGGTCCCTCTATGCAAAAGAAAGGTTCACCTTAAGTGATACGGAACTGGACAAGATGCTGGAAATGGTTGAAGGGGCAATGGATTAAATTTATATCCGATACATCCTTTTTTTCAAGAGAGAAAGTTTAACATCAGCAGTGGGTATGCCGGAGGGAATATGATGCAAGTTAAGGGAAAGCCACCTGAAAAAGAAGAGTATGCGTGGGTCCTTGATTACCTGCCCTATGGAAGCAATGAGGACAAAAGACCATCCTACCAGAAGAAACCAGTGGTTCAGGCCATCGGTGAAAAAAACTTCGTATTGATGGAACTGGTACCAAAGGAAGGTAAAAACCCGACTATACAGTCCCGTGTATATATAGGAGAGGGTGACAGGGAAGATATTGACCATGTGAAGCACAGGATAGGCTACACTAACCTCAGCCACGGCGCCCAGTTAGAACTACCATTCATTCTGGAAGCGAACGTGAAGAGCGATGAAGAACGGTTCGTTAAGTTCTTCAACGATGCTCATCCGATCACCAACAGACTGCATATGCTCGAACTTCTGCCAGGTATAGGGAAGAAGCTTATGTGGGCTATCATAGACGAAAGGAAAAAAGGCGTATTCAAGAGCCTTGAGGATCTCCATACCAGGGTAGGGGGAGTGCACTCACCCCAGAAAGTCATATCCAACAGGATAATTGAAGAACTCAGGGATGAGAACATTAAGTACAGGCTGTTCACCATACCTCCCAAACGTCCAAAAGAATAAGCAAGGTGTTCTTTTCTTGGTCCACAATATTCTCAGGAAATATGGCATACGTGGCGGTGACCACGACCAGCATTTCCTTGTGGATGAGCGTATACTCGACAGGATCGTCGATGCTGCAGATATCCGGCCCCATGAAACCATACTGGAGATAGGGGCCGGGATAGGCAACCTTACCGAACGTCTGATGAAGCGCGCCGGGAAAGTTATTGCAATCGAGCGAGATCCGGTTCTTGTGGATGTGCTTCTGGACCGCTTCGGAGAGAACGACAAACTTGAGATCATTGCAGGAGATGTTCTTGAAGTTGAATTCCCGCCTTTTGATAAAGTAGTTTCTAACCTTCCCTATTCTATCTCATCGGAGATAACCTTCAAGCTCTTCAGACATGAGTTCGAACTGGGGATCCTTATGTACCAGTACGAATTCGCACAAAGGATGGTAGCCCATGCAAACTCAGGGGATTATAGCAGGCTATCGGTCAACACATATTATTTTGCAGATACATCCATTATCATGGAGATTCCGCGCAGAGCTTTTTCACCGCCTCCGGAAGTGCTCTCTGCAGTCGTAAGAGTTAAGCCCAGACCATCACCCTTTAAAGTTGATGACAGGAAATATTACCTTGACTTCGTTACAGCTGTCTTCGGCCAGAGACGCAAGAAGATCCGCAACTCAATAATAAGGAACAAACAGCTTCTTGGAATCGATGACATAAAAGAGTTCATCGGCAAGCTTCCAACAGAAATGCTTGACAAAAGGCCGGAGAACCTGGAACCTGAAGAGCTTGCACATCTTGCAAACCTGCTTTACAGACGCAGGCAACAGGGATAGCATGGCCAGTATCAGCTACAGGAACGCAACGATAAAGCTGGATGAGAATTCATATGATCCGGCAGAAGATTCTTTTTTGCTTGCCGATGCAGCAGTCGAGCACACAAAGGATGACTCCAGAGTCCTTGAGATAGGTACAGGCACAGGCTTTGTATCCGCTGTCCTCAGGGCTAACAGGGATGTCAACCTCGTTGCAACCGAGATCAACCCTCATGCAGCCTCATGTGCACGTTCCAATGGCATAGAGGTCATCAGGACAGACATGTTTGCAGGACTACGCAAAGGAAATACCTTTGATATTATTATCTTCAACCCCCCCTACCTGCCGACATCCGAGAATGAGAAAGTGCCAGGGTGGCTGAACTATGCTTTTGATGGCGGCATTGATGGCCGTGACGCAATTGGGTCGTTCTTAAACGAAGCCTTTAGTTACCTTGCACCCGGAGGGACAGTCATGTTGCTTATTTCGTCCCTGACAGGCATAGACGAGGTAAGGAAAAAAATGGAAGGGCAGGGTTTCCAGACCGAGATAGTGGCCAGTGCGAGATGTTCCTTTGAAGAGCTTGTCGTTGTCAAAGCAAGTATGCACAACTTACATGAAAAATATAAAAATTGACGGTCACATAAAGCCGTCAATCAGTCCGTTCACTTTTTCTGTCTGTGGCTTATGCCTGATAAGAGGAGCCTCCTTGAGCACCTCGTGATTGTCCTCCAGAACGGGTCTTTCGTTCACATAGAATATTCCAAGGGGTATCCGGTCACCCCATTCAAGGGATCTTTCAAAGGCTTTTACCCGGTCGTCAAGAGGATACTCGCCATCTTCCATCTTGTAAACCCTGTTCGAGTACCATTTAAAAGTGTTCAGCTTGTTGAAAGTGACACAGGGCTGCAGCACTTCCACCAGCGAAAGTCCCCTGTGCCGGATGGCCTTGATGAGCAGTTCTGTGAGGTGCTGCACATCTCCTGCATAGCCCCTGCTCACAAAAGAGCATTCCTGGGAGATAGCAAGTGCTATCGGGTTTAAGGGGTTATTGAAAACGCCTTCCCTTTGGATCTTGGAAACCATGCCACGCTCACTGGTCGGAGAGGCCTGCCCTTTGGTGAGGCCGTATATCTGGTTATCATGCACAAGTATAGTGATGTCAGGGTTTCTCCTGATCGCATGGATCAGATGGTTGCCTCCTTCCCCGTAGCAATCCCCGTCCCCTGCCACAGCAAGCACGGTCAGCTCATGGTTTGAAAGCTTTGCCGCAGTAGCTGGCGGAAGGGTGCGACCGTGAAGCCCATTGAAGAAGTTGCAGTTCAGGTACTGGGGAAGCTTGCCTGCCTGACCGATACCTGAAACCATCAACACCTCGGAAGGAGATTTCCCAAGGTTTGCAAGAGCAGCCTTAAGAGCCTTCAGTATATTGAAATCACCACAGCCAGGGCACCATGCGGTTTCATAATCCCCGTAGTCCTCTACGCTCGCCATTCAGATCACCCCCTTTTCACGAAGAGCTTCGACTATGGATGCAGGAGTGAAAGGGAGACCGTCATACCTCAGTATCTTATCAGACATTTCGATACCTGCCTCTGTCCGGAGCAGCCTGGCAAGCTGGCCGGTATAATTATTCTCTACACATATCTTTTTCTTTGACTTTGCCAGCGCCTTATGTATACTCTCTGCAGGCATTGGATAAATATAGTTGAAATGAACCAGATTAGCAGAATGTCCCTCCTTAGTAAGAATGTCAACCGTCTCTGCCAGCGGTCCGTAAGTGGAACCCCAGCCAATCAGAGTAAGTTTCGCATCATGCGAGCCATATATCTTAGGAGGCTTCATTTCGGTAGCCAGCAACTCAAGTTTCTTCATTCTCTTATCCATCATCCTTATCCGGTTCTCCTGGCTCTCGTCTATGTGCCCGAACTCATCATGTTCATCACTGTCAGCACACACAAGTATCCCTTCCTGGCCGGGAAGTGCCCTTGGAGAGATGCCCCCTGGAGTGAACTTATAGCGCCTGTAATCTCCGTGTTTGGTCCGCAGTTCCTGATCAGACAGCAGGTGCCTCTCAACAGTGATCTTTGAAGCATCGAATCGCTTGCATGTGAACAAAGAATCAGCAAGGTACTGGTCGCTCATGACAAAAACAGGGATCTGATACTTTTCTGCAATATTGAATGCTTCTGCCATCATGTAAAAACACTCATCAGGAGTACCCGGTGCAAGGATGCATCTTGGGAACTCTCCCTGTGCGGCATGCAATGCAAACAGCAGGTCGCCCTGTTCTGTCATTGTGGGAAGACCGGTTGCAGGTCCGGGGCGCTGTGCCAGGAAGATGACCACCGGGGTCTCGGTTATCCCGGCAAGGCCAAGGGCCTCGACCATCAGGCAGAACCCGCCCCCGGCCGTAGTGACCATGGAACGCGCACCGGTAAAGGAAGCACCAAGCGCCATATTGAGCGCTGCTATCTCATCCTCGGCCTGTTCAACTACCACACCGAACTCGCCGGCATGACTTGCAACATAATTGAGCACGCCTGTGGAAGGTGTCATCGGGTATGCTGACAGGAACTGCACGCCGGCAGCAAGTGCCCCGAGACCTGCGGCTTCATTGCCTGCAATAAGCATCCTTTTCTCCTGTGCCTCCGGCAGGGATACATTGAATTTGCACCCATGCGGATAGTTCTCCCTCACATAATCATAACCGGCCTTAGCTACCTTAAGATTGTTATCAATTATCTCCTGGCCTTTTTTCTTAAAGATCGATGTAAGTACCCCATTAAGAGAATCAAGGCTCAGGCATAGCAGACCAATGGCTGCGCCAGCAGCAACGGTATTAGTATATATCTTGTTGCCACCTACATCCTTTGCTATTTTCAACAGGGGAACATGAAAGATGGAATCATGCTCTTTATCCAGTTCAACCACATCCCTGTCGACTATCACGACCCCGTCTGACATTTCACCAAGATGCCTGTCGATGGAAGCCCTGTCAAGAGCGATAAGTATGTCGACATCCTCACCCATTGCTGCAAGTTCGGAGTCACTGATCCGTATCTGGAATGTGTTGTGACCACCTCTTATCCTTGAAAGATAATACTGTGTACTGAAAACATAGAATCCGCTATTGAGGAGGCTCTTGGAAAGCACACTGCCCATAGTGTCCAATCCTTGGCCTGCAGCTCCACCTATCTTTATCGTAAGGTCTAAGTTCATTTAAATCCCCCTGCCATTTTTAATTAACTTCCAGACCATCTTGAAGGTCAGAAAAATCCATAAAAGCCTCCTACTTCATAAAAGGCTTTACTACTGTATAGTATACAAATGAAATATTAGTCTCTGGCTTTATATCTGTAACTGTCTGCTGTAGGTTTTTATACATTGCATAGAATCAAAAGATATTCTTGATTCCCGAATAGCCACCGCCCTACCCTATTTATTCATCGTGTACGAAATAAATCCCGGTCAACACCTTTACAAGGCAAATGGTCTTCGGAAAAAGAGTGCAAATAAACAAGTAACATAATAATATCACTCTTTTGTTTGCAAATAGGCCAAAGAGAAGTGCCAGCACTACTTATTTATAAGATACCTACTTATTATTACAAAATAATTATAAATAAAAATAACATATAATAAAGTGGTACAAATGGATAGAATGCCAACTGGGATAGAGAACCTGGATAAAAAGATAGGGGGTGGATACCCCAAAGGCAAAGGGATACTTGTTACAGGTGCTCCGGGAGCAGGTAAAACCATCTTTGGACTTCATTTTCTGAATAAATCCTGCATGGACGGAAATAAATGTATCATGGTTGCGACTGAAGAAACATCGGAGGACCTGCTTAGGCAAGCCGCAATGTTAGGACTTGGTCTTGAGTCATTTATAGAGAAGGGACTTCTTCAGATAAAACCCGTCGTTGAACTGAGGACAAGAGGAATTGCACGTGATGCACAACTGTTGGAAGATTACAGCGATGAGGAAATAGACATCATTGAAGAAACCGGCCTTGACAGGCATTTCAAACTTGACAGGGCTGATTTCAATATTGAAGAAATAGATATTATCGACCTTGTAAGGCTTATTCCTGAGGGTACAGATGTTGCTGTCATTGATAATCTAGGAGTTCTGACATTTGGACTAAGTGCCAAGGAGTTCAGGGACAAGTTCGATACCCTTAACCGCCTGCTGGCAAAACAAAAAACCAGTACGCTCTACATCATGGATGAAGCTGCCTATGAGATGACACACAGGATTGCAGACTATTCCACCTACGGAGCGATCAAATTGTTCGTCAAAGAGAACCCATACACGGGCAACAACGAACGTTTCCTCAGCATACCCAAAATGCGCAGTACTAAGATCACTCTTGATGTAAGCATTTTTGATATAACTCCCGCAGGAATTAAGCTGAAAGGATCTAAAAGCAAACTTGTGGAACTTTAGGCGGTTTGCCTCATAATAAATAATTAAATATATAATATATATAGAAAAACCAAAATATGTAGTATAGGTATCTTACGGTTTATTCGATCACCACATTGTTAAGGAGTTGTTGACATATCCGGCGGGCAGAATGCAAAAATACTCATTGTTGATGACGAAATAATGAATATAGAATTACTACGTGCTTATTTAGAAGACACATACGAAGTTATTTCCGCAGACAACGGACATGTAGCGCTGGAAATGGTTAAAAGCCAGCGACCTGATATTATCCTGCTTGATGTTATGATGCCCGATATAAACGGGTATCAGGTATGTGAAAAGCTGAAACTTGACCCTGCAACACAATTCATACCTGTTATAATGGTCACAGCACTTTCAGGAAGGAATGACTGGATCAACGGTATCGAAGCGGGAGCCGATGAGTTCCTGACAAAGCCCGTCAACAAGCTCGAACTCCAGACGAGGATACATTCCCTGTTAAGGATAAAGAACCTTCATGCAGACCTGATGGCTGAAAAGAACAAGCTTGACCTGCAGAACCGTATCCGTTCAGTACTTACACAGATCATTCCGACTCTTCTGAGAACACTGCCACCTGAGCAAAAGGGCATTGTCATTCACCAGATGATCGATATGGTAGTAGATGCCATTATGGAGAACACTGCTCCCGAGAATAATCTGGCAGGCTATGAAACGGTAGGAGACCTCTGCTGCCAGATAATAAATCAGCTCGGAGCTAACTTTGAGGTCGATACTTGCGAGGACAGCAAGAACTGCACAATAAAAGGCAATCTTTGCCCATGGGGCAGAGAGGAAGCCAGATCAAACCCCATCCTGTGCACGATCTCAAGAGGGATATTCTCAAGGGTCGCAAACATGAGGGGAGATGACCTGGAAGTTGATGTCGTTGAGACGATGGGAAACGGCGATGAGTGTTGCCTTTTTGAAATAAACAGGCTGGACTAAGGAATAAGGTCCAGTATCCTTATAGCAAGATGAGCTGCGTTGGCACCGTTGTCAACACCCACGCTGGCCACAGGAACTCCCGGAGGCATCTGGGCTATTGAGAGCAATGCATCAAGGCCCATCATCTTTGCGCTAACCGGAACCCCTATTACCGGTTTCTTGGTCTTGGAAGCAATGACACCCGGCAAAGCTGCAGAGAGTCCTGCTATAGCGATGAAGACCTTTGCATCGCTTTGAGCAATATATTCTTCAAGCTCGACAGGATTACGATGAGCGGATATGACCTGCACATCATAGTTATATTTGCTATTGTCAAGCACATTGCTTACCCTGTGGGCGATGGCTCTGTCTGATTCAGATCCCATTAGTACTGCTATGTCTACCATGAATAACTCCTAAGGAAGATTTCCTTCACCACTTAGTTCATGCTGGCGTTCTATATTCATACGTATAAGAATTTGGAATATCTCTTTTATGGAGGACGTATCGAGATTGCGTTCAGTGGCAGCATCGGTAGCTCTTTCCAGTACTACCTGGTTCTGGGTGCCGTCATTGATCTGGATACATTCCTTCTGTTTAGCCCTCAGGACTTTCTCGGCAAGAGAGACCCGTCGATGGATAAGCTCAACTATCTCGCGGTCAATACCGGCTATTTCCTCACGTACTTCTGTAATCGTAGTCATTTACCTCACCATCTAAAGTTTACTTGCACCACTATTATTGATCCTGGTACTTATCACGTTGCCGCTTACCCCGCATTCTGCCCAGGCATCCCTCAGGACATGTGATGATGCCTCATCAACAAGAGCGACATAAGATGGGCCCGTGCCTGAAAGCGTTACACCCTTAACACCTGCCTCCAATGCACGCATCAGGAGCTCAGTATCAAAACCCAGCGCACTGCAGTAAAGGAAACCATTGAGCGTCATGGCTCTTTCATACTCCCCATCAAGAGAGAGATCATAAGCGATATCCACCCATGGAGCTATTAGCTTTGAGCGCGCAACGTTCGTACCGGAGCTGAAAGCTTTCCTGTCAGGCGCGAAGATGAGCACATCAGCCTCTCTTTCTTCCCGTTTGACAAGTTCTGTTCTCTGGTTGTCAGTAACAACGAAACCTCCAAAAAAAGAGGCACATGCATCATCAAAAGCTCCTGTGATTGTAACGCCTGCATCCTTTGCAGCCCTGACCCCAAGCCTTACAGCCTCAAGAGGTTCCATTTCCTCCCCGATGGCATCCAGCGTTGCCAGCACTGCTGCATTGGCGGCTGCACTACTGCTTTTGAGCCCCCTTGCAAGAGGTACTTCACTGCTGGTCCTGACAATACCACCCATCTCAAGCCCGAAGTGATCCAGTACATAACTGACACATTTTTCAACAAGAGTGGTATCACCGTCCGGCATCCCGTCGATATTTCCTTTTATATGATCGGTATTATGAGAGAGCTCCACGTAGGCAAAGGTCTTCAGGTCAATGCCAAAAGCTGCACCTTTCCAAGTCGCAATTGCATTGATGACAGTTCCTGCACCAAGTGAATATGCTTTTCCTTCACAGCTCATGGGCGAACACACCTGCCATGGGAAAAGTTCCGCTCCTCATTCCTAACATGCACCCCTAATAGTATCTATCATATTTAAATGTTATATTTAGATGTTGTACTTTTAAGTAACTGAGTGCAGAAAAAGATGGACACAACAGGATACCTTTATTTATCATGGGCAAAAACTCTTACTCAGAGCAATGTAAAAGCTCTAGTAATGTAAAGGAGGAGTGGATAATTGGCATCTTCTGTCAAGTCTTGTAATGTCCTGACTAAGGGACAAAGAGTAAAATGTGAGGAGTGCGGAATCACTTTAGAGGTCGCCGATGAATGCAAAGGATGTCCTGAAGGCTGCAGCATAACATTGAACTGTTGCGGAAAGGACATGAATGTAATTGAAGAATAAAGGATAGCCCGATAAGGCTCCTTTATTTATTTTTCAGAGTTAAGCTAACTGGTCGGCCAGACCCAATTCCGCCCTCATATCCGAATATAGTTTTTCATAGACCGACATGACTTCCTGATCAATATCCCTGCTATCTGTTTTGTCCGTGCAATCCTTAGCATACATGAAACTGAACCTGGAGCGGTTAAAACCAGATAGCATAGACTCTAGTTCATCGTCACCGTACCCGTAAAGAAGAAGGATACCATCAGAGATATTACCATAGAAACGAATCTTTTCATATATCTCCCGGTTAAGTTTGCAACTCTTCTCATTAAGAGAAACGCTTTGTATAGCTAGAATCACATTGAATCCCTCACTCTTTTTGATTGGGATCGGGATTGAATCTGCAGATACTGCCTGAACGCTGGCTCCTGCACCCTCAAGCGTCTTTTCAAAGTCAGCATCCGCCCCGTTCACAATAACAAGATTTTTTATTGCGCCATCTTTTAGCAGGACTTGCGCAATCTCTTTTTTGAATAATTCGCAGCCTATTATACTTAATAATGGCATATATCATTACTCCTGGATTTTCATAAGTGAGGCCATCAGGACAAGCATTCTTCCTGAAGAAAGGTGCAGATGCAAACGGATCATGTCCGGAATATAAAAAATCATATATGTTATGCTGCACCACTTTTGGATCCTGCTTGTAGCCCATGTTACTACCCCATAAGAAAGGGGGTTAGAAGTAGTATAAATAATCATCGTGGACCTTTCATCTAAAATTTATATAAGGAAGTCTAAGTCCGGTATAAAATAATTATAAAACAATACTGGCGCAATTGATCATATCACCCCCGGATCAGTCGCAGATGCAAACGATACTTTTATAACAAATAGGTGTTACTATATTTACAATTCCAGGAGCCCAAAGGCTTCCAGGATTGTGAATTATCGACATGGTAATCGAAGATGAATATTACACAGGTAAGCCAGGATCTTTCTTTAGCACTGTTTGAGAAGAACCCGGCTTGCCCTGAAAATGGCGTATTCATGCCACAAACGCAAGAAGTTGTGCTTGATTATGGGAATTTCCAGTGGATGCATATATTAGACTCTGCCATGAATTTTGAGGCTTTGTGTCCACCAACCGAAACAACCTTACAAAGCATGTGGAATCAAAAGGCAGGATTACGGAGAAAATGAGATGAGCGAATTAGTGTTTGGAGTAAAAGACGACAAGCAACTCGTATACATTCCCGAAAAATGTATTGGTTGTGGAACGTGCGTAATGGCATGTCCTAAAGGTTCATTGGTAATAGGCTCAGTGGGAGCCGTTGCCAGAGGGCTTATAGACAAGGATTTCCTGGAAAACAGATCAGAACTCTGCATTTTGTGCGGGATATGTGCCAAGACTTGCCCGACAGGCGCACTTGAACTGAGACAGGCCGGCAAAGCGGTAAATGACAAGAGTTACATTAGCGTGGCACTCAAAGAGACAACTGTGGACGAAGAAAAGTGTGTGCACTGTGGTCACTGTGAGCAGATCTGCCCGCAGGCCTGCATTGAGGTAAAGCAATGGCTCGCAGATGATGGCAGCGCACGTGTTGAGGGAGAGACACAAATCGATAATGAATGCTGTGTCCACTGTGGATGGTGCATGGAGGTATGTCCTGTAGATGCCATCACTGTTGAGAAACCATTCGAGGGTACCTGGCACAGGGACGAGGCTACATGTACTGCATGCAGGACCTGTGTGGATACCTGCCCATGCAATGCACTCTTCAATCCTGAATGGGAGGCCGGCGAGAGAGTTGATAAGGTTGCACAGCGCCCGGACGTATGTATCTATTGTGGCGCCTGTGATGTAGCCTGCCCCGTCAATGCAATTACAGTGATAAAGACAGCCATCGTTCCTGAAGTTGAGAAGAAGGCCCTCCTTGAGAAGAAACTGCTCAACAAGGAAGCACCAAGGCCGACACTTACATCAGAACTTGTTACGGATGAGGGAGCATGCCTGGGATGCGGTAACTGTGTCATCGTCTGCCCTGTAAACGCAACTGATGCGGACGTCGGTGCCGGCTACCTTAATGAGGTTGACAGCAAGAAGCTTCTTGAGATAAGAAACGGTGTTGTCAATGTGGTCGATCAGGAACTCTGCGGCTCCTGTGGTGCCTGCGCCATGATATGCCCGGTCGATGCAATTAAATTAGTAGTAAGGGAGGTATAAAATGGCTGGAACTATAGCAATCAAAAACGGTCATGTCTTCGATCCCCTCAATGAGATCAAAGGGGACAGAATGGACATTTATATCAGGAACGGGAAGGTCGTAACAGAACTCTCCGCAGCCGAGCTCAAGGATGCCAAGGAGATCGATGCATCCGGCAAGACAGTAATGCCCGGCGGAGTCGATTCCCACTCACATGTAGCAGGTGCCAAGGTCAACGTCGGCAGGATGATGAGGCCGGAGGACCACTACAAATTCTACCAGAAGAAGACACCACTTACGCACTCCGGATGCGGGTACAGTGTTCCTTCTGTATATCTTGGGGGATACGAGTACTCCAAGATGGGATATACAACTGTCTTTGAGGCAGCTGTCCCTCCGATGGAAGCCCGTCACACCCATGAGGAAATGCGCTCTACCCCTATGATCGATATGGGTGGATACCTGGTACTGGGCAACAACTGGTTCCTGATGAGATACCTGAAGGAAGGAGACATCGAAAAGGCTGCAGCTTATATTGCCTGGATGATGAGGACCCACAAGACCTATGGTATAAAGTGTGTCAATCCTGCCGGTGTTGAGAACTGGGGATGGGGAGAGAATGTTAATTCCCTTGACCAGGCGAACATTCACTTTGAGGTCACACCTGAAGATATCATCAAGGGTCTTGCAGAACTGAATGAGATGCTGGGCTTTTCAATGCCCGTGCACCTGCATGCAAACAATCTCGGGCACCCTGGCTGCTGGGAGATCACAAGGGACTCCCTCAAGATCCCAAAGAGTGTAAAAGCCAAACCCAAAGACCCCAATGTTGAATGGGCTGAGACAAAGGTAAATCCCAAACGGCACGAATCCGTGTACCTTACACACTGCCAGTTCAACGCTTTCGGCGGAACATCCTGGAGAGACTTCGAGTCCGGTGTTAAGGGAATCACTGACTATGTTAACAGCCATGAACATGTCGTAATGGACAGTGGCTGTGTCCCGTTCGGTGACGCCACAGTGATGACCGGCGACGGGCCTGCAATCCACGACCTTTACGTGCTTACCGGAAGCAAGTGGTCCAACACTGATGTCGAGTGTGAGTGCGGCTCAGGAGTACTGCCGTTCACCTACCTTAAGAGCAATCCCGTACACAGCGTACAGTGGGCAATGGGACTTGAGGTACTGCTCTACGTTAAGGATGCATGGAAGAGTATCATGACCACCGACAGCCCCAACGGCGGACCATTCATAAAGTACCCGCAGGTCATCGCCTGGCTTATGTCCAACAAGGCAAGACAGGATACCCTGAACGAGTGCCACAAGTGGGCAAGTGACAGGGCAGGCCTGGCCAGCGAGACCAGGGAAATGACACTCAACGAAATAGCTATCGTCACCCGTGCAAACGCTGCAAGAACCATAGGCCTTTCACACAGCAAGGGCACCCTCGGCATCGGAGCTGACGGGGATGTGGCCATTTACGACATCAACCCTGCAAAACTCGAGGTCAGCGATTATGAGAGCATTATCAGGGCTTTTGAGAATGCAGCATATACTGTAAAGGGCGGAGAAGTAGTGTGCCAGAAGGGAGAGATAGTAGCAATCCCTGAGAAGAAGACTTACTACACCGACATAACAGTGAATGCTGAAGAAGAAAAGAAAATGATAGATGACGTGAAGAACTGGTTCAAGTACTACACAATAGGTTTCAGCAACTACCCGACACCTGAGAAGTACCTTGCAAACCCGACCCCCATCAAGATAGATGCAGAGGTGTGAATCCAATGGCAGAAGTAATTCTTAAACCGACAGGTAACTTCGACCTGACAGTGGAGGCAGAAGTGGTCACACCCGACAACTTTGCCGGAAAGAGCGCGCAAGATATAGGAAAGTTACTTGTATGGCAGGGTCCGAAGCAATTCCCAATCTCAGACTTTTTTGAGGTCAGGGGTAATGGAGGAAGCTCCGCACAGGACACTACCATCGTCATCGACGGAGATGTCATCAGAGTAAAGCGCATAGGAGAAGGTATGACTGCCGGCAAGATCCAGGTAAAGGGTTCAACCGGTATGCACACAGGAGCCGCTATGATTGGCGGCGAGATCCTTGTGGAAGGAAACACCGACTCCTGGCCTGGAATGGAAATGAAAGGCGGCCTCCTACATATTACAGGGAACGCACTTGACCATGTCGGATCCGCATACCGCGGAAGCTGGCATGGTATGACCGGCGGGCGCATCGTCATTGATGGCAACGCAGGTAACCAGGTAGGCGGCGGCATGAGCGGAGGAGAGATCATCGTTGGCGGCAATGTCGATAACTTCTGCGGCACCCGTATGAACGGCGGCCTTATAGCTGTAAAGGGCAATGCCATCAGGACCGTGGGAGCAGAGATGACCGGTGGCACGCTCGTTATAGGAGGCACCATCGACAAGTTCACCCCGGGATTCATGCAGACAGCAGTGGAATCGGACCTCAAGTTCAATGACATTGAATGTCCGGGGGAATACAAAAAGTTCGCAGGGGATTACGCCATTCCGCAAAAGGGAAAGGGCGTGCTGTACGTATCCGCGCAGAACAACGAGGATCTGTGAGTTGATTTTCATGCAAGCATTACTCAATACAGGAAGTACTATAGAAGAAGGCAGGCTTGCCAAGGGAGGCGACAAGTATTCTGCCGCCTACACTAAAGAATGTGGAGTCTGCTGGATGTGTGCCCAGGATTATGAAGCACTCGGGCGTCCTGAGAAAGTGAAGGTTACAACCAGGGATGGTAAACACTCCATAGCAGTCTATTCAAAAGTAACAGAGTCTGTTAGATGTGGTCATGTGTTCATCCCAAGGTCCATCTGGGCCAACATCGTGGTAGAACCAGGCACCTTCTCTACCGGCTCACCGCTTTACAAGGGAAGTCCCGTCACAGTTGCGCCTACAGATGAAGAGGTACTCAGCGCCGAGGAAGTTGTCCTGAAGCTGTACATGGGAGGCGAATAAAATGGTCTATAAGAACATTATCTGCCCCGTCTGCGGAGGCTCATGTGACGATATCCAGGTGGAACTCAAGGACGGAAAGATAGACGTCCAGAACGCATGTAAGATGGGTAACGCCAAGTTCCAGGAAGTCGTGAGCTCACACCGGATTAAGAAACCAACAGTCAGAGAAAACGGCAAGGTAAAGGAAGCAAGCTGGGAGGAAGCACTTGATAAAGCAGCAGATATCCTGGTCAATGCAAAGAAGCCACTCTTCTTCCTTGGAAGCGAAACATCATGCGAAGCCCAGGAAGTTGGACTGCACATCGCCGAATATCTTGGCGGAATGGCAGACTCAAATGCAACCATCTGCCACGGGCCGACAGTCATGGGCATACAGGAAGCCGGCTGTGTAGGAGCCACTGCAGGTCAGGCAAAGAACAGGGCCGATGTTATCATCTACTGGGGAGTGAATGCACTCGAATCCATGCCGAGGCACATGTCAAGGTACGGTGTCTTCCCCAGAGGGTACTGGACAAAGAGAGGAAGATTCGACAGGACAATTGTCACGGTCGACCCAAGGGTCACGCCAACAGCTGCAGCTTCGGATATGCACATACAGCTTAACCCCAACAGTGACTACGAACTCCTGAGCGCTATGTTCACGATCCTCAACGGAAAGGAACCACACCACTCGGTCGAAGAGATAACAGGGATCCCTATCGCTGTGATGAAACAGACCGTTGAGATGATGAAAGAGGCAAAGTATGTCGGTATTTTCGTAGGACTTGGTGTTTCTTCATCATACGGAAAACACAGGAATATCGAGATCGCCCTGAACATGGTCAAGGAACTCAACAACTACACCAAGTGTAACCTTGGCGCCTTGAGAGGCCACTGTAACGTGGCAGGATTCAACCAGCTTGCTTCCTACCTCTACGGATACCCCTTCGGTATCGACTTCACAAAGGGATACCCAAGGTACAACCCCGGAGAGACCACTACCGTGGACCTGCTCAGGGAAAAGGACGTCGATGCTGCATTTGTGATGTGCGGAGACCTTGTCAATCACATACCTGCGGACAGTGCGAAGTATCTTGCAAATATACCAATGATATGTATGGATATCGCACCATGCCCCACAACAACAGCAGCCGACGTGGTTCTGCCCGGTGTCATCGATGCCATGGAATGTGATGGCACCTTCTACAGGCTGGACAACGTGCCGGTTCACTTCGAGCCGTTCACAGAGTCCCCGTTCCCTGAAACAAAGAGCAATGAAGAAACACTCAAGATGCTCTTTGAAAAAGTAAAGGCAAAGAAGCAGCAGGCATGAGCGATCAGAGGCACTCGGATATGAACAGGGAGACAAAGGTCTTCCAAAAGGATGAGGAAAATGTTTCCTCTCTCCTTTATATCCCCATGAAGTGCCTGGAGATCACTGACAAACGCAAGCAATACTTAGATGTGGACGTAATTGTTGAGGAAAGGTTCGACCTTTTCGTTAACAAAGTCCACATAACTACTTTTTTTGCAAGCCCACAGGAGCTTAAAGAGCTTGCTCTGGGATTTCTGGTCTGTGAAGGATTCATCAGACCCGGTACAAACACAGGACCCATAAGAGTAACATCAGACTCCATCTTCTGTGAGGTAGATATCGATACAGAAGAACTTGCAGCACTGACACATCAACAGAGATGCGGAACCACTTCCTATCGCAAAAACACTACCTTCCATATTGTCTCTGATATACGTTTTAGTAAAGACGCCATCCTGGATGCCGTGGAACAGCTCAAGGAAAAAGGAAAGGCCTGGCACAGGACCGGGGGAGCGCACACATCCATGGTGTGCAACAGCCATGGGGAAGTTCTCTTCTTCTGCGAGGATGTCGGAAGGGCATGTTCTGTAGACAAGGTAGTTGGCAAGGCCCTGCTAAGCGGCGCGGACCTCTCACAGTGTGTGCTGGTGACCACCGGCCGGCTTGCATCCACAATGGTCTCAAAAGCAATTAACGCAGGATTCCCTCTTGTTGCAAGCAAGGGCGCCACTGTGCGCGAGGCTGTTGAGCTTGCGAAGGAGGCAGGGATCACGCTGGTAGCTTTTGTACGAAGGCCGAACATGTATGTGTATAGCAGTGAGCAGAGGATTGTTATTGAATGAGAGGTTGCCTTGAGAATATCAGACAGTTCCTCTTAAAAGCAAAAGAGTTATATTGAATCAATATAAAGTAAAGTCGCTTTTGGTAGCACTTTTTATTTACTTTATATTACTTGTTTGAAATTAGGTGATAAAATGACTGAAAAGATGGGAATCCTAACAATAGGCCATGGCAGCAGGCTGCCCTACAACAACCAGGTAGTTTCTGAGATCGCTGACATGATAGCAAAAAAGCATCCTGAATATATTGTCAAGTCAGGTTTTATGGAAATGAGCACACCTTCCGTCGAAGAGGCCTTATTGTCCTTTGCAGGTACCGGCGTGACAAAAATAGCTGCAGTCCCGGTGTTCCTTGCATCCGGCGTGCACATAACCAAGGATATCCCGGAGATCCTTAAACTGGACCCTGAAACCAAGCAGGGAAAAGTCAAACTCGATGGAAAGGATGTAACAATAGTATACGGAAAGCCCCTTGGAAGTGACGAACTAATCGCAGAGCTCATCTTCAAGAGAGCACAGGAAGTCCTTTAAAGCTGTGTTCTCACACAGCTTCTTCTTGAATTGATGAAAGCTAGGCGCTTATACCAAGCCCGACCTGGCAAATACTGAGCCTTCTACGATATCTGCAAGATCGTCCCGTGCAATATCAGTGACTGCAGCAAATACGGTGAATTTATTTTTCTCTGCGCCATTGGTGCTGATAAGTTCCACTTCGGGATCGTCCCTGAAAGATGTCACACTTACCCTCACTGATACTGCTTCAGTCTGCAGGAACATTTTAAGGGCATCCTAGAGATATGGAAAAAAGGAGGTAGAAGAAGGACTTACAGATGGCAAGTACCTTCACTATCGGAATTTACCAGATCGTGATCATAGATGTCATCCAGCACTTCCTGCTCCCGAGGAAGTTTATGATGATGTTTCTGATGGTGATCAGGATTTTCATCGTGGTCATGGTGGTCGTGGTTATCATGGTCGTGACCATGATCGTGGGGCTCATGCAACCGTTGGGAGAGCATGTTGTTTCTGCTAAAAACAGTCTTGACGCTCTCATCGACCAGCTTGATGAGCCCGTCTTCCTCCATACCCGATACTGCAGTCAATATCTTGAAACGAGGGGCATTTCCTGATGCCGTCCTTATAATATCAAGCACAGGATCCTCGGCATAGGAAGTTATACTTATCTTTACAGTCTCGCGAGGAGACTCCAGGAACATCTTAATGTGACCTACAAACTCCGGACTCTTCTGCATTATTGCAGATTTTACTGCCGCTGCAATGTCCATTGCTATTGATCTTGCTTTTTCGCTTCCAATATCCTCTTCCAGTATCCTGTAATCGTTGGCATAGGATGCGAGCCCTGAAGAGCGGCTGTCGTAGTGGGTGTGCCCTCCCGGGGAGTTTAACACAGGAAGTGCAATTTCAGATGAAAATGAATTTGCAGGAGTTACAGTAGCTTCTGCATGAGTGTGATCAGGCGCGTCCCTAATTATTACTAAAGGAGCTATCAGCTTCATCATCTCATAGAAACCTTCATCCTCCTCTCTCGAGGACATTTTCAGGACTTTAGCCTTGCGATTTAACTGCTGCACTGATTCTTCAAGTATAGGGACACGGATAGGGTCTATCAGGTCCACTTTATTGATCACAAGGATCTCTGCATCTTCTATCTGCCTTACAGCATAGTTCTTTACGGACTTCATTATATCCTTGAAACGACTTCCGTCTATAAGAGTTACAAGAGGAGCCACTTTTATAGATTCTCCGAAGTTCATCAGTTCAAGATTCTGTTTTATTACATTTGGAAAAGCGATTCCTGAAGGCTCCACTATAATGAAATCGGGATTATACGAGTTACGAAGTTCGGTCAGCGTGGTTTTCATATTAAGCTTGAGCGTGCAGCAGATACAGCCGTTAGTTATCTCCTTGGTATCCAGCCCATATTTGGAGATGATATCGCCATCAATTCCAACCTCGCCTACCTCGTTAACTATTATCGCTACACTATGACCTCTCTCAGCCAGAGATTTACCTACATTGATCACAGTCGTTGTCTTTCCGCTACCTAAGAAGCCACCAATCACAATCGCATCCATCTGAAATCCTCCACAATAGAGATATACAGAATACTAACTGTTCATAATATATAAGTTTATGTAAGTTTTTGGTATTGTACCAAATTAACATTAAAAGAACACCTGCATGCCCTGTGCTATTTATCGCTATCAAATGGCACATAAAAATGAAAAAAACCCATAAAAAAACAAGATATACAAGGACTCTTTGCATAGGCCTCAATTTGAACAAACGAAAAAGCAATTATCTACATAAATTATAAGCTAATAGATACTGATTAATTAACATTATCATAAATATATCATTGTAACAATGTTTGTATACATACCAAAAAGGGTGGAAGTGAAAAGAATAGAGACCACATTTAAAAAGAGCAGCAAGAAAAGCCAATTGCCCATCAGGCTTATCAAGAATGCGGAAGAGAGCTTCCAACGGACTTCTTTATAACAGTAGGATAGAAGATGACAGGCAGGCTAAGAAACCATACCTGTCCATATGCAGAAAAAGATTTTAACAGGGCTGGCCAAACATCTTGTCTGCAGCCTTCACCAGTTCAGGAAGCTTTTCAACAGGAATACTGATGATCATCTCTTCATCCTGTATCTGGGTGTACTTGCGACTTCCGCTGCAACCTACGGTCACACCTACCTCCCCTGTAGTATATGGGAGTGCAACGCCATCACCGCACAGGCTCTGCTTGCCTGCAAAGCTTGAAACTATCCTGCCGCCGGAAGTGTAAAGTAAAGCCTGGGACAGTTCCATAACATGTCGGGGAGTCGTGACTATGACTACAATGTCCGGTATGAATGTTGCCTGTTCCAGCGGAGCGTACATGATGGACTTGACAGAAAATGGTGTTACATAAGGCACTTTTTCCATGGTCTTCCTTGCAGCTTCAATGTTGCCAAAGTGATTAAGGTGGAAGTAGAACTCGCCGTTCTTCAGTTTCTCTCCCATTTCACTCATGCCCATGACAGCAGCCCCGCCTTTACACTGATGGTCATCCAGAGTAGTATAGAATGCAGAGCCAGTTCTCCTTACATTGTCCACCATCTGGCAATGCCTGGTTGATTCACCAATCTTTTCCATGCCTTGAGGAATGTCGTTCTCATCAGCAGCAAGCCCGACTGCGACAGGAGAGGTCTTCAGGTTTAATATTTCTTTAAGCTCACGTCCAAATTTGTTAATTTCTTTAAGTTCCATTTTGTTCGATCTCCATGTATAAATTGTCCAGACAGATTTTGAATAGGGATGTGTGAAAAACATACACAACTGTGACATCAGTCTATAAAAACCTTTCCAGAAAGACAGGAGACGATCCTCCTCAAGTTATCATTTGTTTTAAAAATAGACAGGTTTATATTTTCAGAAGTTGATAAAATAACAATAGCACATTCAACAAACATTATAAAACATTCAACGGAGGAAAAAACATGGGATGGTTTGATGTTGTTGCAGGTATTGCAACAGGTGGATTATATACCATAGGAAAAGCTGCCTATCAGGCAGGCAATGCAGCAGAATCTGCAGGCGATGCCGCAGAAGAAGCAGGACTTGCAATTGCAGTAATCGGTTCAACGATCGAGACATTAGGAGAGCAGCTAATATCCACTCTGAAAGAAGCGGAAGAGCTCCTGACTATCAACAGGCTGACACCAAGAAGCGAGGCAGACCTGTGGGACGAAGAGAAATCAAGGCTTAATGCCCTGAAGCAGGAAAAAACAAAGGTAGAGAACGAACTTAAGGAGCTTGGTGTCAGCAACCCTTCAAGTTTCAGCTTTAACTTCTGGGACATTGTATCGAACATGGACCTGGTAATCAAACAGTTCCAGCTTCTTGCCAGGCTTGCAGCAGTCAATAAGGAGATACAGGACATATACTATCAGGAGCCCGGGGTGCTGACAACCGGCATATACAACGCAAAGGAATCGCTTGAGCGTTTCAACACGATCGAGCAGCCCATGATAGAAGATATCCTGGCATCTCTGGATGATAACCTTGAAGTTAGCGAGGAGATACTCCAGGAGATCAAAAAGCTCTTTGTGACCACAACAAAAGTATCGATCCCTGTCACTGAGCAGAGCGAGTCTCTCAAAGACAAGCTTGAAGCTCTCAGGGTTGACAAACAATACTATAACAAACTGCTGACAAGAAAGGATATTCTCACATCCCGGATGGCGGATGTGATCCGCGTCTACCCGGAAAATGTCTTCCGGATAGGGATAGACTCTATCAGGGTCCCAAAAGAGAACATCTATGCATCAGATATTCTTGACAGTGTCATGAATATTAGCAATATCATCGACAGCACCATCAATGCAGGAAACATCAAAGATGATATAACCAACGTCATTAACATAAAAGACGAATCCAGCGTCGTTAACGTAAAGGACGACATGACCACTGTAGTAAATATAAAAGATGAAGCAGTGATCATCGGAGCAGTCCGGGAAGATTCCATAAATGCAGGCACCATTATCGGGAAAGATGCCACATTAGAAACTGGTGTCATTCGTGAAGCTGGAAATATCGTTAAAGTCGAGGGAGTATCAGGCTCAACTGCAGGACCAAGCATAGGATCAGCTGCCAGTAAAGACAGTCCCATCGCGCCCAAGGCCAATAGTGCTATTGTAAGCTCATTGGAAGAAGGAGATACCCTTGCAGCGAAGGATGTCACCGTAAGTCTAAGAGCCCTTTCCGCCGCCGCAGCTGTCACAACAGGGACTGTAGCGTCCAATTCCAATACCTATATGCATTCCTCAATGCAGCCACACGGCGCCAGGATATCCGCATCCCTTAGTACCAAGTTCGATGGCTATCAGCGCAACTATGATTCCATGAAGGCGCAAAAGGCGTTCTACGCCAGGCAGGCCCAGAAGCTAGATAAAAAATATGAGAAACTGGCAAATAAATGGGTAGAGGTTCCCGGAGTTATCCCCGGGACACTTGAAGAACTCCACGGGGTCCTGAAACGCGTAAGAACTGAAGAGCAGCCGCGCATAGACATATTGCTTGATAACCTTAACGCAGAGGTCCCAAGGACACTCGAGGAACTACATGGTATGCTCCAGGTCGTCAGGACAGAAGAACAGCCGCGTATCGACGCGCTACTTGACAATCTCAACACTGGCGTGCCGGGTACTCTTGAAGAATTGAACGCGGTGCTTCGGACAGTCAGGACAGAAGAACAACCAAGGATAGACCTGTTGCTTGACAACCTCAATGCAAACCTGACAGAATCAAAAGAGGCAATTACAAAAGCAAACGAAACCATGGAATCAGTACAAAAAGCCCTTTCACTCATTGATACGGGTTCAAAGCTGAATACAAACATGATAAAGATAGGCGCCATGGCAGTAGGCGGACTTGTCGTGCTTAATCTTTTTGTCGGCTTGATAGTCCTTATCAGGATGGCACTGGGGCTGTAATGCAGTCAGGGTTTAAGACTTAAACAAGAGCAGGAGGGGGAGTCATCCTCCCTCCATCCCTTACTCTTCTTCTCCGGAACCATTCTTATCCTGCAGCTTCAATGACACTTACCGATATACTCTTGCCATCGGAATTCACTGTCACTGTGGAGCCTTCAGGCACCTTGCCCGCAACTATGAGTTTGGCGATCTTTGTCTCGACCTCGTTCTGTATGACACGCTTAAGAGGTCTTGCACCGAAGGTTTCGCTGTAACCTGCCCGGCCAAGATAGAGCTTTGCATCTTCTGTGATGTTGAGGGTTATACGTTTCTCCTTCAGCCGTTCCTGCAGGTCAGCAACCTTGATATCAACTATCTGCGCCAGTTCTTCGGGCTTGAGCGTATGGAAGATAACAACCTCATCGATACGGTTGAGGAACTCCGGCCTGAAATACTTGCCAAGCTCCTGCATGGCCCTTATCTGTAGCTCGGCATAGTCAACCTCCTTCCTGCTCCGCGGTTGCGGGAAACCCTGCTCAGGCCTGTAAGTGCCGCTGCTGTCACCCAGCAGCTGGGTAAGATCGCCTCCGAAAATGTTGGAAGTCATCGTTATCAGTGTATTCTTGAAGTCCACAGTACGCCCCTTAGAGTCTGTGAGCCTGCCGTCGTCCAGTATCTGCAACATGACGTTGAAAACATCCGGATGCGCTTTCTCTATCTCATCGAACAACACCACAGAGTAAGGCCGCCTGCGCACAGCTTCGGTGAGCTGGCCGCCCTCATCATAGCCGATATAGCCGGGTGGAGCCCCGATGAGGCGCGCAACAGTGTGCTTTTCCATGTACTCCGACATGTCAATGCGTATCATGCTATTCTCATCGTTGAACAGTTCTGCCGCCAAAGCCTTCACAAGCTCGGTCTTGCCCACGCCCGTAGGCCCCAGGAATATGAAGCTGCCAATTGGCCGCTTCGGATCCTTGATACCGGCATAATTGCGTATTACAGCATCAGACACAGCCTTGACGGCTTCCTCCTGTCCGATGATACGGTTGTGCAGATTATCCTCGAAATGCATGAGCTTTTCACGCTGGCCTTCCATCAGCCGGGTTATAGGTATGCGGGTCCACTGACTCACTACCTCGGCAATATCCTCCTCGCCTACCTCTTCACTCAGGAGCATGTCACCCTGCATGTCCTTCAGACGAGTCTCTTCCTGCGTGTACTCCTTCTGAAGAGGGATAAGAGTGCCGTACTTCAGCCTTGATGCAAGCTCCAGATTGCTGTCATTCTCGGCAAGCTCAAGCTGCACCTTGGTATCCTCTATCTGCTGCTTAAGGGCATTCAATTTTGAGATGGCCTGCTTTTCCATGTCCCATCTGGCCCTCATGGCATCGGACTCTGCCCTTGTATCAGCAAGCTCCTTTTCCAGGGCTTCAAGCCTCTCTTTGGAAGCCTCGTCCTTTTCCTTCTTAAGCGCCTCACGCTCGATCTCAAGCTGCATTATCTTGCGGTCAGCCTCATCGAGCTCGGCAGGCTTGCTGTCGATGGCAGTCCTCTTCTTGGCAGCGGCCTCGTCCACAAGGTCTATTGCCTTATCAGGCAGGAACCTGTCGGAAATATAACGGCTGCTCATTACAGCGGCCGCGACCAGTGCAGAGTCTTTCAGGCGTACTCCGTGGTGTACCTCATACTTTTCCTTCAGGCCGCGAAGTATCGAAATAGTGTCCTCGACAGTGGGCTCTTCCACAAGTACCGGAAGGAAACGGCGCTCCAGGGCAGCATCCTTCTCGATGTACTTGCGGTACTCATCCAGGGTAGTTGCGCCTATACAATGCAACTCGCCGCGGGCAAGCATGGGTTTTAGCAGGTTGCCGGCGTCCATTGCACCCTCCGTGGCACCCGCACCTACGATTGTGTGGATCTCATCGATGAACAGGATGATTTGACCTTCAGAATCGGACACTTCCTTAAGAACGGCCTTGAGCCTTTCCTCAAATTCACCCCTGAACTTGGCACCAGCAACAAGTGCACCCATATCAAGAGCTATGATCCTTTTATCCTTCATAGCCTCGGGCACATCCCTCTTTGCCACACGCTGGGCAAGTCCCTCCACGATAGCGGTCTTACCCACACCCGCCTCGCCGATAAGCACAGGATTGTTCTTTCTGCGCCGGGAAAGGATCTCTATGGAATGCCTTATTTCCTGGTCCCTGCCTATGACAGGGTCAAGTTTTCCCTGGGATGCAAGCTCTGTAAAATCGATACCGTACTTCTTCAAAGGCTCCATGGTGCCCTCCGGGTTCTCAGATGTCACCCTCCTATTGCCCCTTATATCCTTGATGGCATTGAGAAGCCGGTCCCTTGTAATGCCCTCTGAGGAAAGCACTTTACTGCTCGAGCAACTGCTCTCACCGGCTATTGCAAGCAGGAGATGCTCGACGCTGACATACTCGTCCTTCATCTTGCCCGCTTCCCGTAAGGCAGAATCAAGCACACGCCGCAGGGTCTGTGTCATGTAGACCTGCTCGCCACCAGGACCCGATACCTGAGGCAGTCCTTCCAGATGTAACTCCACATTTTGCGTCACCCGGTCGAGGTCTGCATCCAGATTCTTGAGCAAGGTAGGCACAAGTCCCCCCGTCTGCTCGAGCATCGCAAGCAACAGGTGTTCGCAATCTATCTGCTGGTTTCTGTACCTCGCAGCAATCGTTGTTGAATCCTGAACGGCCTCCTGGGCCTTCTGAGTGAAACGATTCAGATCCATGATATCATCTCCCATATTAGTATTGCAGTTTTCTCCCTTAATAATTTAATCTGCATGCACCAGGCATCCTTTGGTGCCTGTCAAGCAAATGTTATCCCCACCTGCCCTTATTCCCGCCGCCCAAAAAAATAAGAGCCGGACCCGGCTAATGTCGGATCTATCGTTTATGGGTGCCGTGCCCCGGCCTTCTTGGAGGAGCACGCGGCTTTCTAGGAGCCGGCTTTGCCTCTTCACCCACTGCATCCTGCGCCCGCTGTGAATGATAGCGGTGCCTCATTACATCTATTTCCAGCCTTGTGAGCTTTTCAATACTGCGAAGGAAACTGCGTTCATCCGCCGCACAGAAGGAATATGCCGTTCCCTCTGCTCCTGCCCGCGCCGTACGCCCTATTCTATGCACATAGCTCTCAGGTTCGTTGGGCAAGTCATAATTTATAACGTGGGATATGTCCTCAATATCGATGCCTCGTGCTGCGATATCGGTCGCTACCAGCACCTGAAGTTCTCCGGCCCTGAAACTCTCCATCACCCGGGTACGATGGGCCTGCGATTTGTTACCATGAATAGCATCAGCACCCACACGGTTCTTGTTAAGCGTTTGTGCCACCTTGTTCGCCCTGTGCTTTGTGCGGGTGAACACCAGTACGCAGTTCAGGTGATCCTGCTGGAGAAGACTCAAGAGAAGAGCATCCTTATTTTCCTGGTCCACGAAAAAGACCTTCTGCTCTATACGTTCCACAGTCGTTGCCTGAGGAGTCACCTCAACACGCACAGGGTCTGTCAGAAGCCTCCTAGTAAGCTCGCTTATCTGAGGAGACATGGTAGCCGAGAAGAAGAGCGACTGGCGCTTGTGAGGCAGCATCGATACGATCCGGTTGACATCCTTGATGAATCCCATATCAAGCATCCTGTCAGCCTCGTCTAGAACAAAGAACTCGACACCGCTGAGCTTGACAATACCCTGGTCCATCAGGTCAAGCAGCCTTCCCGGAGTGGCCACTAATATATCCACGCCCTTTGTGATACTCTTGAACTGCGGTACCTGACTTACGCCGCCAAATACGACTGTGTGCTTGAAATGCAGGAAATGACCGTATGCGGCAAAACTGTCACCGATCTGCGCAGCAAGTTCTCTTGTAGGTGCAAGCACAAGCACCCTGGGAAATCCCGGAGTCGTATGCTTGTGCTTTTCGTGCATCCTTTGAAGTATAGGCAGCACAAAGGCGGCAGTTTTGCCTGTACCTGTCTGGGCAATGCCTATGAGATCTTTTCCCTTGAGCAGTTGAGGTATGGACTGTACCTGAATGGGAGTCGGCTCTATATAGCCTTCTTTAGTAAGGGCCCTTTGAAGCGGGTCTATAAGATTTAGGTCTTTGAATAACATTTCATTCCTCGAAATTATAATGTGTATTTATTGCAAAACAGGCCAGGTGAATGGCCTGTTAATAAGCGATAATAGATAGACCTACAGAGGGCCCATTATATATGAAACTGTAACCCCCATCACCCACGAAACTTTATTCTCCGGTTGCAGAAGTGAACGCATAAATTGATCCTGGTGAACCCGAGTAACAAAACCTGAGCTGACCAAAGTCCTTCATCCCTAACTTTGAACTCTGCACAACACCTCCATTATTAAAGATAAAGAAGGAGCGATCAGATTATGATCGCCGCTGTCTGCTTGTCCTTCTCATCATCATAGTCCGCTACAAGGGCTTCTGTTGTCAGGACCATGCCTGCAATAGAAGCTGCATTCTGCAGTCCGCTCCTTACAACCTTGGTCGGATCAATGACTCCCGCCTCAAAGAGGTCCTCAAATGTGTCGGTCTTTGCGTTGTAGCCATACTGGTCGTTGGACTCGGCCCTTATCCTGGCAACGACTTCAGCACCTTCACGGCCTGCATTGACAGCGATCTGCCTCACAGGTTCTTCGAGTGAGCGTCTGACAATGTTCAGGCCTATCTTCTGGTCACCCTCCAGCTTGAGACCGTCAAGTGCAATGACTGCGTGGAACAGAGTTACACCGCCGCCTGCAATGACACCTTCCTCTACTGCGGCCTTTGTGGCATTGAGTGCATCGTCGATCCTCATCTTCTTTTCCTTGACCTCGGTCTCAGTTGCTGCACCCACCTTTATGACAGCTACACCGCCGCCAAGCTTGGCAAGACGCTTCTTGAGCTCCTTCTTCCTGAACTCGGCATCTGTGACCTTGACCTGGGACTCAATAAGAGCCGTTCTCTTCTCGATGGCTTTCCGGTCACCCTTGCCTTCAACTATTGTGGTCTTGTTCTTGTCGATATTGACCTTGCGGGCGTGTCCGAGCATGTGCTCTGAGAATTCCTCAAGCTTCATTCCCTTATCTTCACTGATCAGCATGCCGCCGGTAAGCACAGCGATGTCCTCAAGCATCTCCTTCTGCTCATCCCCAAAGCCCGGAGCCTTGACAGCGCACACCCTCAGAGAGCCTCGGACTATGTTAAGAATGAGTGCAGCCTGTGCGTCACCTTCGACATCCTGGGCGATCATGACGAGCGGTCTGCCTTCTTTTGCAACCTTCTCGAGTACCGGGATGATCTGGTTCATGGTGCTGATCTTCCTGTCAGTTATCAGGATGTAAGGGTCCTCGAACTCACAGGTCATCTTCTCATGATCAGTTGCCATGTAAGGAGAAACAAAGCCACGGTCAAACTGCATACCTTCCACTACCTCCAGAGAGGTTTCCATGGTCTTGGAGTTCTCAACAGTTATAACGCCATTGTAACCGACCTTATCCATTGCGTCGGCTATCAGAGAACCTATCTGTTCATCATTGTTGGCTGATATGGTAGCTACCTGCAGTATCTTGCCCTTGTCCTTGACCTCCCTGCTCTTCTCCTTAAGATGAGCGACAACCTTCTCGGTCGCTTTCTCAATACCCCTCTTGACATCAATAGGATTGGCACCTGAGGTAATGTTCCTTAAGCCCTCAATTATCATTGCCTGTGCAAGCAGTGTAGCAGTAGTGGTCCCGTCCCCTGTGGTATCCTGGGTCTTAGAAGCTACTTCCTTAATGAGCTTGGCACCCATATTCTCGAACTTGTCGATAAGCTCTATTTCCTTGGCAATAGTTACGCCATCGTTGGTGACAACAGGGCTTCCGGCCTTGTCTAGCACAACGTTCCTGCCTTTTGGGCCAAGCGTGATCTTAACGGTATTAGCAACCTTGTCCACACCGTTTAACAGCGCTTTGCGCGCATCCTCATCAAACATTATCTGTTTAGCCATGTGATTACCTCTTTGTTGATTACATCCACTGGTATTATAGCAGCTCACTCCTCAACTACTGCTAATACATCCTTGAAATCGATGAACATATGTGTTTCACCGTTGAAGTCGATCTCATCGCTCTTGTATCCACCGTAGATCACGCGGTCGCCCACCTTGAGCGGAAGAGCTTTGCCATCCTCGAAAGTCCCTACCCCTGCCACAAGGCCTTCCTTCCTTTCTTCCTGGGCAGAATCGGGAATGTAGATACCGCTTTCTGTGACTTCTGCTTTCTTGATCGCTTTGATTAACACTCGTTCTCCTATTGGTCTGATCATCATAATGGATTATCCTCCAAAGTTACCCGGCAATATCCGGCTTACAATACGACTATATAACAAAACGTATATTTAAATGTTTTCAGCTAAAATTGATTTATTTATTTTTTATTCAAATGATTTCTACTTGAAGCAGAAAAGTATTTATTCATCAAATAGATAGTGATATTCATGCCACAACAGATCATACTCATCGGCCTTGAAAAACCAAGGGAAAAAAAACTCGAGCATGATATAAACTGGTTATGTAACAGTTTTGGTTTATCCTCAGGCAGGGATACCGAGAACATCGCCACTCAGATCGTGATAGACCTGCTAAAGCAGCTTGCTATGAATGAAGAGAGAATATCGTCTGAAAAGATAGCTGAAGACCTTGAGGTCACACCTTCAAGAGTCAACCACCACTTAAGGAACCTTATCAGCACAGGATTGCTTTACAGGGAAAGAAGGGCACTTTACCTGAGGGGCGGGAGCCTGAAAGCAGCAGTCAGGGAAATGAGAAAGGATTCAGATCGGATATTTGATGAGCTTGAGGAAATAGCAGAAGAGATCGACAGGCAGATGGGGCTGAAGAACAGATGAATAAATGATTAGACAGGACCCTAAATAAGCCTGCCCTTCACCAGAATGCCTTCACAGTATGCATTACCAGAATGCATCCACCGATATTTACTCATCACTGCTTTTGTCATGAACCCAGAAATCACCTTCCAGCGTAAGCTCCTTTTTCCAGATGGGGACTTCGTCTTTCAGGCGCTCCAGGGCATCCACCAGAGTCACGAAAAGTTCTTTTCTGTGACCTGCCGCAACGACAATGTAGACTATATCCTCACCGGCTTTTATAAGACCGGTCCTGTGATGCATCAGGATATCGATGACACCTTCCCTCTGCTTCATTTCGGTGCATATCTTCTCCATGGCACGCTCCGCAACATCAGGATATTTCTCAAACTCAAGGGCTTCCGTATGAGTATTACCTGTTACTTCGCGGACAATACCCGTAAAAGTTGCGATACCGCCTGAGAATCTGATATCAGGATTGCTCTTTATTTTCCTAACAAGAGAAAACAGAGTTACCCAGTCTTCCTGCTCCTGGACAAGCTTCACAAGGCTTTCAATGTCCCAGTCGGACTTCTCAGGGAGACTTGCAACTACGTTTTCAATGTCCTCACCCTGAGCCGCATCCCCGAGGAAGATCTTGGGAAGGGAGCTGGTCTTTGCGCCTTCGACAACAGCGAAGTCCATGCCACTGTCGGCCAGCGAGTCAAGGGCCTTTTCCAATGTAGGATCACGCTTTATTGTCACAAGCTCGGAGTCCGTGATAGCAGCAACAGCACCTGCGCCTGCATCGAAGTGTTTTCCCGTATCGGTGCCTGCAGGGTTGAAGCGATGATGGAACATCAGTTTGACTGTGCCCACCTGGCCTTTTTTTGATAGCGCCTCTACAAGGCGGGTGACAAGCATCGTCTTGCCTGTGTTCTTGTAGCCTGACACACAAATGACTTTCATGGGAAAGATTATGAGCATTTATAATATAAGTACACGGCGAAAAGCATTTTTAAACTATTTTAGGATCATATTAATTTATAATAAATCAATTTAGAAAAATTTATAAACAGGAAAATTCTCCTGCTTCCCATGAACCAGTACAAAATATGTATCCGCGACATGCCCGAGGACGAGAGACCCCGGGAACGGTTGCTCAAATACGGCCCGGAAGCACTTTCAAACGCAGAGCTGCTGGCAATCATCCTCAGAACAGGCACGCAGAAAGAGAACATTGTCAACCTCTGCAGCCGCATATTTTCAGAGTACAGCATTAAACAACTGAGCCAGGCCAACATAAGCAAGCTCACAGAGATCCACGGTATAGGTAATGCAAAGGCAGCCCAGATAGCAGCGGTTTTCGAGCTTGCCCGCAAGCTTGAAGGATTCACTGACGAGCCCCGGAGGAAGATCCGGTCCCCTGCGGACGTGTACTCGCTGCTCTATCCGAAAATGAGGGAGCAGAAAAGAGAACGACTTGTAGCCCTGCTTCTTGACACGAAGAACCAGGTGCTTCGGGAGGAGGTCATTTCCATCGGCAGCCTGAACGCTAACATCGTCCACCCAAGAGAGGTCTTCAAAGCCGCACTTATGGAGTCATGCGCCTCGGTCATACTCTCACATAATCACCCGTCCGGTGATCCGACACCAAGCAGGGAGGACATCGCAGTTACCGAAAAACTCATAGAGGGTGGCAAACTGCTGGGCATAGATGTGCTGGACCATGTGGTTATCGGTGAAGGGAGGTACGTGAGCCTGAAGGATGAGGGGTATGTACGGTAGATAAGATTGTAAAACAGAGAGTCAAACACACCTACAAACAAAACATTTAAACTATTGACCTGCAATTAACACGCAAATGAAAGATATCGAACTTAAAGATCCATACACTATCCCGTATAAAGGGATATATGCAGTATGCGACAAAAACAATGAATATGCGGAGATCATCGAGCATACCAACTGCTACGGCGGTGCCGCCTGGTCGAAGTTCCATTATTCACACTCACCCCTTATCCTGAATACAAGGTCCATCGGGAACATGATACGGTACCTTGTGAAGACAGGCACATCACATCTTGAACTCAAGGCTTCCAGGTTCGCGGCAGGCATCGAGTCAGTGCTTGTTGAAGGCGACGAAGTATCCATAACTTATGCAGGACTTGGCGGCGGAGGGGTCGGTGCAACCAAATGCAGAGCCTTTGCCGAGGGAGTTCTGCGTTACGAGTGCACCGAATCCGGCGGAGGACGCGCCGCAAAGGGTATCATTGTAGTACCCAGAAGGGAGAGAGTCATCATCGGCATAGATGACACCGACACCAAGGAAAAGGGAGCCACCTGGACCCTGACCCATAATATTGCAAAAGAACTTGACTGCGTGGAATCCATATACCTATCACACTCCCTTGTGCAACTCTTCCCGGTGGCCGCCAGGACCCAGAACTGCGTTTCCACGGTACTGGAATTCGCCTGTGTCAGCGAGGCTTCGAAGGAAGAATTGCTGCAGAGCATCAGGACAGCACTCATAAAATACAGCGTCTCAAAAGATACGGGCATGGTCGTGCTTTCTGATTTCGATGCCACCGGAGTTCAGGAGTACAGCACGAAATGCCGCTCAGGCGAGCTCAGCAGGGGATACGCCCTCCAGTATGCAAAGGAACATGATGTTGAGGTTTGGATAGATGGCAACGGTATCATCGGTGCACTGGCTGCACTGGCATGGGTTGCCCGGCCCGATGAGTCTGTCCGCCCAGACACCAAAATTGATGTGAACCAGTAACACGAACAACATGCAGAACACAATACATACTACCGGACTCTATGCGCTGTATTTTGCATCGATTGACAGTGATGTAAAGCGAATAACAGCTGTGGCTGGTTTCCCAATTACTGCTGTTGCTGAAAAGTTCATACAGGAAAATGATAACACTTACGATTTTCAATGGTTCACCAGCGAGAAATCGGCAATGGAAACCGCACTTGGAGCATCAGTCTCCGGTTGCAGGTCACTCGTGCTCGTCAAGCATGTTGGTATGAACCTCCTGGCAGACCCCCTTATAACAGCAGCCACGCACACAATTGGTGCCGGTGTGGTCATCCTTGCCGGTGATGACCCCGCAGCTTTGGGGTCCCAGAACGAGCAGGACTCCAGGTGGTACGGGAAGATAGCCGAAGTTGCAGTGTTTGACCCGTCAGGCCCTGAAAGTACCTATGAATGTCTTACCCGGGCCTTTGAGATATCAGAGCAGGCAAGCACACCCGTAATAGTCAGGGTCACGGACAGGCTTGAGAAAAGTGAAGGCAATATCAGGAGAATAGCCCGCTCTTCCGGCAGCCAGGTAAAGCTCTTTGACCCGTCCATGTGGAAGCTCACAATGCACGGCAAACACCAGCGATTCCATCTGGAGTCTTACCCACTCCTCAGCGATGAGGCAGAAAAGGGCCACTTGAACAGGGTATCTGTCAGAGGGCCCATAGGGATCATATCTTCCGGCACCCCATCTGCAATCGTTGATGACTTCCTGTCAGAAGACGAGAGGTGGACAGAGGTTTCACATCTTGCGCTTGGCGTGGTATCACCTTTTCCCTATGAACTGGTAACAGATTTTGTGAAGAAGCACGAAAATATCCTTGTTGCAGAGGAGAGCGAGGCTTTCATAGAATCCCACATCAGGATACTTGGCAATGTGTCAGGAAAGGAGACAGGGCATCTTCCATACGGGCTTGTGGACAGGGAACACATCGGGTTTGCACTGGAGAATCTGGACAGAGTGCACGTAAAGGAATATACATCCATCCAGACAATAGCGGAAAGAGGGCCAAAGCCTATATGCAGCGATTGTCCTTACATGCCCCTTTACAATATACTGCGCAGGCTTGAAGTAATGGTTGCAGGGGACATGGGATGTTCCATACGCACGGCCCCGGAGCCCCTGGGAGCCGTTGACACCGGGTTCTCACTTGGAGGAGCTATCTCCACAGCCTGCGGTTTCACTAAGAAGGGAATTGCAGTCATCGGAGATTTCGGGCTTGCGCATTCAGGAATTGTGGGACTGATAAACGCAGTGGCTCACAGGTCAGATGTTCTTGTCCTGGTGCTTCAGAATGATGTCGCAGCCATGACAGGAGGGCAGCCGACACCTGACATAAAAGAAGCTGTCCGTGCACTTGTCCCTGAACTTGAGACGTTTGACATAGATACAAGCGTCAAGGACCTGGGAGAAACTGCAGCCTCAAAGGAACTGGAAAGGATGATCGATAACAAGATGCAGGTCAAGGGCGTTTGCGCGATATACGTTAAATGCAAGTGTGTGAGATTCTAAAATTCAGTGTTCAGTATCAAGGTTTGATGTTTCAAATATCCCACATAAATCAACCGGTACAGCTTAGAAGTTCACCGGGATCCCCAGTATGTTATCAGAGCCTTCGGCAATGTCACGTGCAATCTCAGCGCACCCTATGGCAGCGCTCCACCTGTCAAGCACATGGCATTTTATCCCCAGATGAGCATTTATCTTTTCAACCACACGAGGGATCTCACCAACTGAGCCTTCAAGGACCACCTCCCCTACAGCACCATAGTCCTTCAAAAGGATCTGCATGCAGGAGACTTCCATGGCTGCGAACAAAGCGATCGTATCCAGCGCCAGAAGAGCTTCAGAATCACCGTTAAGTGCTGCTTTTAACAGTTCGTGCCGATCTGAGAAGGGAGTGTGCCTGAGTACGCCTGCTCTGGTGAAAGCATCATTGGCGCTGATCTTGCCAGCATCCACATCCCTTAGCGCCTGCACATCAAGAGGGCCATGGATAAGACCCGGAGCGAAGATACATGCATCGATAGCCCCGATGACCCTACCACCTGCAACTCCGAGGGTGACAGTATTGGAACTTATGTCCGATAGAACGAAATTGTCAAAGCCCATGCAGAAAGCATGATAAGCTATGCCTATTTTCTCCGGGCTTGTTGAATGGGAGAAGACGTTAAGGCGGGGATCAGTACGGCTTTTATCATGTATCCCAGGTATGACGATAGCAGGAATGCCAGAATTCCGTATGGCATCGAACACGCGGCTGCCTCCCCCGGTCTTCTTGCCTGCACCTTCAAGACTTCTGACACCACGGTTCTGCACATGACGGATATTCTCAATGGATGTGATGCTGTCGCCCATAGAATAAGTAACAGCAATCATTTTGATCTCATTGCTCTTCACACCAAAGTTTTCCTCTATCAGGGATATCACTTGTGTTTCACTCATCACAGCGATGTCCTGTCTTGGAACTTCCAGCCTGATCACTTGGGCATTTCCCGTGCCGTTCGATGCAAAACGCATTGCAGTTGTGCCATGATCTACTCCGATAAACATGATAAGAACCTCTAGATTATTCGTCCCTGAGCATTGCGTTCAGTTCATTCATTATCCGCTCACCCTCCAGCAAGTTGCCCACGGTGGTGACGATACGCAACTCCTGAAAGGATGTACCATAGGATATGAGCATTCTCAGATTCCCCCGTTCATCAGGACGCTGAATCTTACCGGTAATAACACCGCCTGAAGGTGCTTTGCCCTTTACAGTTATCACTGAAGGGATTATTTTCTTGATCTCAGGGTGTCGGCTTATCAAAGCCACAAGTTTCTTTCCCTGACGCTCTCCTATGATAGTCGTGTGGGAGCCTCCAAGTTTGCTTTTAGGCTTATCTACTGGACCCGCAGGCATACCGGCATTCATTTGAAGGAAATAACAGTAAGAAATATAAAATAATGGTGGTCACTGAGCACAAAAAAGGGAAGGATATGCGCAGATCAAATCTGCTGGATATCCGCCATATCTATGAGCTTGATGCCTTCTTCCTTCAGAACAAGGATAGCTCCCTCGATATCATTGACTCTCAGGATGAGCAGTGCCTTCTCCGTCTTTGTGACAAAAGCATATGCGTAGTCGATGTTAATGTTCTTCTCGCCCAGCACGTCAGCTATCTTTCCAAGCCCTCCGGGAACATCTTCCATCTCAACGCCCAGGACATTGGTCTCAGATACCGTGAAGCCGGCACTATGAAGCACTTCATGGGCATCGTCCGGCCTGTCAACAACCATTCTGATGATGCCGAAATCTCCTGCTTCTGCTATTGTGAACGCCCTTATATTGATCCCAGACTTGCGAAAGTTACTGGCGATATTTGCAAGACGGCCCGGTTTGTTCTCAGCGAACAGGGAAATTTGCTTTATGATCTTATCTTCCATTGAACCACCTATTACAAATCAAGATTATGTCGTTACTAAGCTTATAATTTCCTGTTGTCGATAACCCTCTTTGCCTTACCCATAGAGCGCGGAAGGCTGCCTTTCTCCACAAGCTCGACCTTTACAGCAATATTGAGCACATGCTTCAGGGAGGATGACACTTTCGATTCGAGGGCCATGATATCATTGACCTTGTCGCTGAAAGCCTCATCGGTCATCTCTATCTGGACCTTCATGACGTCAAGTTCATTGACCCGGTCCACCACGATCATGAAATGCTCCCCAACTTGAGGGATCTTCATGAGAACAGCCTCTATCTGGCCCGGGAACACGTTAATGCCCCTGATGATAAGCATGTCATCGACACGGCCCAGTACGCGCATTATACGCGGATGGGTCCTTCCACACTTGCATTCTTCCCTGTTGATGACGGTGATGTCACCTATCCGGTACCTGATAAGAGGCAGGGCTTCCTTGGCAAGCGTCGTGATGACAAGCTCCCCGCGTTCTCCGTCGGGTAACTGCTCACCTGTTGCAGGGTTTATGACTTCGATAAGGAACTGATCTGCCCATATGTGTATACCATCCTGGTACATGCACTCGGTAAAGAGGGGGCCGCTGAGCTCCGAGGTACCATATATGTCATATGCCTTTATCCCTGTGGACTCCTCGATCCTCGTTCTCATTTCTTCGGTCCAGGGCTCTGCACCGAAGATACCGACCCGCATATTAGTATCATTCTTTATGCTGACACCCGCGGTGTTGGATACCTCGTTCATGAACAGGAAATACGATGGAGTACAGGCTATAACTGTCGATCCAAGGTCCTGCATCAGCTCGATCTGCCTTTCAGTGTTGCCCGAGCTGACAGGAAGCACGGTTGCTCCTACTTCCTCTGCGCCATAATGGGCTCCAAGGCCGCCTGTGAACAGGCCGTATCCATAGCCTACCTGCACTATATCGCCCCTTCCCACACCAATGGATGTCATCGCCCTTGCAAGGGATGTGGTCCACACATCAATGTCGTTCTGAGTGTAGCCGACAACAGTTGGCTTTCCTGTTGTCCCGGAAGATACATGGAAGCGTACAAGCTGTTCGTTAGGCACACAGAACATGCCCGTGGGATAAGTGTCCCTCAGGTCGCTCTTGTAAGTGAAGGGGAGCTTTTTCAGGTCTTCCAGGGTCTTGATGTCGTCAGGTCTTACGCCCGCTTCATCAAAGCGTTTCCTGTAAAAGACTGAATGCCGGTAAACGTAGTTCACCAGGTCGCTTAACTTTTTTTCCTGTATCTTTTCCAGCTCGGAAACAGGCATTCTTTCAATCCAGGGGTTCCAGTACTCTTTCATTCTATCGCCATTTCATTTTTACTCATGGTCTTCCTGCAGGACAGCGGGACATATGGAAGGATTGGGTTTTCCTTTAAGTATATCCCGTATCCTGCTTTTGCATTCTTCGACAATGACATCCATGTCAGCAACGACATCTATCCCGGCAGCACCCGCATGACCGCCTCCTGTACCCGGGTAATTGACGCTGATATCCTCCATTATTTTCCCAAGGTTGATACCGGCACTCACTGCCTCACGTTTGGCTCTTCCACTGACCCTTACGTTATTTTCCCTTGAAGTGCCTATAAGGGCAATATCAGCCCCTATGTTAAGGAACATTGAGGAAGCTGCCCCTCCAAAAGAGTTCACATGTGAATCGACTATCAGCCAGTCATCCACACGCTCAATATTAGCTCTTGTGGCACACTTGAGCATAGCTATGCGCATCGATATATCCTGCGGGGTTGTGGCCATCATCTCAAGGACTTCTGCATATTCCACTCCGCTTGTAGCTACGATCTCAGACACCGCTCTGAAAGTTTCAGAGGTCGCATGCTTGAAATGGCCCGTGTCGGTAATGATACCGGTTATCAGGCCCAGGGCGGTTCTGCGCATGATGGGCGCCCCCATTATCTTAAGGATGCCAAACACCATTTCGGCTGTGGATGTAGCGTGCCTGTGCAGGTAAAAGTCAGCATTCTCGATGAGTGCGGTAGTAGCATGATGATCGATAACGCAATATTTTCCCAGTTTGATATCATTCAGCTGGGAAATGGTGGATGTGTCCACCACAAGCGTGATATCATACTCAGAAGGATCCGGCTTTTCCACTACCTTGATTTTTAGTCTGTCTATCAAAAGAGAAGCAACCCTGTTGCAGCCATCCACAAGCCCTATAGTCCCGCCTATTGCCTCTGAAAGAGCAAAAGCACTGCTCACTGCGTCTGGATCGGCATTACGATGACACAAATAAAGAATATTCTGGTAATCCAGAAGTCTGTTGTAAAACTCCAGTTCTTCAACTTGCATGAACACCTCTGATCATCACTAAGATCGATCCGGGTTACGCCAGCAGGGAATAGGTCTTATTGTGCCTGTTTCCCCATGGATTGTTCAAGTTGTTCCTGAAGTTGCGTAAAACGTTTAGAGATACGTTCTTCCTGCCTGGAGATAGACTGAAGTCTCAGGGAGAGTGTTTCCACTTTATCTTTAAGCTGGACAAGTGTTTCCTGTTTGCCAGTCTTGATCTGAAGTTCCCCGACCGTCCTGTAAATTACAGCATCTTCTGAGAGTTTCTCAAGCTCTTCAAGCGCCATCTGAGATTCGTTCTGCAGAGATTCCATCTGTGCCTTCTGCATTGCAAGCGATTGTGCCTGCTGCTGGACTTGTTGTAACTGCGCCAGCTGATTCTGTATCTGTGGGGGTATTTGCGTACTCATTTGGTTTCACCTGGCATACCAATAAACCTAAAGTGATTTTAATGTTTCTATACAGATACCCCTAAAAAAACAGGCACGCTAATTCGTTTTTTAATTAAAGTGTAAAGAGCTTAAGAAGGGACTGCGTCCTTCACTGAAGCCACTTCGTAAGCCACCTGTATCAGACGTAACCAGGTGTTCAGTGATGAACGCATAGAGACAATATCATCTGCCTTTATGCTCAGGTACAGGCAGGACCCCTCAGTCCTTACATCTATCCAGGACCTTTCTGTAACAGGAGTTTCAAGCTCCGGTTCCAGAGACCTGAAGATCTCATAAGCATCAGCGGTTTCAAATACTGATTCGACAACCAGTCTCAGGGAGAATCACCCTCATATATCCGATAGCTCCTGACCTTCAGGGTGAAAAGCAGGGTATCATTTTCGATGAAATCCATCTTATCTTCTGACACTATGACTGCCAGAGAGCCCGGAGACATTTTTACGTTATCCAGCATCAGCATACCTGATAAAGCTGATGCGAGGCTTCCCTCTCCAACTACAACCGGCACTGCACTACGAGAACGTGTATAAGGAGTGGACGATGCTACCAGAGTAATATGGGCTGAAAGTGCGCAAAATCCTTCCGGATCATATATGCTTACATTGCCGGGATTTCCATGGTACTCTCCTACGATAAGAAGCGGAGAGCCGTGAGAACTCTCAAGGACCTCCACCATGCCCATCTTACCACGATTAAAGTAATCACTGCCAAAAAAAGCCGCCAGAAACTTACATAAAGTACGCGTACTGGCGGAAGGTTTACGAGAAGAAGTGATTAGCATCTACTTCTACTCTGCTTTGATGCGCTTGATAGTTGTCGGCCGCTCTTTTACAAGTATCCTGTGCCCACAGTAGGGGCAGCGGATGCCGGTATATTCGTAGTCGATCTCAACATTTCGTTTGCAGCGCGTACACTTGTAATCCATGTTAACCTTTTAAGCTAATTGTTCAGTGGCTTTCCTGACAAGGCGTGAAACGGTTTTCCCAACGCTGGTCTGTGGTATGTAGGTACCGCCGGCAAATGTATAGTCACATTTGGAGCATTTCCATATACCTGTGCAAACCCTGCTTACAGTCGGACGTGCACACCTTACACATACATGAGGCATACGCATCTTCTCTTCAATATCCGCAACTAACTTGCGGTCCTTTCTACCGTATCGTACACCAAACCTGCCTGCGGATCTGGTCACGCGCCCTTTCTTAGTATATTTTTTTGCCATGAGTCTAATCTCCTTGAGTTAAATATGAGTTAAGTTGAAGTGTGAACATCATATATTCGACAGATGAACTTTACGCAGCTCAGCTGCCTTTTCACATGCCATCTCTACAGCCTTGAGTGCCTGTTCCTCTGTCAACGCTCCATCACCGCTTTTCTGCATACCGGATATTGAACCATCCTGGTTTGAGACGATAGTGATCTTTGTGTCACAGACTGTTTCCTCGTCCCTTCCGGGATCGACCATCAGAGAGCCGCCGATGTTCACCAATGTGATTGCCAGAGGCGTATCTCTCATAGGCATCGCCATATCCTCTCCTTTCCCATTGCGTTCAGCAGGGATAGTCGTAGTCATGAGAGCCGCAATTGCGCCGAGGGAGGAAGCATCCTGGATATTGCCAGCATCGTTGAGAACATGGATATCGATAAAGATGATCCATACCTCTTCTCCCTTCGTAATACATAACTTACTTAAATCAATTGCGCCTGATTCACGAATGCCCCTGTCTGTCACACGGGCCATCTCAATGGCGCCCTCTTTTGGCGGACCTGCCTCAAACTCCGGAGAAGCCAGAGGATTCAGTTCCAGGCTGGTTATAATGACCCCTTCTCCTGCAGAGTCAGGAAATGGCGCGCCGGCCTGCACTTTTACACCTACAAGGACTTCTGTCTCGCCATATTTCACCCAGGCAGAACCTTCTGCTTTATCTATAACATTTGTTTCCAGTGCGATATCCCTAACCTGATCGAATGAACGGTCATCGACACGTTTTCCCTTAAGCATCAGGTTGTAGATATAATCCTTTTTCAACACAGACATTATTTCATTGCTCACGAGTTTCACTTCCCTCGTTGGCTACCCCTTCATCCTCATCGCCTGCTTCCTCGCCTATGAGATCAACAGACTCTTCCTCCACTTCCAGAATCTCCTCATCAGCATCTGCTTCTTCCGGTTCTTCTGCAGCGTACTCATCTGCATCCCCGGTTTCCGCTTCCACCTCTGATTCCAATTCCGGATCTTCCTCAACAGCCTCTTCTGAGGAATCATCAACTTCTGCTTCAGCTTCCTCATTTTCCTCGACCACGCCTTCAAGAGTGGCTGCTACATCGAGGGTTTCTACGACTTCGTCGGGCACTTCTATTGGCAGATGGTCGTCTGCAAACTTGTTCCTGAGAGCTTCTTTCTGCATCTCCATTATCTGCCTGCAGCCTTCCTTACACATCTCCAACGCCCTTTTGAATTCTTCCTGGGTCAGGTTTCCGTCCATCTGAAGCAGAGTTATCTCGCCGTCCTGTGTCATTGCTACCGGAAGATCTGCCTGGCCGTAGTTGTCCTCTGCCTTGTTCAGGTCAAGTACAAGCTGACCGTCCACTTTACCGACAGCACACGCGGATACAAGGCTTTTCATGGGAATCCCTGCGTCAGCAAGTGCTATGGAAGCAGCATTGATCGCAGCGGTCCTTGTGCCGGCATCCGCCTGAAGCACCTCTGCAAAAACATCAATTACCGCACCGGGATACAGATGTGTCATTATGACGGGTTCGAAGGCTTCCCGGCTAACCTTTGATATTTCAATACTCCTTCTGCTGGGGCCCGGACGTATGCGGTCCTCAACCGAGAAAGCCGCCATGTTGTATCGATATCTGATAAGGGCGGAGTCGGCCTTCTGCAGCCTTCTGGGATGAAGTTCCCGGGGACCATAAACTGCCACCAGGATCTTGTTATTACCCCATTCAAGATAACAGGAGCCATCCGCTCGGGAAAGCACGCCGATCTTTATTTTCATCTGCCTCATCTCATTGATCTGCCTGCCATCGAGGCGTAAACCATTCTCATCAATGAACTTTTCAGGTTTATCACTCATACTAATTCTCCAATATTCACGCTATAGGCCGGTCACATTTTACAGAAGACTGCCTGGATCATTCATCCGTTTCTTCAAGAAGCGCATCTACTTTTCTGTAAGTATCCTCGGAGATCTCGCCTTGATCTTCTTTTGCCTCATCCGAAGAATCCGCTTCAACAGGGCCTTCAACAGAGCCGTTATCTGCAGAAACTATGCCTTTTTCATTTTCTTTTTCACTCTTCAGGAATTGGTATATCCTGTCGGTCAGCCCGTTCATGTGAGACTGCTGCATGATCATCCGGATCGCATTAGCAAGAAGATCCATATCATTGTCTTTTCCGTTGATCCATACCCTTCCGTTCTGGCCTACGAATATCTCACAATTGGTTTCCTTCTTAAGCATGGAAACCATCGATCCGCCATGCCCTATCACTCTTGGGACCTTTGCAGGGACAACCTCTATCAGACGCCCTATCTTGAGTGGACGCAATCCTCTCTCCCGCATGGACAGTTCGACCTTCATGGCAGGACTCACGTCCTGCACTCGCAACAGTGCGGAATCTCCGACATCCATTATCGCAGCCATCTGGGAAGAGTCCACGCGCCGGGGGTATTCCGAAGCATGCAGCAGGCCGTCATATGGCGAACCTATGTTGAATATCCAGTTTGATGGTGTTACATCAATTACAGTGCCAATGACAAAGTCCTTAGACGTGGGTATATACTTCCCGGAAAAAGGAATCACAGATATCCGGTTTTTGGCATTTCTGACACCATAAAGAAGAGAATAGACCTTACCATCCCTTACATAAGTGCCGGACCCTGCATCAGCCGTATTCTCTGACAAAAACTGGCCAGGTATTACAATTTCACGTTCCATTATATATCCTCATAGAATTTTTGTTTCGGCGTCCCCTTTTGTCAGGTGGTTTACCAGTCCGTAGAAATCATTCTGCATCCCTGCCGGCATCTTTATGACAGCAACCCAGGAACCATCGCTCTGCCATTCATTCTTCACAAGAACGCCAAACTTTGAAATTTCCCCATAGGACTTTGCGGCGTATTCTGCCGGGACCTTCACTGCAATGTTGATCTCCTCAAACCTTATAGGTATTATCGGACGGATGGCCTTCATCACAATGTTGACCTGCTCATCCACACTTTTGTAAAGATCGATATGGACCTTTGCCTCTTCCATAGCTTTCTCGATCCTGTTGCGGGGATGAGGCGTCATCGTCTGGGGATTGATGGCATTCTGCGCAATGACAGTGACTATCTGCCGGGTCTTATCTTCAAGCATGTGCTTGCGTTGTTCCTTGGTAAGCTGAAGTTCGCCATGGAGGATTATATTCCTGGCTACTTCCATTACATCAGTAGTACCAAAAGCACTCTCAAGATCGGATTCGGATATATGGTCCCCTTGATTGGCATCAGAGAAAACAGATTCAACAGCAACTATATCTTCGATATTGATCTTTTCGCCCCTTCTAAATGCAAGTGCGGTGTCAGGATCTACAAACACTTCGAACTGGTGCTTGCCTTTCTTGAGCCTTGCTATCACAGATTCATCAAGAGATACCATATTTGTTCACTCCGGTCACTTTTAGAATTTTTCAGATTACTCTGTTGTCCCTTCTCCCTGGTCTCCGGCTTTCTCGCCTTCGTCCTTGGAGTCATCCTTCAGTTCATCACGAATCCTCTGTACGTATGTTCCAACCTCTTCCTCGGTAAGCTTTCTGAACTGCCTGTCCTTGAGTGTGACAAGACCTACTTCAAGCGTTGCAGCATCTACTTTTCCTTCAGTGGACCTGTAAAGCGCCTTCATTCCAAGCATAACAGCTGCGTCCATACCCATGTCGTCCCTGTAGTCTGCCTCAAAGATCTCCATAAATGTGTTCCTACCAGCACCGATGGCAGTTGCCTTGTATTCAAGCAACGCTCCGCTTGGATCTGTTTCGAACAGGCGTGGCCTGGAATCGTCGACACCTGCAATAAGAAGGGCTGTACCATAGGGGCGTACACCGCCATACTGGGTGTAGGATTGCTTGTGGTCGCATATCTTCTTGGATAATACCTCCACACCTATTGGTTCATCATATGATACACGGTTTATCTGGGACTCGACCCTTGCCCTGTCCACGAGTGCCCGGGCATCTGCAACCAGGCCTGAGGTGGCAGCACCAATATGATTATCGATCTGGAAGATCTTCTCTATTGATTCCGCTTCTATCAGCCTGCTTGTGATCCTCTTGTCAACAAGCAACACTACCCCGTCGTTTGCTTTTACACCGGCTGCAGTCGTACCCCTCTTGACGGCCTCTCTCGCATACTCTACCTGGAAAAGACGTCCATCCGGACTAAAAACAGTAATGGCACGGTCGTAACCCATCTGTGGTGTCATTTGCATATTAATCTCATCTCCTCTATTAACTTAAAATAGTAACAGTACCTTCTAGTTTCTACTTGAAATATGTATTCTACTCATTTATATGTGACTGTTCCTTCGGGTTAAATACATCCACACCCGCTAAATACTTTTTTGTTGCCCCCATAACAGTTCCCGATACTCCGAGAACATGGAGGATGACTTTTGTACCTTTCACATCAGTAATGGATGCAAGCACAGCGCGTACATTGCCCGTCCGGTCATAAGAGCAGCGAACCACCCCTTTTGAATCCTCAAAGGCAAGCAGCCTGATGGCACACTCACTTGAACCCACATCACCAAGCAAAGAGCCTGCTGAGGAAAACAACTCCCTTATCAAGTCTTCTCTTCTTACAGGTTCCTGCGAGATGACCTCAATGGCCAGATAGCGGCTCCTTGCACGTAGTGTAGGGGGCAGGAGCTTCATCAGCAGTCACCCTCGCCTATGCTTCCGGAATTTGCATCCTTGTAGACCAATTGTACACCCTCACTTATATACCCCACAGGAGGACGATTCCTTGCTATAATAGAATGCGGGATTGTTGTGAGTCCAGCCATTGACTCTTCCACAGACATTCCAAACAATGCAGCAAGTGCAGCCATTTCCCTGGGAGCACGCATGTCAAAACATGATCGGGCATTGCTTGATAGAAGAAAAGGGACATCATATTTCCTTATAAGCTGCAGGTTCTTCCTGTAGTTGATCAGTGCCTGCACCCTGCTGCCACCCCTGAAGTGAATGAGGTCCCCGATGTCAAAGGAAATAGCCACACGGTTCTCGCCGGCTGCCTTTGCAAGCACCTGGTTGAAACCATTATCCTGTGCAATACTGATGTTTACCAGCAAGTCCACACCGGGATTCTCCACGGCTGCCCTGTTGATGCTCTCACTGCCTCCGGAGACTACGAGGATATCAACCCGGTCCCGAAACTTGCTGACGATTCCATGTAACTTCGAAGCGTTGTCAGTCCTTATCTCGACCCCGCTAATGACCTCAAACCCGTCCAAAATGGCAGATGGAACTACCTGCTTGACACTATCAGGATTTGTGATGGCTATGCCACTATACCCTAGCCGCCTGGCCACGGCAACAATCTCTTCAAGAGTATTGCCACTTTCATGAACACAGTGGACATTCAGGTCGTAGAAGCCGGGATCAGCCAAACAACTCCTCCACGATCACGCCGGCTTTCTGCCTGTTCTTGGGGTAAGTCTCTATTTTGACCCTGACAGTTATAGCATCCGATGAAGATGTCAGTTTTACCTCTCCCTCAAAAGCTGCCTGCTTGTCAAGTCTTAGATGGAATACCTGATCATCATCAAGACGATCCGGCATCTCGCTCTTCAGTAGTATGACATCATCAGGAGACATATGCTGCCTGATAAAAACGGCCAATGCTTTCAGGTCCTGTTTGCGCGGGATATGCGCACTGAAGATGGTCATGCGATTGCCATAATGGCCTTCAGCATCAATTACTTCCACAATATCATCGGTATTGCGGCTTTCCCCTTCAGGAGAAGGCAGTAAAAAGAAATCCAGGGCCTTGCGGACCCTGGCCGGATCTTCAGTGGAATGCGCTATCGCACGCAAGTCAATATAATGGATCACTTGCCCCTGTTCTGGTGTGACCTTATGCTTGGCCTGGTCTTCTCGGTACCATTGCCACGGGTCATCATACCTCTGCCCTTGCGGCCTGCACTGGTCTTGCCGCGCGGGGCACGTCCCTTGTGGGTGTTGTTGCATATCCAGTTAAGGTTGCTGTCACTCTTGATAACAGGGTGGCTCGGGTCTACAAGAATGACTTCGTACCACTTGAGCTTACCGTCTTCGCCTACCCAGTAGGAGTTCAGTACTTCCATGTTAGGGAACTTCCTGCCTGCGCGCTCTTCAGCAATCCTCTGGATGCTCTTTCCGGCAGTTATCTTATTCTTACCCATGTTGTGGGTACGTCTTCCGCGCACATACCTGGATCTCCTGAGGCTTCCCCTGCGCACCTGTACACGGGCAACCACTATGCCCTGCTTTGCCTTGTAACCAAGGGAGCGTGCACGGTCGATACGGGTGGGGCGTCTTACCTTTGTGACAGAGCCCTCTTTCCTCCATTCCTGGAGCCTTTCCCATCTGAGCCCACTGACGTAAGTGGTGTCAGGGTCCTTCCATGCATCTCTGATATAGCTGTAAAATGATTTGGACAAATACGTTCACCTTGTTTCATTTCTTTGTTTCACGGTTCAGCTTCAAAAGCCACATTCCCACGGGACACATCCCGACAATGAAACAGGACTAGTACCCACCTGATATGATATAAACTTTCTTACAGGAAAATAAGCTGGCTTGCTTCGTTAAAGAAAAAAGAGGATAATAGAAACAATGTCAAATCTGGATCCTAGGACTGGCAGTAAAGACCACATCCCGGTGAATGTCACTCATCAAATATACTAAGGTCTTCTCCGGAGCAAATCAAACCTGTTACCGCACCGTCACTGCCATTAAGAAGAGTATCATACCAGCGCACTGTGATGTGCCTGCCATCCTTGCGCACTACCGGGATCTCCCAATAATCCGGCAGTTTTGATGTTCCGGTGAGAGCAGCCTCCAGGGAAGCCCTGACGTCAGCAATCATATCTTCCCTGACAACAACCTTTACGAAATCCTGCCCTATAAGCTCAAATTCCCCATATCCTAATGTCTCATTGCCTTTCCTGTTAATGAGATTGACTCTCAGTTCCGTATCTATGACAATTACAATAAAACCTGCAGCATCGAGATAGTTCAGAGCATCATTCCTCTCAGCAAGGATCTTGTCCTGCAGATGTTTGATGCGCAACAGGGACCTGACGCGAGTGACCAGTTCCAGCCGGTTAACAGGCTTGCCCAGGAATTCATCGGCACCCACTTCAATACCTTTTATACGATCATCCTTGCCCGAAAGGGCCGTGACCATTATGACTGGAAGGAATTGCGTTTCCACTGAAGTTTTCAGACGTCTGCAGACCTCGTACCCATTCATGTCAGGCATCATTACGTCCAGGAGAACTATATCGGGTTTGTCAGCCTTGATCCTCTCAAGAGCTTCCTGGCCGTTGTATGCGCTTATCACGTCATACTCAGACCTCAGGTAAAGCCCCATCAGTTCAACAATTGCCTGCTCATCATCAACTATGAGTACTTTGTCCTTATTCTGCATGCACCTTATGCTCCATTTTCACTGTACATAGATTATTACTGCATATCCCTGTTTAATATATGCATGTCAATATAAATATGGTGGTAATCACATCATTTAAGTTCACTTTACGCGAAAAGATTGATGTGATCCTGAATATATAATATTACTCTCTGCTTATATAATTTTAGGCACATGAATACACAAGGTACGCCATGAAACAGAAAAACTGAGAATGGGGCTGGTGAGATTTGAACTCACGATCGACGGGTCTCTCCGAACTGCTGCATTACACAGCATTAAGGTATGAGCAACATCAGTGCTCCAACGGTTCCTCACCGGCCAACCCCGTCGGGTTAAGCCTCAGTAGACCCGTTGTTCATCATTTATCCGCTGGAGCCCATCGCCATGCCGGGCTAGGCCACAGCCCCATAAACTGACTCGTACCCCTGAATAAATCTTATTGATGATATATTTAGCGGTACGATCAAGCGATAAGCAGGGAAAATCACATCTCCTGACATTTGATCCTGTCAAGGTTCCCAAGCCTACACAAATCTGCACATAGATTCTCTATCTCTAAGCGGATCTCTTCCCTGGAATGGCCATACATAAGTGCAAGATACATGGCTGCGCCCGCACCTACGCCCTCCTTGACAAAACCAAGTTCATACTGCCGAAGACCCTGGGAAACAGACTTGCCAAACTCAGGATCGACACCATAGAAACTGGCACCCAGTTGGCCTGCTATCTCCCTGAAATTAGCAGTCCCATCGTTGACAACATAACTGGTCGTAACTATATTGATACTTTCCATCGGATATCCAAGGTGCTTTATCACCGCATATATGGATTCCATCTGAGTACCGCCTGCAAGTATCACAGAAGTGCTGCCAAGACCTGCAGTGATGCCGGCTACCGCGACCATCATGGGATCACCCACGCAACTGACAGCCTTAAGAGGCTCATCACGCAGGGAACCTGGTGTGATGCCCGATGAACTCAGTGCGGCTGCGACAACTTCCCTCTTCAGTGTAAGAGGATTGGAGCTGGAACTGCTGCTCACATCCCCATCATACCCGAGGGACTGCAACACGGCGTTTGCGGTGGTCGTGCCGGCAGGAATGCTCTCCCCTATCACTACAAGATCATGCCTGAGGGCAAGTTCCTGTCCCAGTTTAAATGCGTTCCTGAAAACCTCATCTACATTCTTCACTGCCACGGGACCCCTTATATCAGAGCCCGGCATCCCCCCCAGGTCAACGAGCGGAACCTCTTTTGAAGGAAATACCTTCAGACCGGCGTTCACGATCATTAAAGGCACACCTGTCAGGGTCAGAGCTGCTCTAGTTATGAGGGCAGGAGTGGGAGTATCATAAGGAGGCGTCATCGGCAGTATCGGTATGTCGATGATCGTACCCTTATGCAGGACCTCTGCATCTCCTGCAGGAGTGTAATCAGTCAGCTTTGCAGTTTTCCCTGCAGCTGAAAGCCCTTCAATGTAAGCGGTCTCGGTGTTTCCAAGCACACAGACAAACAGCGGCCTTTCAGGCAACCTGGCATTCTCGGGCGATAGAGCATCCATAATTATCACCTAACGTATTTTAGAGGGTATATATCATATTTTCCCAGATTTCCTTGAATCTCAGTATGTCCTTGCCACATACACCTGCGTATTTGCATCAGCATCGCAGGTAATACATTTACCCTGGCATGCAGCCTGTCCCGTAGGGATGCCCAGGATACCCGCGCCGATCTCATCCTCAAGCCGCAGGCCGCACTCTTTATTGCCGCACCAGAAGACTTTTGCAATACCCTTTGTGATATTCTCCTTTACTTCTGCAGGAGTCCGGCAATCAAATATGCGCCCTTCCAGTTCCTTCTTTGCCTTCCCATATAGATCGGCCTGGACCGCACTGAACACTGAAAGGACTTCATTCTCAATGTTATCGAGAGGAACCTGCTGTTTTTCGCCGGTGTCACGGCGCACGAGCATAGCGGAGTTGTTCTTGAGGTCCCGCGGGCCAAGTTCGATCCTCACAGGAACACCTTTCATTTCCCATTTATAATACTTGGCACCCGGACGGTTCTCACTTGCATCCATTTTCACCCGGATGCCTGCTTTCTCAAGTATTCCCCTGACATTCTCACATGCCTGAAGGACATCGGATGATTCCTTGAATATAATCGGAATGATGACAGCCTGTACCGGAGCGACCTCGGGAGGAATGACAAGTCCCTTATTGTCCCCGTGGATGGATATCAGCGCAGCAATAGAACGCTCGGAGATCCCATAGCAGGTCTGATGGGCATAGACCTGCTCACCATTCACATCTTCATAGGTGATATCAAAAGTCTTTGCAAAGTTAGCCCCAAGATGATGCGCAGTACCAACCTGAAGGGTCTTGCCGTCCGGCATGAGCGCATCTGTAGCTATGGTATAGTCAGCCCCGGGGAACTTGTCCCAATCAGGCCGTTTGGAAGGCAGTACGGGAATAGCAAGCCTGCGATAGAACTCAGTGTAGATGCGGATAGCTTCATCGACCTGGGCTGCAGCATCTTCCCATGTGGCATGTACTGTGTGTGCTTCCTTGAATGATGTAATCTCACGTAACCTTATCAGCGGACGTGTATGCTTGGTCTCATACCTGAAAGTGTTCACTACCTGATAGAGCTTGAGAGGCAGGTCAGCATGGGAGCGAATCCACATCTTGTACATTGGATAGATAGCTGTCTCACTCGTCGGGCGAAGTGCGAGTTTCACATCCAGAGGAGTTGTGCCTCCATGGGTGACCCAGTAAACCTCATCTTCGAACCCTTTGATATGCTCAGCCTCTTTCATGAACTCGTTCTCTGGTATCAGCAGAGGAAAAAGCGTTTCCTGGTGGTCTTTGTCAAGAAGCTCACGAATAATGCCGTAAACATTTCTCCGAATATTGAAACCAAAAGGATACCACACGTAAAGCCCTTTAACAGGGTAACGTACATCCATGATCTCCCCTTTCTGGAGGAGGTCGTTATACCATTCACTGAAACTCTCTTTTTGAGGAAGTGCAGCATCTTTCTCTTGTTCTGCCATATGGTCACCTTTATTTCTACTTTCATTTCCGCTTGATTTTGGATAATTAAATAAGTACATTGCTTATAGGCATTTCCTTTGAGACTCCACTGCAAGTAGCCTGCGGGAGTCGCTGCCGGAGTACGCCAGAAATTACCAGTAAGATTGAAACCTCTCACTAAAATTAAGATAAGAACATATATGCTGCTGAAAAAGAGCTATCTCTTGTGGTCCTTCCTCATGCAGAGGAACCAGCCGGAACACATCAGGCCGCTGTCCTCGTCAGTTTCCCGGTCCTTTGCATCAGTCCAGGTAGTGGGATTCGGGACTATCACATCATCACCGGGATGCCAGCCCTCCGGCGTATAAACATGCTCGCTATCCGATTTCTGGAGAGCCAGGATTATCCTTTTGATCTCATCCATATTCCTGCCGGTAGAGAAGGGATAGTGAAGCATGGCACGGATCTTTGCCTGCGGATCAATGATAAAGGTCGCACGTACAGTTTCTGTACTGAATTCCTGCAATTTGAGCTTTCCACCTGAGCGCTCGAACCTTTCAAGGATCTCTTCCGGAGAATAACGCGCGTTGGGGTGTATCATGCCATACCTGCGTGCAACATCCATGCTTAGATCCTCAATGACCGGGAACATAATATCTACATCCTTCATGCCCTTATACTCGATCTTGTCCCTTATGGCCCCAAGCCACGCTATATGGGAACTGTTACTGTCAATAGAAAGGCCAAGTAATTCAGTGTTAAGCTTCCTGAATTCCTGCTGCATGGAAGAAAAACGTATGAACTCCGTGGTACAGACCGGAGTGAAATCACCGGGATGACTGAAGAACACAATCCATTTCCCCCTGTAATCATCCGGGAAATTTACGACACCCAAGGTAGTCCGGGCTGTAAAGGACGGCGCATCATCCCCTATAAGAGGCATGGTAACATTCTGGCAGCATTCCTCTGGCAAGATGTATCCCCACTGTGTTTTAAATGTGTGATTGTTAATATCGGATTACAATATATATAAAGTTTCGGAAGCCATGGCAAAATGCCATGAAAGGATAGAAAGGATAAAAAGAAAACCAATTAAGATCTCAGAGAGAATAGCAACGCATCTGGAAAAAAAGATAAAAGGACGAATCAATCGGTTATTGAATGATCCTGATCACATGCATCGACCTCCATCTCAGAAGTAGATGTATCAAAAACGATCATTCCAGTCTTAAGATTTTCCGCCTCTTCAGGAGTCAGCTGTTTTGACTTTGCCCTTTCGGATATTATGGCGCTGTTTCCCATAGGGTCCTCTATGACCAGTGTGAGTTTCCTGTGGCCATCTATAGCATCCCTTAAGGCCTGCTGGATATCAAGCCCCAATGAATGCTTTTCAGGCTCTTCTACATGCCACTTGGTCGCAGTCATGACTACATTCAGTATTCTGTCAAGGACACCTTCCACATTGGTCACATAAGATTCGGAGATAGAGCCGGGCTCCACATCAATACCAAGCTCAGGTATGCGTATGGTCCCGGAGGTGGAACGTACGACCCTGCTGTTCAGGTCATCCTGGCTTTCCAGTTCCAGCTCATACCGCATGGGGGCACGCTGTGTAAGGATAAGCGTATCAGAGAACCTGAAACCGCATTCACACCTGGAGGTGATATGCATGACCTCCCCAAAATAAGGAATATCATCACCCTGCCAGTTGATGATAAGATCCTCATGACAGAGGGGACACGAAGTCCGGGTCACAAAGCTATGGCAGGGGGCCTTTTCACTCAATACCTTCCACCAAGGATCTTCGATCTGTCGATCTTGATGCCGGTAGGCGTCACAAGCACCTGGTCATCCTTTATTCCCGCGATATCGCCGTGAACATCGATGACAACATCCTTGAGATCCTTTAATGCGCGGTCAAGCATGAGTTTATCAGCTTTTATGTTAGAGATATCGATCATCACGATATTGCCGCTATATATCTCCTTTTTCAGGGCAGTCAACTCGTTAAGGTTGGTCAGTTCAGCTACCCTTACGTATGTCTCTGCAGGTTCCTCGTCCAGCACTTCTTCGTACTTTGTAAGGTCAAGTTCCGTATATTCATCCTCAACTGTTGTGGTTTTGCTCGTGCCACCAAACAACTTGTTCATGATCTTTGCCATAATGAGCCCTCATGTATTCAATAACATTGCTGCTATATTAATAATATCGATACTACTTAAATTGTTACCGGAATTCTGTTCAGTCCAAAGCAGGAGGTTAGCTCCGCATTTACATGTCATTCCCGGGTTATCTGACAATTATACTTACATTTATACATCATTTCATGATATATTAATCATTTCTTTCAGATGTCAAGGTTCCAGAGCTTGTCGCCCACATAATGGACAGATTTTATCGCCTTGCCTGAACTTGCCTTCATTTCAGCGCCGGACATTATAGCAATGCCTATGGCAAGTGGCTTGTTGTGTGTTTCCTCTACAATCATCACAGGGTCGCCAGCCTGGATATCAGGGTCTGTGGAAACTATTCCCGGGCACATCACATCAGCCCCGTTGACAACAAAGCGGATAGCTCCGGCATCTACCTTGACTATGTTCTTCCTCAGGCCAAGCTCAAGTACTCCCCTTACGGTCGGGAAGTAAATATCGCCCACCTTGAACAGGAGCAATTTGCCTTCGATTATCACAATAGGCAGGTCATCAGCAGTAGCTGTTTCGAACTTCTTTTCGGAGAAACTGTCGACCACATCGCCGAAAGAATCTTTTAATTCCTTCAGCAATTTGATCTTATCTGATTTCCTTATTTGTATCCTGGATCTGACTTTCAACTGATCACCCATTACACAGACAAGCATGTCCAATCTTGATTTAGGCAGAGGGGCTTTAAAGATTGCGCGGGGAACGCACCCTATCCCCCGTACATAAATTACCTTACGATAACAACGGGCATTCCGCTGACATCGAGAACATCCACCGACCTGCCTGCTGAAACAACTTCCTTTTCAACCTCAACGAAATCCGCCTCAAGTTCTATGATCTCTCCGTTGACGGAAACGGATATCTTTCCCTTTGAAATATCGTCAGCAATCTTTTTAGGATTCTCTTCAAGCAGGGCATCGATAATAGCCTTTGCCTTTCCTCTGAATACAGGGCCTATTTTTCCCATGTTGGGCTTAACATTCACAGGCACATGTTCAAAGTCCGGTTTGCCGGCGATGACCTCTACCGGGGAATTTGTCACACCTATAATATCAGTGATATCCATATCCACGCCATACAGCTCGATCTTTTCCAGGCGGGCGTTCAATGCCATCCCTTTTTCAGACTTGTATCGCCTGATAGCACTTGCAACGTCCTTGATGAACTCACCGGAGTTCTCGACATCGACATCGACAAGGTTTTCCTTTGCCTGTGGCCATGACTGGACATGTATGCTCCCCTCACCTATGTTTGAGAACATTTCTTCCGCAAAGAAAGGAGCAAAAGGTGCGAGCAGCCTTGTGAGCGTGTCCATAGTAACGAACAAGGTGTACTTTGCAGCCTGCTTGCCTCTGCCATCGTCCCCATAAAGACGGGACTTGATGAGCTCAAGATAGTTGTCCGCAAGTATATCCCATGAGAAGCCGCGTATTGCCTTGAAAGCCTCATCGAACTGGTATGTCTCCATGCTCTGTGTCACGGACATGATAAGACGGTTAAGATGGCTCAACAGCCACCTGTCTATAACTTCCAGTCCGGATACATCCACTTCTGCGTGTTCGTAATCCTCAAGATGGGACATTGAGAACCTGTAGATGCTCCACACCTTCGTAAAGAACCTGGAAGCTGCTACGACATCTTTCCAGCGGAACATAACGTCCGAGCCCGGGGAGCCGCCCACAGCCGCCCATTGCCGGAATGAGTCTGCGCTGTACTCTTTGATAACTTCCTCAGGCGAGATAACATTACCCAGGGATTTGCTCATCTTGTGTCCGTCCTCACCCAGCACCATGCCATTGATAAGTATGGAGTCCCACGGCCTCTTCCCGGTGAGTGCCATTGATCTCAGTATCGTATAGAAAGCCCATGTACGGATGATATCATGACCCTGTGGGCGCAGCTGTGCCGGAAGTTTCAGGTCGTGCTCGGAGAGCCAGCCGGAAACATGAAGCGCGGTAATGGATGAGTCCATCCAGGTATCCAGCACATCCTCCTCAGGTTCGAACACCGTACAACCGCAGCTGCAAGCCTCAGGAGGCTGCTGCCTGGTGGGGTCTATGGGCATCCATTCCTCCTTTGCAACCATGACCTCGCCGCACTCCTTACAGTACCAGACAGGTATAGGAGTTGCGAACAGCCTCTGGCGGGAGATGCACCAGTCCCATTCCATGGTGTTTATCCAGTTGTCAAGCCTGACCTTCATGTACTCGGGAAGCCAGCTGATCTCATCCGCTGCCTTTGCCACTGCGTCAGTATCTATTTTCACGAACCACTGCCTTTCAGAGAGGATCTCGATCGGAGTATCACAGCGCCAGCACATGCCTACGTTCTGGTCGAGGGTCTTCTGTTCATACAGATGACCCTGTGCTTTCAGGTCCTCGATAATGGCAGCTTTGCACTCAGGGATACTCAGTCCTTCATACTTGCCTGCGATAGCAGTCATGCGGCCGTTCTTGTCAATAGCCTTACGCAGCGGAAGCTGGTGTTCCACCCACCAGCGCACGTCCTGCTTGTCACCGAACGTACATATCATGACAACGCCAGTACCAAAGGAGGGGTCCACCTGGATATCGCTGATCACAGGAACCTCATGGCAAAATAGAGGGACTTTCACGTTTGAGCCTACATGAGAATTGTAGCGCTCATCATCCGGATTGATAGCAACAGCCACACATGCCGCAAGCAGCTCGGGCCTTGTTGTTGCTATCTTGAGCTGGTCAAAATTAAGGAAATTGAGTTTTGTGTCCCTTGCATCATACTCCACTTCAGCGAAGGCAATAGCGGTTTCACATCTGGGGCACCAGTTCACAGGATGCTCCGACTGATAGACGCGTCCCATGTCATACATCTTCCGGAAGGAGCGCTGGGTCTTGGAATAATACGCAGGCTCCATTGTTACGAACTCATTGCTCCAGTCCACTGAAAATCCCAGGTTCATCAGGGTGGCCCGCATCTTCCCGATGTTCCCAAGAGTGAGATCACGACACATCTGCCTGAACTGTTCCCTCGGTACCTCATTCTTCGTAATGCCGTGGATCTCTTCCACCTTTACCTCGGTGGGCAACCCGTGGCAGTCCCATCCCTGAGGGAACATGACATTGTAACCGCACATTCTCTTGTAGCGTGCGACAAAGTCGATATAGCACCAGTTGAGTGAGTTTCCTATGTGGAAGTTACCGGTGGGATAAGGAGGAGGGGTATCGATAATATATTGTGGTCTTGTACTGTCGTTCCAGTCAAAATGGTACATGGACATATCCCACGTTGCTTTCCACTTTGGCTCAACTTCATGCGGGATGTATTCTTTTGGGACCGTCATCATAACTCTCCGATAAACATTATATAGTGATTACATTTTTTATCTTACAGTGGTCTAAGATTATTTAAATATATCTGGTTGCATGCGCCCTTTTATTGCAAATGACTGGAAAATAAAGTGAGCCTTATCTGATATAACATCCGGTTGAGAAAAGATAGAACACCTGCAACTCCGCGCAGAATGTGCGGTCAACAGGAAAGTGCATTATAGAACAACTTACCGAAAATACTTTATACAAATCTATCCCATTTAATCAGGGAGTGCTCGGGATTCCGATTTTATCGGACATGGATGCCAGGTAGTATATAGAATATAACTAAAACATCCATATTTACATTTATACCAGTACCATATGTCAGGCATACTGACTGAAGCACTCGGCATTCGGGGAGAGTGTCATTTTCCCATGGCAACAGTCCCCTGTAGGCAGACGGGGACCTTGGCTCAAGAGTTTACACTCCGCCTGCCCAGGAAGAATGAACATATGCAAAACTAAGAACAGCAAAAAGAGGTTAAAAACATGAATTTCGGAGATATACTTAAAGGAAGAGAAGCGGAAGGAAAAGAAAAGCACGTGCCTGAGATAGAGATAATCAGAGGGCATGGAAAAGACAAAAATGATTTTGTGAAGGTCACCGTGGGAAAAGAAGTTCCGCATCCCAATACAGCCGAGCATCACATTGAATGGGTCGAGCTTTACGGCATCACAAAAGAAGGCCACACCATCGACTTTGGCCGCATGAGCTTCGAGCCGGTCTATGCTGATCCGGTTGCCACATTCCATGTAAAGGGAATTGATAACTTCAAAGCTTTCTGCGCACTTGAATACTGCAACATACACGGAGTATGGCAGAACTGCATCGAAGTATGAACACATATAACCCATAATGTGGCAGTCCATCGCCACATATTTTTTATACACGGGCAGGAAAAGTTCTCAATCGATCGTGAATACCAACGATCTAAAAAACAGGAAGGCGATACTAATGCTCGTAGCACTTGCAATAAAACTGACTTTACTTACTATGACTGCAGCCCTCTTGGCTTACGTCTACATCAGCTATATGGCGCCTCATATGTAACAGTAACCACAGACAGGAAATGGGATAATCAGACGTCGTTACTGTATCCTATTTCCTCTTCTGTCAGGTAACATGCCGGGTCGTCGGCCCATACATTATTGAACACTGCTTCCGCACGCACACGGAAATTGCCATTGCACACGTCGAACCACTTGCATTTAGCACATCTGTCAGCATTTGCCTTTATCAGGGGTTTGCGTTCCTTCAGGCCTGCCATAAGAGCATCGGACGTGTCTTTCCATATCTCACTGAACCTGCGCTCCTTTACATTACCAAAGCTGTAATGCCTCCAGAACTGGTCGGGGTGGACAGAACCGTCCCATGAAACGCATCCAAAGCCTATGCCGGTGGAGTTACCCCGGTTCATCTGCAGGAGTTCCAGGACCTCTGCCGCACGCTCCGGATCATCTTTCAGCAGGCGCAGGTAGATGTATGGACCGTCGCAGTGGTTGTCAACAGTGAGCACTTCCACCATTTTGCCTTTGTCATGAAGCTCCTTTGTCCTGTCCATCAGCAAATCCACTGTCTGGCGAGTCTCTTCAAGTGACAGGTCCTCATCCCTCATCCCGGAGCCGCGTCCGGAGTACACTAGATGATAGAAACAGATACGAGGAATGTTCTCTTCTTCCAGCAGATCGAGGATGGCAGGTATATCCTGTACATTATGCTTGTTGATGGTAAAACGCAAACCCACCTTTATATTTTCTTTCTGGCAATTGCGCACAGCCTGCAAAGCTTTGTCAAAAGCCCCATCCATACCCCTGAAACGGTCATTGGTCTCTCTCATCCCGTCAAGGGAAATTCCCACATAGGAAAGGCCTATATCTTTGAGTGTCTTTGCCATTTTCTCTGTGATAAGGGTGCCGTTGGTGGATATGACAGCGCGGATGCCCCTGGAGGTTGCATATGCCGCCAGCTCCGGCAGGTCCTTTCTCATCAGAGGCTCTCCTCCGGAGAACAGTATGACAGGAGTACCGAACTCTGCGAGGTCATCTATGAGTTCCTTTCCCTGTTGAGTGGTGAGCTCATTGTCGTAATTGATATCCTTTGAATGAGCATAGCAATGAACACAACAAAGGTTACAGCGCTGGGTGACATTCCAGACAACTACCGGTTTCTTGTCCTTTGAGAACTGGAGCAGATGCGAGGGAAGTCTCTTCGAGTCGCGTCCGTAACGCAGCGCATCAGAAGGCTCTACGGTCCTGCAATACAATTTTGAAATACCTATCATGATGAATGCTCCTGAATAAAGGACAGAAATGGATCTGTGTCCGCGATTGACCAGACTATATGACAATAGTATATTACATCTGTGGTTCGTATATGTACAAAGGAAGTTAACTGAGGATAAAAGGGCACCTCTCTTTATGGGAGGTGGTCCTTGATCGACTTGAGTACTTCCTCGAAAACGAATTTTTCAGGAATGACAGACACCTTTACCCCATACCCACTGAGGGTCTGTGCTGTGGGACCGCCTATTGCTGCAACAATGACATTGTTCAATGCGTTGACCACCTGCTCCTCGGAAGCTCTTGAACGTGAATGTTCAAAGAAATTATGTACCATCATGGAACTTGTGAAGGCAAAAGCTGCGATCTCACCTTTGATAGTGGCATCAATAAGCTTATCCTGCTCGTTCCCCGCCGGCTTTTCCAGAGTATAGACTTGTGTTTGGTTGACAACGGCCCCGCAGCTACGCAGGCCTTCAACAAGATGCTCCGAGCCGTAAAAGCTCCTGGCAGTATCAACTACCCGACCGGTCACATCGTCACGAAGGTAATCAACAATACCTTCTGAACTATAAACTCCCGGCATCCCCATAACATTGACACCTGTCTTCTCAAGTGCCTTGCGGGTGGTAGGACCGATGGCAATGACCTTTGTCCTGTTGAGAGCATCTATAAAGCCCTTCCTGGACTCAGGTGGTATCTTGCTTATGGTGAAATCTATCCCATTAGCACTTGTGAAAATTACATAATCAGCCCTGCCGTCAAGTACCCTTTCCACAAAACCATCAAAGAACTCGTCTTTCATATCGGTTATCTCTACCATGGGTACTGTGAACGTGTCAAAACCCATGGACCTGGCCATCTCCACGGATTCCTTGATGTACCTCTCAGGCCGCATGATGGTAATTACCGGCTTTTTAGTATTATCAGCCATTGAAAATCCTCCAGTCACCAGTCCGAAAGGATCTGTTCACCGAGCTCATCGTGAAGCTTTACTACAGTGCCAATGACAGTGATAGCAGGCGCCTTTACATTCTTTTCCTTCGCTATGGATGCGATGTTCTCAAGGACACCAATGGTCACACGCTGGTCGGGACGGGTACCTCTCTCAATAAGCGCAACAGGGGTCTGCGGGTCCTTACCGTTCTTTATGAGTTCGCTGACGTTTCTCTCAAGCATCTTGACACCCATGAATACCACTATAGTGCCGTCGAATTTTGCAAGGGTTTCCCAATCCAGGGCGCTCTCGTCCTTGGTGGGGTCTTCGTGCCCGGTGATGAATGTGACCATGGAAGCATGGTCCCTGTGGGTCACAGGTATGCCGGCATATGCAGGCACAGCTATTGCGGAAGTTATCCCGGGGACTATCTCAAACCCTATCCCTGCCTCGATCAGTTCCTGGGCTTCCTCTCCACCGCGCCCGAACATGTAAGGGTCTCCCCCTTTAAGGCGGACGACATTCTTACCCTCCCTGGCCTTTTTAATAATAACATTATTGATCTCATCCTGCTTGAGGGTATGATCACCCGCATGTTTCCCTGCGTCTATCTTCTCCGTGCCTGCAGGAATGGAATCAAGGATCATCTTTCCCGGGAGCTGATCATAGACAACTACATCGGCAGAATCTATTAACCTTCGTGCTTTCAGCGTCAAAAGCTCCGGGTCGCCGGGCCCTGAGCCCACCAGATACACTTTTCCATTTATGGTCATGTTAGCGAAATCCTGTCTGTCTTACTTTGGTTCTAATGAATCCGTTAAGTATATATTCATTTTCCCGTTAAATGCAAGATAAAAAGGCACATTTTATCTTCTTTAAAGTGTAATTGTTATTTGCAATTCATTAGCAGTTTAAGAGGAAGTGGGCAAAGATGGACTTTTTTCAGGAGAAGATAACAACCATACACAATTTCTACAGCGATACCGACAGAATGTTGCAGCACCTTCATGAACTCTCCTTCGTCCGGCCCGCTGTCGTAGTATTGCCGATGCTGTATAGTGAAATAGAGAACCCTCCACTGCTCCGCATTATGGATGAAATGAACAAATGCACTTTCATACACAATGTTGTTATTGCGCTTGCAGCAGAAGACAGGAAACAATATGCCATCGTTGTCGATTTTTTCGAGCGCCTTGAGCTGGACCATGTAGTGGTCTGGTGTAATGGGACCCGCATAAGCTCAGTAATTGAAAAGATGAAAGAGAATGAACTTGACATCAGCGGTTTCTCAGGAAAAGGGAAGGATGCATGGATAGCAATAGGTATAGCAAGTCTTCATTCATATGCCATAGTGCTTCATGATGCGGACATCATCAACTACAACAAGGAATTTGTAGCAAAACTGCTTTACCCCATAGTTCATCCCCAGCTCAATTTCTATTTCAATAAAGGTTATTATGCCAGGATCAATCTTGAAAAGAGGACCATGCACGGACGCGTATACAGGCTTTTCGTACGACCGCTGCTTGATACGCTTATGAGGGACGTGCAGTATGAGTCCGATATCCTGGAGTACATGCAGGCTTTCAGATATACTCTCTCCGGCGAATTTGCATTTACAAGGGACCTTGCCCTTAACATCAGGATCCCTTCCGACTGGGGATTGGAAGTTGGCCTGCTGGCTGAGATTTACAGGAACACGTCACTGAAAAGAGTGTGCCAGACTGACCTTGGCTTTTATGACCATAAGCACAAGGAACTGGGAGCCGACGCCAGCGAAGGACTATCAAAAATGGTGAACGATATTATGATAACATTCCTGCGTGTGGTGAACGAGACCACAAGCACCCAGGTATCGACTTCTTTCCTTAGAGGCATACAGGTGAAATACAGGCGTTCGGCGCAGGACCTCATAAGGCAATATCATGCCGATGCAGTCTGTAACGGGCTTGAATACAGCAGGCATCTGGAGGAAAGACATGTAGAGACCTTTGCCGAAGTGCTTATGATTGCCGGGATGCATTACCTGAAAAACCCTTCCGGTGCTCTTCTTCCGGACTGGGCACGTGCCCTGTCTGCAATACCGGACCTGAGGGAGCAATTAATGGAGGCAGTACAGGCAGATCTTAATGATATCAGGTCAAACCGGCCCTGAAAAAGTAGGAATATAAAAAAAGAATACGAAAATAATATTGTGTGCAGTATCCCACGATACTCCACCAATTGCGAGCATAGGGTTACTTTTTGCTCAGGATATAGAAAAGCATGTCACGATTAAGCTTGCCCTCACGTTCAAGTTTATTCACGATCTCTTCATCGGACATACCCTCGGATTTGAGCTCCTTGACCTTGTCAAGCAGTGCCGGAGATACGCTGTAGTATTCATTTATATCCTTCCGGTGACCCCATACATCCCCTTCAATGAGTTTGATATTCTGCATTTCCAGGAACATCTCAATTGATTTGGAAACCGTGCGCCTGTAAGAGCTCGGTATCTGTATCACTTCTACTTTAGGGCAGGTCTGCACCAGGGAAAATATGTCTTTGTTAGATGGTCTGAAAGCTAGATGGATTACCTTTTCATTTGTATTCAGATCTGGTATCTCCTCTCGCGAACTTACAACTCTGATCTTCATGGAACTCCCTCACATTAAGTCTTAAACCGATAGACTTACTAAATTAGTGTATGTGCTCACCTATTAAATAATTATCGATTTATGACGCAAAAAAAAAAGATTGTTAGTTACTGAACCGAGTTCTTATCGAATCTGCATGACCAGTAAGACCTTCTTTTTCAGCTATCGAGATGACTGCGTCCTTAAGAGTTTCAAGCCCCTGCTTGCTGATTTTCTGTATACTTGCACACTTCATGAAATGAGCGATGTTGAGCCCGGAGTATATCTTCGCATAGCCCGCTGTCGGCAGCACGTGATTGGTGCCCGAGGCGTAGTCGCCCACGGGTACCGGAGCATAGTTGCCCACGAATATGGAGCCTGCGTTCTCTATCATCTCAAGTACAGAATCCGGCTCATAAACCATTATCTCCAGGTGCTCAGGCGCAAAATCGTTCGAAAAGGTGATACATGCGTCAAGAGATCCAGCGAGGAGAATTGCAGCATTTTCCAGGGAGCTTTTCACTATTTCCGACCTCGTGGTCCTTGCGGCTTGCTCCAGTACTTCTTTATATACATCTTCCGCAAGTTGCGCCGAAGTTGTCACCAGAACGGAAACTGCATTGGGATCGTGCTCAGCCTGGGCGATGATATCCGAAGCGGCCATGCGCGCGTCCGCCGAGTCGTCAGCTATAATAAGGACCTCACTTGGTCCGGCGGGGAAATCGATCTCAGCCTTATCCCTTACCTGCATCTTCGCAGCGGTCACATAAACATTGCCGGGGCCGACTATCTTGCTTACACCGCGGATCGTTTCGGTCCCGTATGCCATGGCCCCTATAGCCTGCACACCACCCACCTTGTACACATGGTCAGCACCTGCTATCCTGGCTGCCGCAAGGGTCAGGGGATTAATCCTGCCATCAGCTCCCGGAGGCGTGCACATCACCACACTCTTCACGCCTGCGACCTTGGCAGGGATGATGGTCATAAGGGCCGTGGAAGGATAGGAAGCACGCCCGCCTGGCACGTATGCACCCACGCTTTCCAGCGGAGTGAACTTCTGGCCAAGTTCTATACCGGGAGATAGTTCCATGAACCATATTCTTTCCGGCATCTGTGCCTCGTGGAACTTCCTGATATTGCCGGCAGCAAACTCAAGGTGTCTGAGCAGGGAAGGATCGACACTTCTCATAGCCTCATCGATCTCTGCGGTGGACACTTCGAGAATATCCACATCAGCACCGTCAAACTTCCTGGTGTACATGCGAAGGGCCTCATCGCCCTTGCGTTTCACATCCTCCAATATGGATGCGACAGTTTCCCTCACGTCTGCAAGTTCCCCGCCGCGGTTTATGAGTCGGTCCATTTCTTCACTGTTCATTTCAGATAATCGTTTATAAAGCATGATGATTTCCTGTTAGATCGGCATTTGTATTTTTGAAAGGAATAGATTTTCATGATATATAGATTCTTCAAAAGATACTATTTATCAAAATCACTGAAAGTACTCTGCTCATTCCCGAGCATCGAATCCATTGTCCGCGAATTCAGATTCGCCGTAGTACCGCTTCCGGGGCGGATGCCTGGCCTGGAGCCAATCTCCTGAAGCAGCTTCTCTGTGGTCTTTGGACCCAGCAGGCCACCAAGAACAACTGGATCGGCGCTCCTTAGATCTTCAATACTGTGAAGACCGCTGTCGTAGAGCTTGCGCGCACGTACACGTCCTATGCCGCGTATGCCCACAAGCTCCATAAGCTCCTGGCGCGCGCCGTAGTGTATCCTCTTTTCGATGGTAACCGCCATATCTGCGCTACTGTGGCCTGTCACCCTTGCCAGTCTTGACGCAGAGTGCATGAGCCACTCCGCAAGGTCCGCAAATGCATGGATGTCACCATCACCTACATTGAATACCTTGCTTATGTCATCCATGGACCGCTCATTGATCCAGTCCAGTATCAGAAGTGCAGTCTTCACTTCCCCCAAGAACCATTCATAATCTGTGGCCTTAGAAGGGGCCGGGACCTCACAGAATTCCTCCATATTGGAGAGCACGAATTCGTTCATGGACTCATAATCACCAGCTCTCAGGTAAAGCTGACGCATATCGGGAGTCTTGCATATCAGGTGCAACAGGGTCAGGTCGGTCACATTCGCAGCCTTGCCGAGCCCTTCCAGAATGATGGCAGCCGACAGGGGGTCGATATAGAGCATTGATACAAGTTTCCCCATAGGCGTTGCTGCCAGGTGAGTTTCACCTTCCAGCATTTTATGGTCCTTAAGAAATTCCAGACACTCGTCCACAACCGAGACAATGCCCCACGTATCGTTCTGATGGGCAAAGAATGTGGCTTCGATGAACTCCATCAGACCATCACGAGTGGTCGCAAAGCCATTGACGATGGTGGACAGGATATGTGTCCTCAGTGCATTCTCCGTACCGAGCTTGGACCATATATCCTCTGCACTTGCCTCAATATAGTTCTCAAAGAGCAGTTCCATCTCATTATAGGATTTGGCAATAAGCACAGCCTCACCATATGGATCAAGCCGGGGACGGCCTGCGCGACCTGCCATCTGCTTGTAGTCAAGGACCGGAATGGGCTGCATGCCGAAATTCGGGTCGTAGCGCTTGTAGCTCCTGACTATCACTCGCCTTGCGGGAAGATTCAGCCCTGCGGCAAGTGTGGGAGTGCTGGCAACCATTTTGATCAGGTTCGCACGAAAACCATCTTCCACAAGCTTGCGGTGCGCGGAATTGAGACCTGCATGATGGAAGGCAGTGCCATTCCTTATGCACTGGGCCAGCACCTTTGAAGCTTCCGATTCCCCGGTTTCGATGACCTGCTCGACAATCTCATCCAGTGCGTCGCGCGTCTTCCTGTCAAGCAGTCCAGATACTTTCGTACCCGCCCTGCGTGCAAAACCGACGCTGTTCTTGCGACTGCTCTCAAAGACCAGGCATTGCCCTCCGCTCTCAAGAGTGTCGATGACCAAGTTGATGGCATCGTCCCCTGAAGCATCAGGTACCAGTTTTTGCGAGCCCCTGAAATTGATGTTGCCACCATAGAAAACACCTTCCATCAGGTCTGTCGGCCTCCACTCACTGAGCACAAGTTCGGCCTTCAGCCAGTTAGCGACCTCGTAGGCATTGCCCACTGTTGCAGATAGTGCAATTATCTGGCAGCCCGGGTTGAGCTTCATAAGCTTGGTCAGGGTAACCTCCAGCGTGGGGCCGCGGTTGGCGGAATCAAGCAGATGCACCTCATCCACTACTATCGTGGTAATGTCCTCCATCCAAGAGGTGCCATTGCGCAGCAGGGAGTCGGTCTTCTCTGAAGTTGCTACAATGATGTCATTGGAGCCCAGCCACTCATCCCTTGATTCGAAATCCCCTGTGGAGATGCCTACCTTTATGCCCCCTTCCTTCAGAGCGATCGAGGAGAATTCCCTGAAGCGATCGAACTTCTCACTTGCCAGGGCCCTCAGGGGAACTATGTACAGAGCCTTGCCTCCCCTGCTTATGGATGTGAGCATGGCAAGCTCGGCCAGCAGCGTCTTTCCCGATGCAGTAGGAATCGCTGCAAGGATGTTCCTGCCTTCAAGCAGTCCTTTTTTGATTGCTTCTGCCTGCGGAGGATAGAGTTTCTCTATTCCCGAACTGAGGTAAAAATCCCGCACCTCTGTCGGGAGATCAAGGGATCTTATTTCCATATTATCATGTAAAAAGAGATGATATCTAATAAAATTACCCTAGGAAGCTGCTCATCCCTCCAGGATAAAAGCAAGAGGGAGCCATAGGAATACTGGATTGAAGAAGCAGATTATTCTTTTGCAGCATGCCTTTGTTGAATATGGTTATATGAGATAAGTAAAATATGATTATATAAGGGACTTGGAGAGGAATGAATGAGATACATAGTTTTCACCGACCTTGACGGAACTTTGATAGACCATGACACATACTCCTATGAAGCTGCAAAACCTGCTATTGACGAGCTAAAACAAAGGAACATACCGCTCATATTCTGCACCAGCAAGACCCGTGCCGAAATAGAGGTATATGTAAAGGAACTGGAGTCTTCCTATCCTTTCATATCAGAGAATGGGGGAGGCATATTTATCCCCAAGGGATACTTCGAGGCAGATCATCCGGTTTCAAAGACCCAAGGCACCTACGATGTGATAGAGCTCGGGACAGCCTACGACACGCTCAGGCATGTCCTTACAGGCATCAGAAGCCATGAGGGAATACATGTGACAGGATTCGGGGACATGGATGCCAGAGAAGTAAGCGAGGACACAGGGCTTGATATTGAGTCAGCAACCCTTGCCAAGATGCGTGAGTATGACGAGGCTTTCAAACTGGAAGGAGACGAAGAAGAAGCCGTAAAACTGGCAGAACTTATAATGGCACGGGGTCTCAACTACACAAGGGGGGGCAGGTACTGGCATATCCTGGGAGACAATGACAAAGGAAAGGCTGTGAATATCCTCACCCGCCTTTACAGGAAAGATTACGGAGAGATCAGGACTATAGGACTGGGGGATAGCCAAAACGACCTCCCCATGCTGCGTGCGGTTGACATGCCTGTCCTGGTACAGAAGCACGATGGTAAACACGACCCAAAGATAGACGATCCAGGAATTAACAGGGTAGAGGGAATCGGGCCTGTTGGATGGAATAAGGCAATAATGAGTATTATGGAAGACATCTGGACATCAGATAGTTGATCAGGACGTAGATGAAACGCATCCATCAGAGCAAATCCTAAGGAGTCATACGCTAACTACGAATATTGTATTAATGATAAGAATATAATCTCTAATAACTGGTTATGTATCCGGCATTAAGCAACTGCAAAATTCCGGTTTACAGTGGGAAGGAAGGGGTAGATGAGATGATAAGGTTTGAAAATATGCTTCCCAGAGCATTTCTGGTAGGGATAACAAAAATTGTGGACATGGCAGGACCGTTAAAAACAATATCCTGGATGCGATCCATAGGTGAGGAACTTGCACAAATTGAGGGTCCGGGATTTGAGGGTGCAAGAACAGACACTGACATTGTCTATTTGCCTATAGCTCCATTTGGCAACGAAATAGTCGAATTCTCAAGGGTGTATGACGAGAACCCTCCGCAGTTCAATGAGATCATCAGCACCATGTCAAAACTTAAGAGCGAGTCTGCTGCTCCATGGGAGTTCCCTGCTATGTCGCATGTACTGGACGTATTGCAGCACAGCTACAACCAGAAAAGGGCCGAACTTGCAGGCACCAAATATTATAATCTCGGTTCTAAATCAACACTTGGTGATACCAGGCAGTACAATGAGGAAGCCATTGAAAGATCAGGGTTAACAAAAGAAGATGTGTCAGAGATACTTGACAAAGCGTTCTTTGTCTATGTGATCGAACATCCGGAAAAGGAGTGAATCATTTGAACCTGATAGAAGCAGAAAGACTGTATGAGAACAGTGTCCGAACACTCAAGAAGAACCAGCATGAGAACGGAGGGTTCTATGCCAGTCCACCCGGCACACGGTACCCTTTCATCTATCCCAGGGACCACTCCATATGCATTTATGGCGCTGTGGAGGCCGGGCTCATGAACGAAGCCAGAAGAGGTTTGGAATTCATACTCAGTTCACAGAAACCTCTGGGTGAATTCTCGCAGAGATACGATGTCGATGGTAACGATGCGAGTTACAAGGAGTTGCAGATAGACGGCAACGGGCTTGTGCTCTTTGTGCTCGGGAAATATTTTAAAGCTACAGGTGGCTCTTTTTATGAGGAGATGGCCGACAAGGCATTCATAGCCAAATACTGGGAAACGATTGAGAAGGCAGTTCAGTTCATACTGATGAACAAGAACGAAGAAGTGAACCTGATCCACACGATCAACAGCATCCATGAGTATCCTGCTTATGAGCACGGCTTTGAGATCTACGCTAACTGCGCCTGCTGCGCTGGCATATATGCTGCCGTGGATATGGGAAAAGCACTCGATAAAGATGTGTCCGGGTGGGAGGAGCAGGCTGACATAATCAAAAAGGCAATCCTCACAAGACTTTATAGTCCCAGGAGGAGATCTTTTACCAAATGTATCCGTGTGAAGGACAGGAACAGCAAGCCTATTGGGTATGATCCATTTGCGTCTCTCGTCCACGACATCGATGCTGTGGAGTATGCTCCTGCCTATTTTGAACTAATAAGCGATTATGACATCAAGATACTGTCCACAGCCAGGAGGATACACCAGGAACTGTGGGATAAGGAGATTGGCGGGCTCAACAGGTATCCTGAGTACTGGGGACGCAACAACGGTGGCTACGGACCCTGGTGTCATTTCACATGCCAGCTTGCCAACCATCATACAGAAACAAACAACCAGGATATGGCGGAACTTTATCTGGACTGGGTGGTTGATATGGCGCATGAATACACACTCCCGGAACATATCTCCACGATAGAGAGGTTTGAGCTCTGGCTTGAAGATTACACTAACGGCAAGATCCTCAGGGATAGTAAGGTGAAACTTATCGAGGATATAAGGGCGCATCCAAAATGGAAGGACGGGCTTGCGTATGTCACCATACCGCTCATCTGGCCGCACGCGGAATTCATTATATCCTATAACAAATACAGGGATAAGTTCCACCCGGCCTGAAGGGTATTCTGCCAAAAGAAAAAGGGAAGGAAACATGGTAAACTTAAAGCCATGCATCCCTTGTGCTGTTTTTGTATTCCGGTTTTACTCGTTAGTGAGTTCGCCTGAGAAATATTTATCGTACGAGCCCATATCAAAGTGACCGTGACCGCTGAGATTGAAAAGGATGGTCTTCTCTTCACCGGTCTGCTTGCATTTGATAGCTTCATCCACAGCTGCTTTGATGGCGTGTGAAGATTCAGGGGCAGGGGCAATTCCCTCGCTGCGGGCGAATGTCACAGCCGCATCGAATACCTCTATCTGATGATAGGACCTGGCTTCCATGTATTTGTCAGCTACAAGTTTGCTGACTATAGGAGAAGCGCCATGGTATCTCAGGCCTCCTGCGTGGATGGCAGGTGGTATGAAACTTGATCCAAGTGTGAACATCTTGAGCAGGGGTGTCATCTGTGCCATATCACCGAAGTCGTACTCAAATTTACCTTCCGTGAGAGTTGGGCATGCTGATGGCTCAACGGCTATGATCCTTGTGTCAGTCTTACCTTCAATGTTGTCCCTGATGTAGGGCAGGCTCACACCAGCCAGGTTGCTTCCTCCGCCACAGCATCCGATGACGATGTCCGGATAGTCTTCGGTCAGCTCGAACTGCTTCTGGGTCTCCAGGCCCACGACTGTCTGGTGGAGGCATGTATGGTTCAGTACGCTTCCAAGCGCATACTTGGTATTGTCATTGAGAGCTGCGTCCTCGATAGCCTCACTGATGGCTATACCCAGACTGCCGGTTGTGTCCGGATACATCTCAAGCACCTTCCTTCCAAACTGTGTGTCCGGGCTGGGGGATGGCACGACTGTTGCTCCCCAGAGATTGATGAGGGATTTTCTGTAAGGTTTCTGGTAGTAGCTGGAGCGCACCATGTAAACCTTACATTCGATGTCGAAATAATTGCATGAGAGCGACAGTGCGCTGCCCCACTGTCCGGCACCAGTCTCGGTACTGATCCTTTCGGTACCCTCTTTCATATTGTAATATGCCTGCGCTATAGCAGTATTTGGCTTGTGGCTTCCTGCAGGGCTTACGCCTTCGTTCTTGTAATATATCTTTGCAGGAGTTCCAAGCATCTTCTCAAGCCTGTGTGCCCTGTACAGCGGAGAAGGCCTCCACAGTTTGTATATCTCGCGGATTTCTTCCGGGATAGTGATATATCTCTCGGAGCTCATCTCCTGTTTGATGAGCTCTTTTGCAAATATAGGCTCAAGGTCCTTGGGGTTCATTGGCTCCCTGGTAGCCGGATTCAAAGGCGGTTCTACCGGCAGGTCGGCAAGGATGTTATACCATTTCTTTGGCATGTCGTTTTCGTCAAGTAGTATTTTTGTATGATCCATGATGATACCTCGTTAGTAGGAACACATCCATTAATGTATGTTTTAGTACATTGATGAAGTATTTAATGTTTGTGATTTGGGACGGAAGAACTTAACACAAGTCATTAAAGGATGAATCCATCGATTAGGATTAGGATTTTATGAGCCAATTTCATATCTTCAAGGGATATTTAGAAGTTATAATCGAAAATCTAAAATAGGCTACCCTTATAGTATCCGAACAAAACAGGGAAAGTATTGAAATCACATAATCGGTTTTACCAGGTTGATCAAAAATGATAATTAGCAGACCACGAGGGACCAGGGACTTCCTCCCGGAGGATACCAGGTGCAGAAGGAACGTAGAGAACATCTTACGCAAGGTGGTCAGGAACTGGGGATTCCAGGAAATAATCACCCCTACATTCGAGTCACTTGAGCTGTTCACGTTGAAATCAGGAGAGGGCATAGTCGGAGAACTGTACAATTTCACCGACAAGGGAGAGAGAGAAATGACCCTGCGCCCGGAACTCACGGCACCTGTCATGAGGATGTACGTTAACGAGATGCAGGCCCGCCAGAGGCCCCTCAAGTTGTTTTATTTTGAGAATTGTTTCAGGTACGAGCGCCCGCAGAAGGGACGCTTCAGGGAATTCTGGCAGTTCGGGGTAGAGCTTATTGGAAGTGATAAGGCAGATGCTGATGCGGAGGTCATCGCACTTGCCAGTGAGATGCTTAAGTCAGTGGGCATCCGGGGAGACCTGCATGTGAACCATCTGGGAGTTATCAGACACCTGCTCAGCATCCTTGAGACAGAGCAGCAAAGCAGGATAATGAGGCTCGTGGACAAAAAAGAGCAACAGGGACTTGAAGACTACCTTGCGGAGATCAGTGCGCCCGCAGACCTGCGCATGAAACTGGTCGAACTTATCACCCTTACAGGCAGCGATGCCATCCAAAGGGCGCGGATGCTTGTTGGCGACATACCGGAGCTTGCAGTTTACCAGGAACTTCTTACTCTGCTGGATACCTACGGGGTCGAGTATACAATAGATTTTGGCATTGCGAGGGGACTGGATTACTATACCGGCACTGTTTTTGAGATATACGCAGAGGGACTCGGCGCCCAGAAGCAGGTATGCGGAGGCGGGTCCTACCAGCTCATCAAGCTATTTGGGGGCGGAGACGTTCCCTCCACAGGCTTTGGACTGGGCTTTGACAGGATAATGGAAGTATGCACAATCGAGCCGGAGGAAGTAAAACCAGTAGTTATCATCGCAATGGAAGCCACAAGACTTGATGCTGTAAAGATCGCCGTGCAGCTTCGCCCTTACATGCCGGTCCATGTAGACCTGATGAAGCGCAACTTCAAAGCCCAGCTATCCTATGCCAACTACCTCGAGGCAGGATACGCCATAATCATAGGTGAAAAGGAGGCCAGCGCAGGCAAGGTCATGCTAAAGGACATGCACAGCGGAGAACAGGAACTTCTCACGGTCGAGGAGGTCATCCGCAGGCTTGGTAACCTGGGTTCTGAAAATGGCTCTGCGGTACAAGAGCATATTGAGTGATGAAAGGGCCGCAGACGCCCTGCCCATGAGGTTCACAGTCGCATCAATTGTACTCATGATAGTGGTATTGCTCTGCGCTTCAGCCATATCCACTATGCTGGAGAATGAGCGTATCCGGGATGCAGGAGCAGTTCTTTCCCGGATAGACTCAAATGCAAAAATGATGTCGGCCCAGGGAGAGGGGAGCAGAGTCACAATTGATATCAATATCCCGGCGAAGGTCACACTTGTCCTGGGAGGCTTACCGGGTCATGAAAGTAAGTGGCCTGAGGATGCATGCAACCATTACATCAGGGCAGGCAGCAGGCAGATAATAGGAGAATCCACTGCCTCTTATTCAAACGGCGGGCTTAACGGAACCATGGTACTTGGTCCCGGGCAGCACAGGATAACACTGGAAAGTGTTAAAAGGACTTCTGACAATAGAATTTTCGTGAAAGTGTATGAAAGTTAAGCCATGCCCGCAAAAAAGTACTCCCCAAAAATATCTTTTTCACTTTATTGCAGACGACAGGGCCTGGATAGATCTGCTTCTTTCAAAGGTCGCCCTTATTTTTGCGAGCATCATTATACTGGCGGCTCTCTATCATCTGGCTGCAGATGCCGGGCGCATGAATCAGGACAGGCAGCTTGATGCGATTGCACAGGATTTCCGCTCTGCTATTGACAGTGCAGGGAAAAGCAGCTATGGGGCTGGTGGAAAGATCTACTTTTTTGATGCATACAAAAAACATGGCAGTTTCGGTTCCGGGCTCAACGCCTCCGTATCCGGAGAGTACGTGAGCGTGTCCTTTGAGGAGAAAGGAAGAAGATATAGTTCAGTAAAGCCTCTCATGTACAAAACCTTGCCACTTTCGGAAGATGAGGTCCGCGGGGAGCTCACGGGTGCTTTTTCAGCAAACGGCAATATCAGCCAGCCAATACCGGCATCCTATGGATACACAGCCGTTACCGAGTTTCTTGCGGCTCTGGGAACAAAAGAAGAAAATTTAAATACAAGTATAGAAATTCACATTGAAAAGACCTTGATATACATACAGAATTTAAACGGAACTGAGGTTAAAGAACTTGAGTACATCCTTGTTCATCAGTGATGAAAAAGCATTCATGGAACCGCACAACGACATCATATCAACTGCGATGGTCGTGATAGGTTTTGTCATCTTCGCCGCAATACTCTCAAAAACATACCTTACATACGATGATAATTCCCTAGCCCTGGAGAACTATCGTCAAGCGGCCCTGATAGCAAATGATGTTGCCGGTTATCCTGCCATCCAGGGAAGCCGTCAGGACCTGATATCAGCCCATGCACTGGATTCCATTGCCATGCCTGCTGCAGACAGGGAGATGCATAGTGACTTCTTTCACAGGTTCTCAGCAAATGCCGACTTCTTTGTGGATGTACGCACAGATGACGGAAGCCATACCTGGATAATAGACAGGTATGAAACGTCCTCTTCTGAAGGAGACATTATTGCCGCCTCTGTACCTGTTGTGATCGAACTTGGTAACAATGCCCGCTGCGTTCCCGGAACGGTGACTGTCAGGTTAAGAAAGAACAAATGGACCTAGGAATGAATCGAGGGAGAGCAGAACCGATGGTAAGGAAAACAAAGAAAACGCTTGCTGATAGTGAAGATGCATTCTCTTCAAACATGGACTCACTTTTGTTCCTTGCGCTTGTATCCGTATCTGCGATAATACTCATGCCAGCTATCATGGCCGAATATCAGTACCTGTCTGCAGGCTATGTGTCCCAGCAGGATACTGACACACTGCTTCTAAGCTCTATGCTTAACAGCAGAAGCGGGGAAGTGGTATATATTTATAAACCTGGAGAACTTGCCGGCCTCAACCTTTCCCTTCCCCCCGGATCCATGCTGAGGGACGCCGAAGAGACCCTGTACGGGAGACAGCAGAAACACCGCACATTTGCAGACCTTGTTGCCGAGGACCTTATCCTTGTATTGGCTGTCAGTGAAAATGGTAACAAGGTGTTTCTCAATCCCATGGCAAAGATGCACCGCCCAATGACGGAAGAGGCTATAAGGGAGGATTCAGATTAACCTCTCTTTTTTAAGTATCGGATAAATCTAAGTTGTTACTCGTCCCACTTCATCCAAGATTTTTATGTTTTTGTTCCTTTTCACCTTAATTTTAGGATAGCTTACGCTATCTTAGATAGTTCCCTTCCTTTTCAGTGTTCTCAATTGATGAAGATTAAAAGAAAAAGCTGTAATCAGCATTTTTACATTCACCCTTTCCACATTTGTGACAAGCACTTTTCCTGCTTTGAACACTTCCTTTGCTACTGCATAGACTCTTTCACATGGAACTCGCTGTACACTTATCCTTTCATTTCTGAGAACATCGTTTATTCCTAATGGATGTCCTCTTACCGCTCTTTGCATTGTTGCTGCAAAACCCTTTGCAACTGCTCCAAAGTATCCTTTGTCACGGTAGACTACTTCACCCACTTCAGATAGATCTACCTGTGAATCATGTACTGATGCAGTTGTTGTTTCAAATCTTCTGATCAGTTCATATTCCTTATCAATAATTGTATGAAGCTTGTAGCCAAAATGAGATTTGCCACCTTTTTTTGCCCAGGTTCCATCTTTGCTTCTAGCTGTTTTAGCATCCTTTCCACGAGGTTCATCAGCTTTAGCATGTCCAGGGTTGGAGTGGATGAATGTGGCATCCTGGATCATCCCTTTTTTGATCTTCAATCCAAGAGCATTAAGCTGTTTTTGCATCTCGTCCCATATTTCTTTCTCTTTTCCATTATCGCTAATTCTCTTTCTAAATGACCAGACAGTTTTACTGTCTGGAACATATTCAGGAAACCCCAGAAATTTCCTAAAGGATATTCTGTCAATACACTGTCTTTCAAGTTCAGCATCAGAAAGACCATGCCATTGTTGTAGAACAAGCATTTTAAACATCACAATAACATCAGCTTCAGGCCTGCCGCCTGAAGCTGTTCTGTTCTTGTACATTGATTCCAGAATTGGACGAAACGGTTTCCAATCAATAAGTGATTCTATTTCTGCAAGCTTGTCTCCAACGGATTGAAGGCGTTTATATTCTTCATTAAGAGCAAAATCAGTCAAATCATCCATAATACTTAATTTGTTTATCTATTATTTATATTTTAGTCTAATGTGGGTCTAGTTTATCGAAATCCTCAAGGAATTACCTTGATGCACGTGTCGGTGGAAGATATCATTACAGGTTTGAGGTTCATTGGTATCCCGTAATCGGTTATAATACAGGCAGTGATATCGAGATAGGCGGACCTGCACCCATAGATGCCTTCAGGCAGAAGAGCAGGATATCATTACCTTTGGGTTCCTCATCTTCCCATGAGGATTTCCTTGGGTCTATGAATGCCACTATCTTTTGGAATGCAGTTAATTCATCTGACCCTTCGGCACGCTTGCATGAAGGATATAACATGAGCATTGAAACCGCATCCAGGTCTGCGGCAGAGACTATCACTTCAGTAATCTTCCCTGCGGATTACCTGCTCTCGTTAAGCTCAACGCAGAGCAGCCTAAAAAGCGAGCAACTGTCACTTATATCAAGCCCGATGGACTCCAATATGCCAAACCCTGAGTATCTGGTAGCCCTCCACAGTATCAACAACACAGTTAATGGAATATTCGGCCTGAACATTACCATTCCCCAAGAGGATCAGATGATTGGGATGAATGTAGTGGATGATATCGAGAACAGCCTGATACAGTCTAACAGCGTTATGATCTCAACATACCTTAAATCGGAAATGCAACCGGAAATCGAAAGAACTATATCAGAGATATTGAATTCCACTAATCAGGATGCCATGCTTGAACTGCATGAGAGGCAGATGCGAGCCATTTACAGCAGAGTAGATAATGGAGGCGCAGATATGATATTATACCTGTGGCAATAGGTAGGGTATAACAGGTTGGGTATGTTCCATAAGATCAGGTACCTGACATTAAAAGATAAAACTGGAGTTCATTTGAGGTACCAATCACAACATATATATTTGATAATGCTTTTTTATGAGCACTTCGCCCATTACATCTGACATCCGCACAATCAGGCTCTCCTGTTCGTTCAACATGTCTGAGGACTGCGGTAACCATAAGAACAAATCATATCTTAATAAGGATTCAATCAGGAATTATAATTATCAGGAGGAATTTGCATGGCAAAAATGCACACCCGGAAAAGAGGACAGTCCGGATCCACAAGACCACTTCGCACTGAACCACCAGCATGGTCCACTATGAGTGAGGAAGAGATCACAAAGGTCATAATGGACATGTGGAAACAGGGAGTTAGTACGAGCGTGATTGGAATGACACTGAGGGACAAATACGGAGTTCCCGATGTCAAGGTCGTCACCAAGAAGAAGCTTGGCCAAATCATAAAAGAGAAAGGAGAGCAGTCTGCTGTTCCTGAAGACCTGTACAACCTAATAGTTAAGGCAATAGGAATCAGGAAGCACATTGTAGGCAACCACAAGGATGTTCACAACAAACGCTCCCTTCATAACACAGAAGCCAAGATCAGAAGGCTGGTCAAGTACTACCAGTCCACAAAGATCCTCTCTGCAGACTGGAAATACAAGCCAGAAACCGCAGAAATGCTGATCACAAGATAAACAGGAATATATTTCCTTTAAAGTCCGGCCAGCAGGCCGGACTCAGGTTTTCTTTTTTACATTAATTTTGCTGTGAGAGTCTTCACTTTTTAAGAATAATTGTAGTCCCTATTGACAGGCCTGCCAAGGCAAGTTATAAATTGCTTTAAAGAGCAATAGTACTCCATGAAAGCTGTTGTTCTCGCGGCCGGGGAGGGTAGAAGATGCCGTCCGCTTACACTTACACGATCAAAGGTCATGTTGCCGGTGGCAAACAAGCCAATCCTGGAACATGTAATAAACGCACTCGCCAAAAACGATGTTCAGGACGTCATACTCATTGTTGGGTATGAAAAAGAACGCGTGATGGACTATTTTGGAGATGGGGGCGAGTTCGGAGTGAAAATCCGCTACATCGAACAAAAGGCACAGATAGGGACCGCACATGCCATACTCAAGGCGCGGGGTAGTATAGGCCCTGAAGACGAGGCCTTTCTGGTTGTCAACGGGGATAATATCATTGAACCCAATACCATCCGCGACCTTTTGAAAAGCGCTGGAGGCGATGCGACAGTCCTGGCATGCAAGAAAGAGAACGCCACAGGATACGGGGTCATAGTAGTTGACGGGCAACGCATCAAAAAGATAGTTGAGAAACCCCAGCACATAGTAAGCCACCTTATCAACACGGGGATATACCTCTTCAGGCCGCATATCTTTGAAATAATAGAAAGGACGCCGCTTACACACACCGGCGAGTATGCTATCACGGACACTCTTCAGATAATGATCGATGAGGGAATGCGAGTGATGATGGCGAACACATTCTCCGACTGGCTTGATGCTCCTTATTCCTGGGACCTCTTAAAGGCTAATCCGATAGTCCTTGGAGAGTTCGAGCAGGATCTGCAGAAAGGCACAATTGAAGAAGGGGCCGTGGTCAAAGGGAGTGTTTCCATAGGCAGCAATACAACCATCCGTTCAGGATGCTACATCGTAGGCCCCGTGGTGATAGGAGATAACTGCGATATCGGTCCCAATGCCGTCATATTACCTTCAACAAGTATCGGGGACAATATTTCTATTGCCTCTTTCACACAGATACAGAACAGCATAATAATGAGCAATGTCCGTATAGGGACGCACTCATCAATTTCCAACTCCGTTATTGGAAGCAATATCACGATAGGTTCGCATTTTGTCACTGAGGAAAAAGAAAAGCTTATGATAGAGATAGAAGGCAGCCTCCACTTTGCGGACAAACTGGGAACGATCATAGGCGATGACACTGAAATAGGCAGTAATGTACTTGTAAGAGCAGGGATTATGATATATCCGAATTGCCGGATAAACTCGGGCAAGATACTAACAGAAGCACTGGCTCAAAACTCACTTGTCATATAAAGGGATGGGGTAAAATGTGTGGTATAATAGGGTACGTTGGTAAAGAACCAGCCGCACCGATCTTACTGGAGTCGCTGAAAAGACTCGAATACAGAGGATACGATTCTGCAGGGATCACAGTCCTTAACAGCACGATCGAGACATACAAGACAGTAGGAAGGATAGCAGACCTGGAAATGGTCCTGCCTGCAGAAATAATAGCCAACGTGGGAATCGGCCACACCAGGTGGGCAACCCATGGAAGGCCAGAAACACGGAACGCGCATCCGCACCTTTCATCCGGTGTTTCGGTAGTACATAACGGGATCATTGAGAATTACCTGGAGCTAAAAGAAAGACTCACAGGGCTTGGATATGAGTTCGAGTCGGATACGGACACCGAGGTCATCGTCCATCTGCTCCATTACAATATGAACAACGGCGGCAACAGCATCGATCTGCTTACAGCGATGCGCAAAACCGTTAGAGAGCTCGAGGGTTCCTATGCCATAGCATCCCTATGCTGCAACGAGCCTGATAGTGTGGTTTTTGCCCGCAAGGACAGCCCGCTTGTGATAGGGATTGGCGAAACCGGGAACTATGCAGCTTCAGATGTAACTGCGTTCTTGAAACATACAAAGAATGTCATCTATATCAGCGACCATGAGGTAGGCTGCATACACCCTGAAGCTATCAGAATATACGATCTTGATGGCAACCTGCTGGAAAAGCCTACAGAGGTCATTGAGTGGGACCTTGAGGCTGCCGAGAAATCGGGTTATGAGCACTTCATGCTTAAAGAGATACATGAGCAACCCACATCCATCCAGAGCACCTTTGCAGGAAAACTGATGGAGCTCGAAGGCACTGTCAAAATGGAGGAGCTCTATCTTAACCATGAGCAGATCAAACACCTGCGCAGGGCCACGATAGTTGCTTGCGGGACATCATGGAATGCCGGGATACTCGGGAAATACCTTTTTGAAAAACTTGCAGGCATTCACACAGATATCGAGACAGCCTCAGAGTTCAGGTACGGAAATCCTGTGCTGTGCGGAGAGGAACTTACCATTGCCGTCACACAGTCCGGGGAGACCGCGGACACACTTGCTGCCGTGAGGAGTTCCAAATCCTACGGATGCAGAACAGTAGCCATCACCAATGTTGTGGGAAGCACTATCACAAGAGAGTCCGACAGTGTTCTATATACACGTGCTGGGCCGGAAATTGGGGTTGCTGCCACAAAGACCTTCACAGCGCAACTGATCACGCTCTACATGCTTGCCATCCACATGGGAAGGATAAGAGGAGTCATCACAGCAGACGAGGCAAAGAACCTCATAGTGAACCTCAAACGCCTTCCGGGCCAGATACAGAGGATACTTAGCAGGAAAGAGAAGATAAAGGAGTGTGCTGAGCAGTTCGCTGACAAGAGGGATTATTTCTTTATCGGACGCTACCTCAACTACCCCGTAGCCCTGGAAGGAGCTCTTAAGCTCAAGGAGATCTCCTATATACACGCTGAAGGATATGCCGCAGGAGAACTGAAGCACGGGCCACTTGCACTCATCACAGAGGAGACTCCGGTAGTTGCCATTGCCACCAAGGGGCACACATATGACAAGATACTCAGCAACATCAAGGAAGTCAAAGCCCGCAATGCTGTTGTGATAGCTGTCGCTAATGAGGACGATAAGGAAATTGAAAAGTATGCAGATGTAGTGCTAAGGATTCCCACCTCTCACGAAATGACCTCACCTGTACTCTCTTCCGTTGTACTCCAGCTGCTAGCATATTATACCGCACTTGCAAAGGACTGCTCCATCGATAAGCTGAGGAATCTTGCAAAGAGCGTTACTGTTGAATGATGTAATTACGGAGGCATTAGATGAAACTGTTCGGTTCTTCAGGCATAAGGGGAGTCACAAACAAGGATGTTACAATTGACCTGGCCCTTAAAGTAGGCATGGCACTTGGAAAGTCAAAAAAGAATGCAGTTATCGGCAGGGACCCGCGGGTTGCAGGCGAAATGATAGAGCATGCAGTTATCAGCGGACTTGCCAGTTCTGGATGCAGGGTTGTCCGTGTGGGGATTGTGACAACTCCCACACTTGCATATTCTGCACGGGATTATGACTGCGGAGTAATGATAACGGCATCCCATAACCCGGCTGAGTACGTGGGAATCAAGCTCTGGAACCCTGACGGGATGGCTTTTGATTCAAAACAGCAGGAAGAGATAGAGTCTATCATAGAAAATGAGGACTTCGTGCGTGTGCGATGGGACAAGGCAGGCGACATTACCTCACACGATAATGCCGTCAGGGAACACATGGACATGATCCTGAAGAATGTCGGAAGGGCATCCATGAGAGTTGTGCTGGACTGCGGCTGCGGGGCAGGAGGGACCATAACCCCCTTCCTTTTAAGGGAAATGGGATGCGAGGTCATCACACTTAATAGCCAGCTTGACGGGCATTTCCCCGCCCGCAACCCGGAGCCCAATGAAAAGAACCTTGGATTGCTTAGGAAAGCAGTAGTTGAGTTCGATGCCCGTCTGGGAATCGCCCACGATGGTGATGCCGACAGGATGATGGCTGTTGACGAAAAGGGCAACTTCGTATCAGGCGACGAGATGCTTGCTATTTTCGGGCACTACGAGTGCAAAGGCGGGGCGAAGGTATGCGTGCCGGTGGATACTTCCCTTGTTGTCGACGACGCCCTTGAAGGCTCCGAGGTAATACGAACAAGGGTTGGGGATGTGTATGTAGCCGAAGAGATGAAGAAGCACATCACAGACTTTGGAGGAGAGCCTTCGGGAAGCTGGATCTTTCCAAGGATATCCTATTGCCCCGACGGAATATATGCCGCTGCGAGGCTTGTTGAGATAGTCCGGGAAACAAAGCTATCACAGCTCAGGGAATCACTTCCTCAATACCCGACCCTCAGGGGCACCATCCCCTGTGCAGACTGTGCAAAAGAAGGGGTTATGGAAACGATCAAGTCAAAACTTCAGCCCCTTGGAAAGGTTTCGGATATTGACGGTATCCGGGTTGAGATGGATAACGGCTGGGTGCTTGTCCGGCCTTCGGGAACCGAGCCCAAGATACGTATCACTGCCCAGGCAAGGGAGAATGTGGAAAAACTATACGCAATGGCTGAGGGCATAGTAAAGGAGAGCCTTAAATGAAAGCAGTGATCCTTGCTGCTGGCGAAGGTACAAGGATGCGACCGCTCACGGCATCCAGGCCAAAGGTGATGCTTCCGATAGCTAACAAGCCAATGATGGAGCACACTATAGATGCAGCGGTCAAAGCCGGAATAATAGACTTTGTTATCATCTCAGGTTATTGCGAAGATTCGATCAAGGGTTATTTTGGTGATGGCAGCAGAAAAGGGATAAGGATTGAATATGTGCATCAGGATGCTCAGCTTGGTACTGCCAATGCCATCGGATATGCCAAAGGACATGTTGACGGCCGGTTCGTGGTGCTCAACGGGGACATGCTGATAAGTTCCGAGCATATCAGACACCTGATATCGATAGATAAGGATGCAGTCATCACCGTGAAAGAAGTCGATGACCCATCCCATTTCGGAGTGATAGAGACCGAAGGTGACAGGGTTATAAGGATAATCGAGAAGCCCCAGCACCCGCCAAGCAACCTGGCCAATGCCGGCATATACCTTTTTACAGAAGCTATTTTCGACTTCATAGCAAGGACGCAGCTATCTCCAAGAGGAGAGCTTGAGATAACTGATTCACTGCAAATGATGATAGACAACGGCTACAATGTCGGGTATGAGATACTTGACACGGACTGGATAGATATCGGCAGGCCCTGGGACCTGCTTGACGCCAACAAGGTGCTGCTCGGGAATATAAAAGGCCGGTGTGAGGGCATTGTGGAGCCCTATGCCACCCTGCACGGAGAGGTCACTATCGGTAAGGGCACATTGATCCGCAATGGATCTTATATTATTGGTCCGGTGGTGATTGGGGATGATTGCGATATCGGACCTAACTGCTTTATCAGGCCATCCACGGCGATCGGTAACAATGTCCATATAGGCAATGCGGTGGAAGTCAAGAACAGCATCATCATGGCCGACACCAAAATAGGGCATCTGACCTACCTCGGAGACAGCGTCATCGGGTTCAAATGTAATTTCGGCGCTGGTACAAAGGTAGCTAACCTGAGGCATGACGGAAAGAACATCAAATGCTCAGTTAAAGGCAAGACAGTGGATACCGGCAGGAGAAAGCTTGGGGTCATCATGGGCGATGACGTGCACACAGGCATCAACACCAGCATCAACGTGGGCATGATGATGGAAGCAGGCAGCTGCAGCCATCCCGGGGAAGTCGTTACGCCGGGCAGAAAAACTAATTAGGTGTTTTGTCATTTTCATCTATTGATCTATTGAGTGATACCATTGAACTTTAACGTCGAGACCCAAAAACTGAAAGATATGGCCAGGCAGGCGGCTGGTGTAATAGAAGACCATGAATATGTACGGGTCATATCTCATAACGATGCCGATGGGCTCACATCTGCATCCATCATCTGCCAGGCTCTTCTGAGAAAGGGCATCCGGTTCCATACCACTATAGTCCCAAGACTGGACAGCTCCGTGGTCGATACGGTCATTTCAAGTGCCAGAGAGAAAGACCTGGTAGTTTTCTGTGATATGGGAAGCGGGCAGTCTGAGATCCTTTCAGGAATAACTAACAGTATCATCATCCTCGACCATCATGTTCCGGTGGGTAACTCGCCTGCCAAGGTAGTTGTAAATCCTCACCTTGCAGGAATCGATGGTGCAATGCACATCTCTGCTTCCGGGACCACATACTTTGTAGCAAAGGCACTGGACCCGGCCAATGTGGACCTTGCTGGTCTGGCCATCGCAGGCGCTGTAGGAGACAAACAGTTAATGGACACTGTTAACGGCACCATCCTTAAGGAAGCAATCGAAGCGGACATTGTGTCCGTCAGGAAAGGGTTGAGAATGGGGGATGGCAATATAGCAGACGTGCTTGAATACACTCCGGAACCCTACCTGGATATAACCGGGGACAGACAGAAGATCGATGAGTTCCTGGACATCCTCGGACTGCAGGGGAACGTCAGCGAACTTTCGGGCGAGCAGATGAAGAAACTGGCATCGGCCATTGCCCTGAAACTGGCAAAGAAATCAACTTTAGAAGCCATAGAAGCCTCCATTGGGGATGTATACTACCTAAACAAAGAGCCTGTGAAGAATGTCTACGACATGGTGGCTATCTTTAACACTTGCGGCAGAATGGAAAAAGCCGGCATCGCCCTTTCTATTGGTATGCGGGATAAGACACATCTTGAAGAAGCCCGGAAGATGGCGATCGGATATCAGCGATCCATTGTCGGGAACATCAAGGTTGCCAGTGATATGCTTCGCATCGGACAGAACATAGGCTATCTTATCACAAAAGACATGGAGTCCACTGGAATGGTTGCAAGCACCATGGTCAGGTACATCAATCCGGACATGCCCTTTGTGGCTGTGAACCAGGTGGATGATATTGTCAAAGTCTCTGCAAGGGGTACAAGAACACTGGTCACAAAAGGTCTTGACCTTGCATTCGCCCTGAGGGAAGCCTCAAAGGCCGTGGGCGGAGAAGGAGGAGGCCATAATGTAGCATCGGGAGCCTCAATACCCCCTGGTACTGAGGAGCAGTTCATCAATAAGGTGGACGAGATAGTGGGACAGCAGCTCGGGAAAAAATGAGGAGCACGATCCCAATGAAGATAAGGACCACTCTCGAGTTCATTGACGAAGATGCACATCAGATAGCTGAAAAAGTTGCAAGCTCGCTCTCTCCGGACAACCTCACCAGCATGCATACGGAATCACGCGATGGAAGCGCAAGGATACACATTTCTACGGAAAAGATCATCTCGCTTATAGCAACCCTTGATGACCTGCTCATGAACGCAAAGGTCGCGGAAGAAGTGCTGAGCGAAGCGGAGAAATGCAAAGCAAAGGAATATGAGAAAAGGGAAACGGGGAAATGATCATTCCCACAGGTACCTGTTAGTATCTATGAGCGCTTTTTGCTCTTCTATCCTTGAGCGCTGGTATATCATGGCTGCCGGGTGGTAGATCTTCAATATGCTGATACCGCCCGATACCTTCGGAATGCCCCATTCAAGCTTCTTGCTCCGGCAGAAAGCTTCCTCTGCAGTATTACCAAGCAGGATGATGACCTGCGGGCCTAGCATCCTGATCTGGGCCATCAGGAATGGACGGCAAAGCTCGATCTCACTTTTCAGGGGCTTGCGGTTGTTCGGAGGGCGACACTTCACTGCATTGATGACTGCGTAATCCTCAGCTGACAGGCCCATGTATCCTATCATCTCATCCAGTTTCTTTCCGGCCCTCCCGCTGAAAGGGATACCCGTCATATCCTCGGTCTTGCCCGGTGCCTCGCCGATGAACAGCACCCTGGGATTGCGCGAACCTTTCATTATCACCGGATTAGTGGCACCTTCGCAAAGAGCACACTCCGAACATTGCAGGATTGACTCTTCCAGATGTCCAAAACCTGCATTGGCCATTTCATCAACCACTGCGCAGATATCAATACCTTGTAATTTTCCCATGTCTTAGCCTCAGTTTATTCCGGATCATTTCTCAACCTGGCATTTGTACATAGATAAGCTCCGTTAAAAGGATAACTACAAGGACTAACGGAATAAAAATATGGACATAAGCCCAAAAAAGAGAAGCCCTTAATTATTAAAAAATACATCTGGCATAAGATACATCTGGCAAAAGATGCATCTAAGATACCATAATCAGGTGTAGAAGCAATTTGCAAATTAATGTGAATGCAGCTCGCTTATTCATATCATCATTTCAGGAACGGAATAAGAATGGAAGTTAAAAAGAGAGATAATTGCTGCCCGCAGGATGAAATCAGATGTGGCAACTCAATTGGATTGAAGTTCAGGCTGGAATGTGCTATCAAGACCAGTGCCGATGCCACACCGGCAAAGGATTCCATAAACGCCTTAATAGATGAATCCAACAAGACCATATTCACAAAAGGTGCTCCGCAAGGGCAGGGAGCAAAAATAGTGGATTGGAGCGTTGAGGGAGACAGGATCAATCTCACTATTGAGTCCGGCAGGCATGTAAGAGTGCACGATGCAATCATGCGTCTGAAAAAGCCCCTTGCTGCAAAACTTGGAAAGGATTTCCGGATAGGAGTACGCGGTACTGAAGTAGGCTCGTTCACCATAGAGATGCCTTCGGAAAAGCCGCTTGCTGAAGTGAAGATCCCTTATGTGAGATCTATTACTTATAATGAGGGAATTCTCAGGCTGGACCTTGATGTTGATGACTCTGCCATGTCAAACCGCGTTCCTGACAGGATACTATCCCTGATGGAGGAGAAAATAGAGCAGCAGTCCTATGGCGGGAAGGCCGAGCACTGGCATGTGCTCTGGCAGAGCGAAAACAAGGAGTACAAGTTTTCTGGAGACCCCACGCAGGCGATGGTGGATGCCGGCTGGATAAAAAGAGGAGCCAGCAGGGGACAATGGATACACGGCCCGCAGTCTACGAAGATGTTCAGGGCTTTTGAGAGGATAGTGCTTGAGGAACTGCTCCAACCATTGGCATACAGGGAGATGATCTTCCCTAAGTTAGTCCCATGGGAAGTCTGGCAGAAATCCGGGCATGCAAAAGGCGTCTATCCCGAAATATACTATGTATGTCCCCCCAAGACCAGGGATCCAAAATACTGGGAAGAGGTCATTGACCATTATAAAGTAACCCTTGAGGTCCCTACATCCCTTATCAAAGAGAAGATAGGTGATCCGATAGGTGGAATGTGCTATGCGCAGTGCCCTCCTTTCTGGACATACCTGCAGGGTGAAACAATACCTACCGAAGAGTTCCCTATAAGGGTATTTGACAGGTCAGGCACCTCGCACAGGTACGAGAGCGGCGGCATCCACGGCATGGAGCGTGTGGATGAGTTCCACAGGATAGAGATCGTCTGGGTGGGAACCAAAGATCAGGTGATAAAAGCCGCTAACGAATTGCACGAAAGGTACATGCATATCTTCAACGAGATACTCGACCTGGAGTGGCGAAAAGCATGGGTCACACCATGGTTCATGGCGCAGGAAGGACTTACAGGGGTTGCTGAACAGACCGAAGCCGGTACAACCGATTATGAAGCAGTCCTGCCTTACCGCGGACCGGATGGCGAGTGGCTGGAATTCCAGAATGTCAGTGTGAATGGAAACAAGTACCCTTCAGGATTCAATGTAAAATGCCAGACAGGTGAAGAACTCTGGTCAGGCTGCTCTGGTGTCGGGCTTGAAAGATGGGCATCGGCATTCTTTGCACAGAAGGGACTGGACCCTGCCAACTGGCCCGAGGAATTCAGGAAAAGAGTGGGAGAGATCCCCAACGGAATCAGGTTCCTTTGATTCCTTTTCTAATTCCGAAGTAGGTTTTCTGAGGAACCTCAAAAAGAAAGAATAACAGAAGAGAGGTTCCTTACGCTATTTCTATTACAACTTTTCCTTTCACGCTTCCGGTGCGCTGATATTCCATAGCCTGTCCCGTTTCTTCCAGGGGGAATACCCTGTCAATAGTGACTGTGACCACCCCGCTGTCAAAGAGCTCTGCTAGCTTCTTGAGTTGATGGCTATTGATCCTGGTAGATTGTCCCACTGCATTCACCTGATACTTATCCATTAACTCCTGGTCAGGCTGCTCAAGCATTGAAACGATGATGCCTCCTTTCTTAAGGACCTTAAAGGACCTTTTATAAGTATCCCCGCCTACCGTATCAAAAGCTGCATCGAAATCTTTCAGCTTTTCTTCAAAAACCTCGTCCTTATAGTCTATGATCTCATCTGCTCCAAGGGTCTTGAGGTATTCGCTCTTATCTTTCCTGGCGGTTGTTGCTACATGGGCGCCCAGATATTTTGCCATCTGGATTGCCATTGAACCGATTCCTCCCGAACCCCCGTGTATGAGTATCTTCTGTCCTTTCTGCAACTTCATTTTGTCGAAAAGTACATCCCATGCACTCACACCTGTAAGAGGCAGCGCGGCAGCTTCCAGGTAGCTTGCCTTTTCCGGTTTTAGGGCTGTCAGCTTCTCAGATGCCAGTACAAATTCTGCAAAGGCTCCCGAGCCCCCTGACAGGATAAGCCCGCTGCCATATACGTGATCACCTGTCCTGTACAGGGTTACGCCCTGGCCGACATCCATTACCGTACCGGCAAAATCTCCACCGAGTGTTATCGGAAAACTGAATTTGTCAGTAGAGGGCACGTGCCCTTCACGTATTTTCCAGTCAAAGGGATTCACACCTGCAGCATGTACCTTCACAAGAACCTTTCCCGATGCAATCTCGGGCGTATTGACATTACGGCTTATCACGACAACATCTGTTCCGTATTCATTTATCTGGGCGGCTTTCATGATCACTCCTCCATTACTAAAAATATACAACACATCTAATTACATATTACGGATAGTCATTTACCCCTAAAAGAATACCTGCAATGAAAAGAACGTGATGGCAGCGAACATACCTGTTACCACCATCCCCACATCGTGGTACTGCACCTTAGTTCGCCTTTAAGGTTTCCTGGTGTGCAATTATTATGTCGTCAAGCTTCATTACGAGGCTCCCTCCTGAAACAGTGTAAGGGATACTTTCCTTGGGATATGCCACACAAGCTCCTCCAATGCCCATGCCTGTGGATGCATCAAATGTGGTGGTGCATGCATCACATACAAGTGTGCTCCTATCAAGTGCAAATCCGATAGAACCGCATGGAGGACAAACATTGGACCTGATGGAAATCCTATCATCAAGCATGTATGCCATTACCGCAAGCTCACCAATGTCAGTATTCACCTTGAAGTGAACATTTGTGTGCTTATCCACTGCTGCAAGAGGTATGGAAACAGTGTCCCCTGTCGTCAGGGAGCTTATCCATATGGCTTCCACAGGCTTTGCAGAGCCCTTTGACGCAGAATCATTTCCCGTACATCCAAGTGCAAGTACAGATATCACAAGCACCGACAAAACCACACCAATCAATTTTAAATTCATGTTACTTACTCCACGATATTCCCGTCCTTTAAGTTCACAATCCTGTCAGATAACATGGCAAGCTCCCTGTTGTGAGTGACCATGATCACTGTCATCTCACCGGCCAGCGACCTGAGCAGGGATATTATCATAGAACCCGTGGTTCCATCCAGTGCTCCTGTGGGTTCATCAGCCAGCAATATTTTCGGTTTCATGACAATTGCGCGCGCAATTGCGACCCTCTGCTGTTCCCCTCCACTCAGCTCAGCCGGCTTGTGCTCTTTACGATGGGACAGCCCCACCCGCTCCAGAGCAATATCAACAGCACCGTTATCCTTTTCTCCGGCAAATACCAGCGGCAGGGCAACGTTCTCGTAGGCTGTGAGTGAGGGTATGAGATGGAACTGCTGGAACACGAAACCAACGGTCCTGCGCCTCAATCCTACCAGCTCTTTCTGGGACTTGAGAGTGATGTCGTTCCCATCGATGAGGATAGTCCCTTCACTTGGACTATCAAGCATGCCAATGAGATTCATCAGGGTGGTTTTCCCGGAGCCGGACTGGCCCATTACGGATACGAATTCGCCTTTCTTCACATCCAGACTGATACTTCGCAGCACCTCCACTTCACCAGCTCCCATGGGATATCTTTTACCTGCACCCTGAATACGGATCATATTGTTACCATCAAACACTTCTCAACACCTCCGCCGGATCGACACCAAGAGCCCTTTTTGCAGGCAGGATGGATGCTAGCATGCCGGTAAGGACACATACACCTGTCACTGGAAGCAGGATCGACCACATCGGCAAAGGTGTCACCTGCACCAACAAAGGAGCAGCAATGGACGAGACAATAGTTCCCATCACAAAGCCAATGATGCCTCCCACAGCCCCTATGATCGCACCTTCGAAGAGCAGCATGGATACGACCTGAGCATCGCTCGCACCAACCGCACGCATAATACCTATCTCCTTCAATTTCTCATTCACTGAAGCGAGCATGGTAGAAGCGACAGTCAATGTGCTCACCAGCAGGGTGATAATTGAGACTGCCATTGCAGAAGAACGGATGTGTTCGACAATAGCCAGTTCGTTGCGGACTATCTGGCTCATGGAGCGGGCTTCCAGTCCCGGAAATTTCTCCTCGATCTGCATGCTGATCTCCTCAACCGGGCAAGTATTGCACAATGCTCTTACCTCCAGACTGCTTACTTTTCCCTCCCTGCCGAGCAGATGCTGGGAAGCAGCAAGCGGAAGTATCACATATGCATCCTCATTGCCACCTGTGCTTTCTATCACACCGGAGACCTGGGCATCCATCGAGATATTGCCATTACGGAGGGTTATGGAGGACCCTTCGGTAAGTCCCATGGGTGTGGCTACGTCCGAACCAACCATCACATCGGTCTGCACAGTGCCTTCTGTGGATATCCAGTCTCCTCTGACCTTCCACCAGGACTTGAGCTTCCTCTCCTCTTCCGGATCCACACCCATTATGATAACCGATGCATTGCCAAGCTCTGCAACTCCGTATAACCTTGGTGCCACAGCTGAAAGCTTGGAGCTATCCATAATGGTGTGTATCCTGGGAATCTCTGATTCCTCGATGTAGTTCTCTCCCACCAGAAGAGAACCCATTGAGGTTGAGCCAGCCAGCAGAGGAATGGTTTTGACCTCCGGCCGGACTATGATATTTGCACCGAAATTATTGGATTCTTCGTAAAGGCTATCTGTAGCTGCTGAAAATGTTGTGACCACAGCCACCAGCGCCGCAGAGGCTACGACCACGCCGAGTACAGCCACCAAGAGTTTTGTTTTTCTGCGGGATATGTCTTTCAGGACCAAAGAGTGTAAACGCATAAGTAAACCTCAAATATATAACCGGAACTTTTCCGGCACAGGTTGCTTCCAATGTGCTATACATTAAGCGTAAACAACCGGTTTTACAATAAGTGTAAATCTACTTGAACTTTACGCCAAGTGTAAAGCAACTGGGTGTTTCTTCCTGATCTTAAAATAAAGCCCGGGGAGCCCAGGAGAACTTTGACCAAGCCTAAACCGCGGCCACTGTTAGCAGCAAAAAGATGACATATCCATGATGATTAAACTTATATCATTATACACCTGTTGTAAACACATGGTAAAACTTGACCGGATAAACATTTCAAATGAAGGCCTGACCAAGTTCTTCAGTCCGATTGAGGCTCAGATAATGACGGTCCTGTGGGAGAATGGAGAGTGCACCACGCCGGATATCACCGAGAGGACAGGCATTCCTTTATCCAGCGTAGCCGGGACACTTGACAGGCTCGTTAAGGCAGGCTATGCCAAAAGGACTATTGATAAGAACGGGCAGAGGGTCAGATACCTGTATTCTGCAAGCGAGTCAATGGACAGCACGGCAAACTCCATCACCCGTAAAGTACTGGACAGTCTTGTTGATACTTTTGGTAAAGTAGCCATAGATAACTTCCATAGTTACGAGAAGAAATAAGAACCAAGGAAAAAAAATCATGAAAGGGGCCTGGGACATTGAGCATGTTTTCCATACAGGATGAAGTTGGATGCTACATAGCCTGTGTCGCTGATTCCAGTCTGCTGCCGTGGCTAATGGCATCACTGTTCATGGCCTTGCTGCTGTTCGCATTCTACCTTAAAGCCAGAAGCCCCAGGAGCCGGATATTCTCATTCATTGCTGCACAACTATGCATGCTCGCTTCTATCGGAATGGTGGTTTCGTCCATGCAGTGCAGCCGGATGCTTACCATTGAGATATACACAGCCTATGTGTTCCTCTCAACTATGCTTATCCTGTTCTTGCCACGGATATATTATAGGATACTAATCAAAAGATACAGGGCCCGTCCAATCGCAGAGCTTATGGAGTGGCCACAGGTATTTGTGAACAGTCTTAAAGAACAGGACAAAACGCCTGGCATGTCAAAGGTTTATTATTATGATTCTGCAGTTCCGAAGGCGTTTGCTTCAGGAAAGACCATCTTCCTTTCCATGGGGCTGCTCGAGATCATGGACAAGGCTGAGCTGAAGGCAATACTTGCACATGAAGTGTGGCACCTGCGCCACAATACCCGGACGCCCATACTCAGGCATCTTTCTATGATAACCTTCACATGGAACTGCTCAGAGAGTGAACTCGAGAGCATGGCAGATATATTTGCAGCAGATGTAGTAAGCAGGAGCGCAGTGGAATCAGCAAGGGCCAAAATGAGCTAGAAAAAAGAAGCAGCCCTCATGGGTGCAATTATGAGCTCACTTATCTTGGGATGGCTAATTCATATCATCTTTTGTTTTGCGAATGATACTAATGAAATCCGTGGTTTCCTTATTTACATCATCGCTGCACACAATTGCTGAAATTGCAACCAGACTGTCGGCGCCTCCCCGGACCACACTCATGCAGTTTTGCTTGTTTATACCGCCGATTGCGACTATAGGGATGTTCAAAGCATTCTTCACACCCCTTATACTTTCAGGGCCGATGCCCTCCCCAGCATCCTTTTTGGTGGACGTGTCGAATATAGGGCTGAGGCCGACGTAGTCAGCGCCATCCTGCTCGGCCTTCAGCGCCTCTCTCAGGTTATGAACAGTAAGGCCAATTATCTTATCATTGCCGAGAAGCTGTCTTGCTATTGCTATTGGCATATCGTCCTGGCCGATATGGATGCCGTCGGCATCCACAGCCATGGCAACATCGATGCGGTCATTGACAAGGAAGATGGCTTTGCCCTCGCATATTTCCTTAATGAGGAAAGCCTCCTTCACCATCTCCTTCGTGCTCCGGTCCTTCTCACGGTATTGAACTATCCTGCATCCTGCCTCCACCGCGTTACTTACATCAGACAAGGTCCCCTTCTTAGAGAGACCTGAATCCGTGACAAGATAGAGGTCTATCTTGCCAAGCAGCTTCCTTTTATCCATATCTATCCCCATGATCAACTCGGTTAAGGCCGGAAAGCATTGAGAGTTCAGAGTGTTTCGAAGTTCATCAGGGGCTCTGCATTCTCATCTGAGAGGTTGGATACCTCGTCATACAGGTGCATCTTGAAGCTTCCGGGACCATCGGATCTTGCAGCAGCCAGCTCACCGGCTACGCCGAAGTAGCATAATGCATCCTTTGCAGCATCACTATAATCACGGTTGACGGCTGCAAATGAAGCTATTATCGATGCGGCCATGCATCCGGTTCCGACAATGGAACCCATCTGTCCGTGGCCATTCCTCACAACGAAAATCCTTCCGCCATCACTGATTATGTCCTCTTTGCCGGTCATGACAACGACACATGACCTGGTTTTTGCCAATGCCGCTGCGACCTGCCTTGGATCAGCATCTATTGATGTCGCCTCGACTCCCTTAGTCTCGGCGTGTTCTCCTGCAAGTCTTGCCACTTCGGAATAATTGCCTTTGATAATGTCGACATTAACGGAATTAAGGATCTTCGCAGCCATATCGTCCCTGAATTTCGTGGCACCGACACCCACTGCATCAAGCACTATCGGAATGTCCTTCTTGTTTGCCGCAGACGCCGAGATGATCATGCAGTCAATAAGTTCAGCTGTCAGGGTGCCGATGTTGATCACAAGTGCGGACGATATATTGGTCATGTCTGCGCATTCCTCGGGTGCATGTGCCATCACAGGAAGTGCACCAAATGCCCGGGTCATGTTCGCGCAATCGTATATTGTTACCCAGTTCGTTATGTGGTGTATCAATGGTCTAGTATCCCTTAGTGTCTTGAGTGGGTCCTTCATAATAGCCCTCTATAGATTTTTGATGGTATTGTAACCAAGGTATTCTAATGGTTCTATCCAGTTGTTGACCTGCTATCGCGCTTATCATGTATTAATCATACGCATGCTTGTAGTTTTTTGCATTCCTGAGGAGATGTGAAGTTCAGGTTCTCCTTGATGATGATGAATTTGAGATGTTCAGGAATACAAACAAAGGATTGGTACTGAAAAATGGAGCTGCTCCGATGTTTGAATCCACTGACGATATGCTGGAGTCTTATTTGATCATCAGCTATGATAGGAATATTCTCCTGAGCAAGGACAACCAGCGTTCGACGATTCCGTTTGAGGAACTGGACCGTCTGGAATTAGCAGACCTGATGGACGTGAAGAGATACGTGGAAAGGGGAGGAGACTATGACTATAATAGAAAGATATATAGAAAGATATCATGATCTATTGATATCAAGATAATCTGTATATTAATTGGAAGACGGCAAAAAGGTAGGAATCCTTTTGGACTGATATCGCAACAGGAGCCTATCTGTTCTTATAACCAAACAGTTTGTTATATTCTTCGTGATCGACAATATCTATGACAATCGCAACAATTGAATCATTTGACTCCGAATCATTTTTCAGCGTATATAACAATCTCCAAAAATGAGGCAACTCGACACGGAACAAATTCCGTATGCCATATTGTTTCTTATAGACTCAAGGATTGTCATTTCCTTTTTGGAGTCGGAAGCTCTTTCTTCCAAGGATTTGTACTTGAGAATTGCCTCGTCGATAAGGACTACCCGAACCTCCTTCATAGTTCAATGCCTCTGGACACCGCTTTGTTTAAGTTCCGATTGTTATTATGTATCCAGGTGATGCCTTTAATGCTTATTGCAATCTTGTTGCTTTCTTCAAGGTACTCCATAATATTCTTAAGGATAATATGATTAACCTGTCTGGGTAAATGACGCTTTAATTCGGCGACAGAAGTAATTTGGCTACACCCCTGTTCGTCGTCATTTTGGAGATGCGCCCATGCCTCGTTTACTTCAGGCATGTCCATACTATTTTCAATGATTTTTCAGTAAGTGCCAGCCACCATAATTTGTCTTCAATTGCAGACATCGGGCGAATTTCGATACGGTAATCAAGGATATAACTCTCAGGGATAACGTATCTGAAGGAATGGATTGTTCCGTAATTTCGTTAATCGTATTCAAGAGCTGGAATATCTAAACTGATACCTGCCCAATCTCATCCCATGATCCATCAATTACAGCCGATACGATCTTCCGCTGGCTAAGACCAACTCTGATTGTATGGTTTGTGGCTGTTTCAGTTAACACTTCATCCGAGCGATCACCATAGCCTTCATGACTGCTGGTAAACGTGTAGATCAATCCATGTGTTGAAGGCAATGTTTCTTCAACAATATGGGATTCTAATGTCAGATTGGAACCGTCAAAGCTGTAAGTTGGCATCGAGGTGATCCATTGTTCTGTAATTTCCTGAGCCTCTTCCATAGAAGGTTCGAATGCACTTTTTTTCATGGAACCCATGAAATCTGCAAATTCAAACAATTCATCAGGCCGATATTCAGATGGATCGATGGTTAGAGTATGGGACATACCATCCTGTAAAACGGTTATCTCCAAAGTGCCAGAGCCCGGAACATTCGGCTGAATCTTTTGTGCTTCTGTTGGCGAATCTATCTCAATGCAGGATTTTCCGTTTAGCAGATAAGGTACCTGGCTCCATTGATACGCTATCACCGGATTGATATACTGTGCTTTGAGTTGATTGGTCGGACTATAAATACTGAGATTCATGGATGTTGAATTAATTATCAGCTCATGGGTTTCCATATCCTGAGATGAAATAGTATTGTATCTCAAGGACGTTATAGTTGCATTATCCGATATTACAAACCTGTCTTGTTCTGTACATCCTGAACTCATCAGCATTAACAAAATAAACAATATCATTATTCTCGCCGTTTTCATAAATAATTATATACTCTATCTAACTATATAGAAATTTGCAGGTTTGATATCAATTGAGATGAGACCATCAAATCTCATTGGAGTGGTGTGCTTAGGTCTAATAGTATTACATTGATGATTGAGTATGCTCAAAGGATACGAAGCAGCACCAAGAGGACTGTAAAATGGAAAGGGACTTGTACTTATACTAGTCAGCTCAAATCGATTTCTTTCTCCAGTCCTCCAAGGAATTCCCATTTAGCACAAAGCATCAGTGATGTTAGATGGTCTGAATTCATCCGTAAATTAACCTACAAAGCAGAATGGTTTAGTAAAACTATCATTCAGGTCTTGTCGGCTAAGTCAGAGGGATTACTCCCTCCTTCTCGCCTAAGAACTGTACGTGAAGGTTTGTCGGGTAAGTCGGTGGGATTGCTCCCGCTTTCTCCCCTAAGAACTGTACGTGAGACTTTTACCTCATACAGCTCAGGCACCTCATAACCCTTATTCAGGGCAGCAGTTTTTGGAGATGGTATTAATTTGCATGGTATTGTCTATGACAATGTGCATGTTTGTAAACCAAGTTAGATGTCCTGTTATCTTGCTTATTTCCATTTTTGTGATGTAAAGGTCTTTCTTCAGCATCAGCGTTTATGTCAATTGGAAGCTTACATCTCGGACATTTGCCTTTTTGAGTATCCCACACTTCCTTGAACCTTCCTGAGAGTTTTTTAACTCCTTGTTTGAACTTGCGTTCAGTGAAGTATTCTTTGTTGAGGTAAGGGTTTTTATCTATCGATATTTTGGTATGCCGGACTATCTTTTTGTCTGATAGTAGTTTAAGTTGGAATAGTCCAGATGAAAATACCCAATTCCTTGTTCCTTTGATATGCCAGTATTTGGATACTGTCCAGGTTCTGGATTTATTGGGATGCCTTCTCTTTGCCCATTTCCAAAGGATATTCCATATTCTGAAATCCAGCATGCTGAATGTTTCTTTGGATACAACTGTTTGATGGTAATTTGACCATCCAGTTATTATGGGGTTAAGAGTTGCGATTAATGCTTCTTGTGTCCATGATTTTCCTTTCTTGATTACCTCACTGATTTTCGTGGTAAATTTCAGAATGGATGTCTTGGATGGTTTTATAAGAAGCTTGTCTTTGTATTTTCGGAAATTCCAGCCTAGAAAGTCAAAACCATTATTGATATGGGTTATTAATGTTTTTTCGACCGATAGCTCCAAGCCTTTCTCCTTAAGGAAGTCTTTAATCAGTTCTTTAACGTCTTCTGCGATTTCTTTGCTTTTTGCAGTTACAATGAAATCGTCTGCATATCTCACAAAGTTGACTTTGTTACTGCTGCGTTGTTTACTTGATAGTTTTCCATTTTTGGTATGGTACTTATCAATCAGCATTTTTTCGATACCGTCTAACGTCATATTAGCCAGTATTGGTGACAACTGTCCACCTTGAGGCGTACCAGTTTCAGTGGGAAACAGAGAGTTATTGAAGACATATCCTGCTTTTAGGAATTGCCTTAGAACTGATTTGTCCATCGGGATGTTGTCCAGTAACCATTGATGACTGATGCAATCGAAACAACCTTTGATATCCCCTTCCAGTATCCATTGTGCAAAGGTCTTTTGACATGTACAGCCAAAAATGCATTCACATGCATCATGCGTGCTTCTGAATTTTCTAAACCCAAAAGAGTGCTTATCGGCTGTTGCTTCTGCAATCGGACTTAATGCTAATGCATAAAGTGATTGCATAGCTCTGTCGTACATAGTGGGGATTCCCAAAGGTCGTTTATTTGATTTCCCATATTTTTCGATGAATACTCTTTTCAATGGTTTTGCCTTATACCTCTTATCTGATAGTTTTAGAGCAGCTTTTATCTTCATTTCAGGAGTATTCCATAGTTCTCCGTCGATTCCAGCTGTTCTCTTACCTTTGTTCTGAATAACGTTCCTGACAGCCAGCAATTTGGCGTAGTGGGAGTGAGTTAACAGATAACTTAGTCTTTTTACCGTGTTCCATTTTCCCTTAGTAACTGCTTTCGTAATCCTGACTTGTATCCTACTAACGTGTGTTTCAACTACTTTCCAATCGATGTTGTTCCATCGGTCTTTTAGTTGTTTGTTTGTAAGCTTCTCGTTGATTGGATCAGCGTTTGTAGTATTGTTAGTTACTCGATTATGTTTATTCCATAAAAGGTCTACAGCAATTCTTTCTGCTTTTTCAATCATTGTATTTGAGGCCGTCTAATTAGAACTTCGGCATAAAAGCTTATCCTTTTTTTTCGCTAACCTCAGAACCTTTTTTTTTGGGGGGCGGGCGGTAGCTATAAATAGCATAAATCTGGCCCGCCTCATGGCTAAAAAGTCTATAGAGTATAAAGGAGTCCTCTTTGAGGACTCTATCGAGAATTATCTGAACAGAGAAAGCGACTCAATTTGCCAATTCCTGCACTTTCTCTGCATAGAAGATATTTCAAAGCACGTAGAGCGTACTTTGTATGCCAACAAAAGTTGGCATTTTAAGTATAATATCTCATCGATGATAAAACTCTTCATTGTAATGTGTTTCAGGAAATTATCTTATGAAAAGACTGTTTCTTCTTTAACAGAAGAAGAGGCTATATTGCTCTCTTTTTACGATGAAAAAGGTTTTATAAAGCTCCCTTCGCAAAAGACCTTACATCACTTTGTAAAATATCGATTGGGTGAAGATGGAATAAACGAAATAATGATGTTAGTTGGTGAAAGGATCCTTAAACTTGCTCAAATAAAAGAAGCTAAGATCGATTCAACTCCGCTTGAAGCATCAAGATACGATAAATATGCTGATTACAATTCACATTACAAATGCAAGATGGACAAAGCCCATATCACGATGGTAGGGACTTACCCTGTTTTCATGACACATACAAATGGCAAGGCAGGAGATTCCCCTGAACTTATCAAACACATTGAAGCATTGAAAAAAATGAATGCTGATCTTGATTATTATTCAGCTGACACTGGTTACAAAGCATTTACGAATCATGCAGATATCTGGTATCATCTGCATGCAAGGCCAGTTATTGCCTATCCTAAAAATGCTGTGATCAGCAACGAGGGTGAAATTGACCGAATTGATCACTGGGTGAACAAAATGTGGAAAATAGGCGGGGATGTACATGCAAGTATTGAAGCTAAACTAAAACTCCTATATGAAAATAAGAGGGCTGAACAGGTTGGAATGTACTTACGGAATCAAAATATGAAAGACGGATCATTCAATAGCCTGTACAAGAAAAGAGGAGAATGTGAACCAAAACATGGACACATTAAGGATGTGGTCAAGTTCGATATAAGAAGAGTTAGAGCAGAGAGTAGGAAACTCTACTCTCTACTGAGTTTTGTATCGTATCAGTTGCTTGTACTTACAGAAGTACAAAATGGGCTTACGAAGAGAAATTCATTTGGAAGGTTTTATTGAAAGATGATATGTCTAATTAGAATGGGGGAGTTGGGAGCTAATTAGATATCTTCTATTTGAATGACTTACACTCATAGGTTATACCTTCATTCTTACGTTTTGATACCATGGAGTAAGTCTGCATCCTTTCGAATTTGGGCAAATTTTGAACCCTATACAATTCATTACAACTCGTCATTCGCTTTTTACTCCTTCCTTTACCCTCTGTGTATTCGGTCAACCTTACGGAATTCCTACCCTGAAGGAAACATAAAGGGCTTACCAAGTTTTATAACATGAATAATTGTGACCACCTTAGAAGCCATCTATAAACCGAGAATCATTTGTCCATTTCCCGTTACATGAAGAGAGCTGTAATGGTCTGATTCTATACCTTTTGGTTCAAGCGTGTCATTCTAATTTCGCTTGTTGCCGTTAACGATTCTTGTGATGATTCAACTTTCGTTTCTTCTTAGTAGTCTTATCCTAACAGATTATTTTAATTAGACTTTCAAATTTCTCCATATTGTCCTATGAGCTTCATACACTGACGTTATCATCAACGCATGTCATAGTAGGATTATCCCAAATGGAAGGGACAGCATTTCTGCAATTCATATTATAACTTCTTGTCGCACCCCTTCATACAGCTCAAGCATCGAATATAATTGCTGCTTCCGTAATCCTGACTTGTAGCATATTATCATGTGTTTCCACTTTGTTCCAGTTAATGTTATTCCAACCGGTTTGGTCTGTAAGTTTCTCGCTGGTTGATTCAGCATGTACACTATTACCAGTTCTTCTTTCGGAAGTAGTACCTTTGTACTCATTCCATGCAGAGGAATCACCAATAAATGCTTCTGCTTCGGCAGGCAGCGTAATTGAACAGCTTACATTCATAGGTCATACCTTCATTCGTATAATCGAGCATCTAATGAATGCTTATGATCTTTTTATCTTAAGAGCTAAGTTTTTCTGCTTTTTTATAGCATTCATTTGCTTCATCGGACCTGCCAAGTTCGTTAAGAGCATCTCCTTTTCCTTCCCATGCATCGGCATATTCCGGATTGATCTCTATTGCATTATCGTAGCATTGGATTGCCTCGTCATATCTGCCAAGTTTGTAGAGTGCATATCCTTTCTCTTTCCATGCAGAGGTAAATTCCGGATCTATCTCTATTACTTTATCATAGCATTCAATTGCTTCATCATATCTCTCAAGTATACCAAGCATATACCCTTTATTTCCCCATGCGTAGGCATCTTCCGGATGAATTTCTATTGCTTTATCAAAGCATTTTATTGCTTCATCATATCTGTCAAATTTGTAAAGTACATATCCTTTTCCTACCCATGCATAGGCATCTTCCGGATTGATCTCTATTGCATTATCGTAGCATTGGATTGCCTCGTCATATCTGCCGAGTTCAATAAGTTCATACCCTTTTCCTCTCCATGCATTAGCATATTCCGGATTGAGTTCTATTGCCTTTTCATAGCATTCGAGTGACTCGTTGGTCCTTCCAATATACGAAAAAGATATTCCTTTGTTATACCAGGCCTCAAAACTATCCGGGTCGGATGTTATCTTTTTATCTGAATATTCAATTGATTTCTCAAAGAACTCTGCTGATTCATTATAACTGCCATTTAAGTATAGGGTTATTCCTTTTCCAGACCATGCTTCATCAAATTCCGGATCGGCCTCTATTGCTCTGCCATAGCATGCGTCTGCTTCATCGTATTCATAAATTTCAAGAAGAGAGTCACCTTTGTTAACCCATGCCTTGCTGTTCTCAGGGTCCATCTCTATTACTTCATTGTAACATCCTATTGCTTCATTATACCTGCTAAGTGCGTAGAGCGATTCTCCTTTGTAATTCAAGGCATCTATATAGTATGGGTCGTCCACCTGTATGTTATCAACAGATGCAATTGCTTCATAATACATGTTTGATCTGTAAAGTTCCCCGGTGTTTAGGACCTGCTGTTCCTCTTCGATGCATCCGGCAGAGAAAACTGCTATCAATAAAACGATTAAAATTAATGTTTTTGCCAATTTCATAATTTATCTCCGATTCTGCTAAGCTGGTATTCTATCTTGCAGAAATCTATTCAAAATATATATTATATAATAATATATTAGTATTTAAGAAATATCCTGCCAGTGAGCAGTTCTGCAAAATCTGCAAGGTAATGATCCGTGAGCAATTACTTAGTAAATATTATGAAAAAAGGGTTTCCCGAAATTCAAGTCTCGGAAAAATCCTGTACAGGCGTTCAATGTTCCTCAGAATTACAAAATTGACTTTGAGAATAACAGGATTTTCCTTCCTAAAATAGGTAACGTTAAAACTATTTTATACCGTAATATGGAAGAAGGAGATCTAAAAACCGCTACGGTATCTCGTACACCTACCGGAAAGTTCTACATTAGCATTCTCGTAGATGATGGTCTGGAATTCCCGGAAAAAGCGAAATTTTCCGTAAATGACACTGCGGGCGTGGATGTTGGTATTAAAGATTTTGCCATTGTTTCCGATGGAACAAAACATGACAATCCGAGAACCTTAAAAACTCCATGAAACGTCTCCAAGTATTGTCAAAACGTCTATCCCGTAAACAAAAAGGTTCCAGTAACAGGAACAAAGCTCGTTTACAAATAGCAAAACTCCATGAAAAAAATAAGCAACCAGAGACACGATTTCCAACACAAGGTTTCAACAAAGCTCGTTAGTGAGAAACAAGCTATAGCAGTAGAGACCCTCAACGTTAACGGTATGCTCAAAAACCACTGTCTTGCACAACATATAGCTTACGCATCGTGGTCTTCCTTCGTAGAAAAACTCGAATATAAAACCCAATGGTACGGAAAAAGAGTACTCCAGATAGGTCAATTCGAACCATCTACCAAAATCTGTAATGTATGTGGATTCCACAACGGAAAATTAACACTTGCAGATAGGGAATGGGAATGCTAGGACTGTAATACCACTCACTATAGAGACATAAATGCCGCTATCAATATCAAAAAGTTCGCTCTTCAAGGGCAAAATATGATAGGAATATAATTGTCATCGTAGGAACTACGGGAAGAGCCTGTGGACTCGCTTCCGATGGGAAGGGGAATGAAGCAGGAAGCGTCTCGATCTTTAGCCGAGATGTAGTTCACAAGTGAGATTTTAAGATCAAACAAATAAAGGATAATTAGATGTGTGCTGAAATTTCAGCACCTTTTTGTGTCAAATACCAAAAACAACTAAACAGGTACTCCATTCAAATTATTGCAGAAGCAATTTTTCTAACATAAACTCTAATTCATGATACGATGTTGCGATTCTATTTTTCAATGCTCCTACAATTAAAGGATTGTCTGAATCTCCCATGATTGATCTGGAATCTGTTTTGTATCCAATACATTCCTTACCATAAGCGTAAGCAAGGCCGATTTCAACACATGCCCCTTCATCCGGAACACGACCATCTAATAGAAACAAAACAATGTCACTATTTTTGATATGATGTATATCCATTTCGAATATAATTTTTGTCGCTTCTTCTTTACTGTAACCTTCTGAAAGTAAACTGGAAAGCAAATGTCCGTCTCTTTGTGGTAAAAAAGTACTAAATCCCATTTTTCTCAGGTTATCATCTATTTTTTCATTGAACTCGAGTTCAGCAATTGAAAACAAAGGACCTGCGACATATATTTTGTTGTTCATTTAGTTTCTCCATATCTCAATTTTGTACGCTTTGAAAAAGTAATATCATTAAAAGTAAACTGAAAATATCTATCGCTCATTCCCGCCAAAAAATCTCTTACAATTTCTGCCTCACTTGCGTTTTCTAAGTATTCTGGCGAAATGCATTTTAAATTGATAAGATCCTTGTAAATAAGCGAACCTTCTTGATTCTTAGTGCAATCGTCATAATAATGTTCAAAAAGATGCCGATACATATGCTCTATTTTAGACTCAGATAAGTTTTGATAAGGAAGTATGATTGTCGGCTCTCAAGTTGTTTCTTTTAATTTTGTAATAATCCTGAAAGTTTCTTGGTGTTCCTGGAAAATCTGCCTCTCAAGTTTTTCGATGATTGTTTTCAATGGATATTTTAACTGATATATGTTATGTGGCCTGCCTTTTTTCTCAGTAAATGGAGATTGCTGTACGCTTACCCAATCCTTCTTTCTGAGGTTATGCATTGTGTTACTTACATCTGGCTGGCAAAGGCCAGTCACTTCTTCGATCTCAAATGATTTCAGTTCTCTCCGGTCAGCAAGTGCTACGATCACCAGCGCGTGAGATTTTTTAACTTTGAGATTTTGTAACATTTTGACTACACTGTATTCCTTTTTGTTCAGCTTTTGGAGAGATTTGTCTTGCATTTAATCACTCATGTATATTACTTTAATATTATAATTATAAAGTTGTTTGTTAATATATTTTTGTCCCTCACAAAAGAGGAACTTATGATAGAATAGAAAAATTGAGAGGATGGTATAATTCAGGAACGCCCAGAAGCGCGTAGGGCGCCCGAATCATACCTGCGTACAGTTAGTCATTGTTTTGCAAATATATATTGATATTGTAAGTATGGTGAAAGTATTGTAGATTGTGTCATGAAGGTTCACAAATAAAGAAAGGGCTTAAAGCCCCTTGTTATTCTTTTTCTTATTTCCATAGATGAGCCCCAGACCAATCACAAGCACAATTCCAATTACCCATGGAACGAAACCAAATTCATTTCCATCGGTGGATCCTTCTACAGGTGCTTCTTCAACCAAAGCCTGTTCAGTATCTTCTAAAACTGGCTCGAATAAGACTTCTTTTACAGGCTCAACATCAGTCCCGAACAGTGCATATAGTGAGAAGTGGCTGATCATGGCAGTTGCTCTGCCATTTTCCCAGTCTACGGTCGTTTCCAGGGCGATCCAGCCGTCTTCGGAAGTATAGGTGTAGATCACAGGTGTCCTACCTTCAAAGTCTGCAGGGTTGAAGTCCATTGTGATCATCACATCCTGGCTGAACGTGGTTCCTGAGGGACCGAACCTGAAGTAGAAACCAGATTCGATTACCTCTCTTGGAGTGTCTGAAGGCAGGGAAGACGGAGTGGTGACTATGATACTGTTCACAGGGTTACCTAATGGATCAAGGGCCTTTGTTCCTTTGTAAAATGTCAGTGTAGTGGTCATATCTGAGGACTTTACAACTGTATTACCTGTTAGTTCTCCATCGTCACCTGCAGGCAGATCTGTTATCGTTCCTTCTCTTCTTTCTCTTGCAACTACAGAGCTGCCTGGATTACCGGAGGTGGAAGGTTCTGTATCTTTGAAGAGCGCCATAGTAACTGTATATGTTGGATTTATTCCCATTATTCCGGTAGGAGCAATACCATCATTTTCTTTAATGGTTGCAGAAACATAGTTGCCGCTGGTGTTGAGTGTAGCATTTGGAACTTCTTCCCACACGGTATCGTTCAACCTGAACAAATCTATTGAAGATTCACCTGCACTGCTCATTCCGGAACCATCATAGAAGAACTGGATATCTATACCTGCATCTATTGACATAAGGTCAATGCTATCCAGGTAACTGGGTGAGCGGATCATATTTACATAGCCATTGACATTCATTTTACCGGACATAGTTATGGGATCCAGGTTTTCTTCGCTTATTACGAGCTTGGAGTCACTGGTCACAAAAGACATTTGTGCCATTTCTGTAGTTATCATCAGGTTGCTTACTATAGTATTCACTGAATCAAAGGCATAGAAGGCATGATCATTACCTGTTGAGTGAGTATTTGAGAATGTATTGTTGGTAGAACCAGAAATGTAAACTCCCTGTGCGCCTGAAACACTATTAATGGATATGGAATTCACCATGTTTTCAGATTCTACGGCTATAAGGCTATTTAATTCATCGAAGAATGCTTGTTCAATCGTGTGGTCATTGATTAAAGATCCGGAATCCAGATTTACAGAACTCAGATCTCCTGAGCTGGCTTTATTGCCATCAAATGTGTTACCAGTAAGATTATTATTATCTGAATCAAAGATAAGGATGCCTGCCATTTGGTTAGAATTGGCAATATTGTTGGTTAATGTGTTATTGTCAGAAGCAGAGAGGTATATTCCCGCATAGTTAGCATTATTTGCAGTAGTTTCAATCAGATAGTTATTGTTCGAGTGGAGGATGCCAATGCCAAGAAAGGCATTATCATTAGCAGTGATATCTGTTAGAACACTATTATTTGTCTCTCCAAGGTGGATACCTATAAAATTAGAGTTCATATTACTGTTGGACAATGTAGTGTTATTTGATCTTACACTCATCATACCAATGAGATTGTCACTAGATCTGATGTTATCAAGAACGTTTAAACTGGAGTTAAGCAAGTAAATACCATATCTACATCCTGAGACAGTAATATTCTCTATTGTTGAATCGTCGGTGGATACAAACACAACGCCGTCAAAACTATTTGAGACTTCGATATCCTTGACAGTAATGTTGGTAGAGTTTACTGCATATACCTGTCCGGCATCGAATGGTACCTGCATGTCTGCTTGATCGAGAAGATAATAGAGCACTTTCCCGTCAATCGTGTTACTGGCATCTATGTTTTGAACGAAAAACTCAAAAGTTGCCCCTCCAACACCGAAATTGTAACCATTTGATTCCATGGTGTTATCAATCAGGGTGTTGTTAGTTGAATCTTTCAGGTAAATGCCTTGATAAGTGTTGTTGTTGACACTATTGTTGATTATGTTATTGTCAGCAGACCCGTAAAGGTTGATTCCGATTTCAGGATTATTGATAATAGTATTGTTGCTTAAGGTATTGTTCCCGGAATTATCAAGGTAGATACCGTCACAGCCATTGGAACCGATTGTGTTGTTGTTTACATTATTGAGTTCACTTGAAGAATACAGGGAAATACCGTCCCACCCGTTGGAACTGATCATATTGTTGATCAGATCATTGTTGATTGAGTTACTGAGGAAGATGCCATAATAATTGTTATTGACGTTGATGCTATCAAGAGTATTGGAATTGGAGTTGAAAAGTACGATACCATACTCATTCTCTGAGACAGTAACATTCTCTATTTTAGAATTATCCGTATATGCAAATACGATACCTTCATAACCATTTGATATTGCAATGTCCTTAACGGTGATATTGGTGGAATTAACAACATAGACCTGTCCTGCATCGGTTGGTACTTGCATATCTGCCTGATCGATCAAATAATAGATAGGTTTTCCATCAACCCGATTGCTGGTGTCTATGTTCTGGAAAAAATGTTCCGGACTTGTTCCATAACCACCAAAATTATGATCATTTAATGTCATTATGTTATTGATCAGGGTATTGTTGGGTGAATCATACAGGTATATACCCCGTACACTGGAAGTAATTGTATTGTTGATTAAGTCACTATTGCTCACATTGGAGCAGAAGATACCGGCATAACTTTCAGATATTACATTATCAGAAATATTACAGTTAGAAACTGAGAGCATGTAAATGCTACTGTAATTCGTTGGTCCTATTACATTGAATCCCTGGATTGCAACATTGTCGGCTGTAATGTTGAAGACATGGATACCTGGCGAAGCCGCCTGGATGGTAGTGCTGGCAGAACCATTCTCGGAGCGGAGGGTGACTTCCTTATAAATCAGTAAATTTTCAGTGTAAGTTCCATCACTTACAATGATAATATCGCCATCTGTTGCATTCATAAGTGCAGCGCCTATAGTAGCATTCCCCAGGTCAGGTCCTACAAGAATCTCAGCTGCAGATACTGTTCCCATGCATGAGATTAAGACTAGCAAAAAGATGGAATATTTGTAGATGTATGTTTTCTTTTGGTTCATTTTAATCATCTTTATAAATATGAATATATGTTGATTTTAGTATAACTTACATATTATAAAAATGATATCCTGATGTAAGGAAGTTACTTGGAATTGGTTTCACTCATGAGTCACCAGCACAAAAATAAATTATCAAGGAAGGAATTTAATATATCATCCTAAAATGATGTGTGAATCTAAGGACAAGGTAGTATGCATACGACCTTAAGTAAGGGCTGCATCATAGTATATGGATATTGGCAAGGCCCTGCATTCATCCCGTGTCCATTTTATCCATATTCCCTTCAGATGTTGCGCAGCGGCACTCCATAAAATACCGGACGAACCGATTTCTTTATATATGGACATGACTAGTATACAAAGCCAAACTAATGCATAGGTTATTTCATATCATGACCGATCGTCGAACACTTACACTAATCACGTTAATTTACTAATATTATAAGATTACACTCATCCGGAGGAATTCCTTGGCAAAGAAAGTTCAGAGAAAGTTAGACAAATGGAAGTCAAAAACCTGGTACAATGTAGAGACACCCGAATTCATCAGCAGGACAAACATCGGAGTAACCCCTGCAGAGGAACCAGGACAGCTCATTGGCCGTATCGTTGAGACTACTGTCGGAGAGATCGCAAACGATTTCACAAAACACAACACTAAGCTCATCCTCGAGATCAATGAAGTCAACGGTGATGTTGCCAACACCAGATTCATGGGTCATGAGATCACAACCGATTACCTGCGCTCCATTGTAAAGCGCCAGACCTCAAGGATCGACACCAACCTCGATGTGACCACAAGGGACGGTTACGTTATAAGGGTGAAGCCTATCTGCTTCACTGTCAAGAGGGCAAGGACAAGCCAGATCAAGTCCATCAGGGAGATCATGGACAGGATCGTAGTCGAGCGTGCAGCTGAACTCAACTTCGAGCAATTCATCGAAGAAGCTATCATGGGCAAGCTTTCCGCAAACATCTACAGGAACGCTAAGTACATCTACCCCCTCAGAAGGGTCGAGATCAGGAAGACCGAAGTAAAGGTATTTCCTGTAGCAGCTTAATTCCAAAAGACCTGAAGACTTTATGGGTATCAATTCAATGATACCCAAAATCACTTATTTTAATTGCTTATCCCCACTTATTATAAAATATCCTATATCCTTAGTCTTACATCTTCACATGTTATTGTGCCCCTAAAGAGAGGTATCAATAATCGTACTCAGAGTGCGGTGTTACGTTCCTTATTATCGTACTCTTTACGGATCAGTCTGGCCATCTCTTCGTTGGCCTCGACAATGAAGGAACCTATGTAACCGCAATGCTTACAGTGATACAGACCCTCGACACCGCCAGCTTCATAGTATAGATCGATGCTCCCGCAGACTGGACAGACCTGCACTGTATCTTCCAGATCATCATCTTCAATGTCCAGAAGATCGACATCCTCATTTTCCCCAATCTCATCTTCCATTTTGCATCACCCCTGATAACCGGACATGCCAGTCATCCCATATGATACTATGAAGTCCAGACATATCAAACTTGCCGCAAACTCCCTGACAGTTCTTCAGGATAGGGACAAAAATAGGTCTGCTTCAAGAGGTATTCCACATTGTAGTGCAGTATCCAGGACATGAACATCTTTTTCAGCTCACCCAGCACAGCATCATTCTGCCGGTACTCCCGGAACCGATCTTCAAGAAGAGATTTCTCATCAGGGTCCAGACTGTCCGAAAAGTAGCCTGCCGCATGCATGAGCACATTGATATTTGGCCCGGTACCCGCTGGCCGCGAAAGCACTTTTCGCAGGTGTCGCCCATATTCCTGTACTACTTCACCGAAAGGACGCTTAACGTGGTTAGCCACGATATCACCCATCATGGTCATTGCTTCCTTATCGTAAGCCATCAGCAGCAATTTGTTACGCATGTGAAATTCCACAAGTTTGTGCATCTTTCCCGATTCAGATACTTCCCTGAATGAGGCCATGGCAAAGACCCGCGTCAGGAAATGGTCCCGCATCGCAGAGTCTGCAATCTGTTCTTCATCAACGACAGGCAGATAAGGAAAATGACCTGTCAGGCCTTCAGCAAATAATCCCGTGCCCTTGCGGTGCAGGCAGTCAATGCTGCTGGCAGAAGCGAATACTTTCGTACTTCCGGTACCACAGGATGGCGATCTGGATTTGAGGATGGCTCCATCTACAATGGCAAGCTTATCCAGGTATGCGGCCGTAAAATCAGCCATGGCTTCGGTCAGGTCCATTTCAGTGGCCGGCTGTACCAGTGTTTCCTTTACCCCATATTCCCCTCTTTCAAGAACGATGCGTATGGGCTTCCTCGGAACACCCAGCTCAATCTCACATTCCGGGCATACGGTGATGAACTTGACATAATGTTTAAGGTCATCTGCAACAGGGAAAGATATCATCTTTCCATTATACCGGCAGGGTGAGAAGCCCAGGCATTTGCTTATGATTAGTGTAGGAGGAGAGCAGGCAGGCATAACTATCTGTATCCGGTTGGTGCTGCGAGGATATATAGGCGCTCTTGCTGGAAAAAGACCAATGGTAAAAGACTAGCGATCATACTCGCTGAAATCAATAAAAATCATTGCATATAAACGACAGAACATAAAAAAAGAAAGTGAAAAGAGGAAAACATCCATTTCACTTATGTGTATAATATGCCACTACTTCCTTACCCACCGAGTCGATCCGGCAGAACCCAAACCTTTCGAACTGGACCACCTTGTCCAGTTCAGCGATTATCTGCTTCTCCCCGATTCCTTTGAACTCGCCGTCGGGAGAGAGTACCTTCACCGGGATACCGTTGACAGGAGCCCAGTGGATGATTTTCATCTTATCCTTTTTCGCGGATTCGATGGCATCGTTGAGGTAATTTGCCTGGAGAGGCTCCATAGAGGTTACTTCCACATTATAGAGATCCTTGAGCCTGACCTTTGAACCCTCTGCAAGCTTTTCAATATCTTCCCTGCACACAAGTACTTTTGTGCTCACATCGATCTCGCGGCAGCCGCGATTCTCTGTAGGATGCAGCGGAGGATTTGCAGTGCAAGGGTCTGTGCCTGTTATTTCCAGCTCCACGGGGTCCCATACGAAGAAATACCTGTTGGCCTTTGGTTCCACAAGCTTCCTGTTCTCGGCGTAGAGTGTGTCAAGGCTGATGCTGATATCTGTTTCGCCAACGCCCATATCTATCATGAACTTACGGACAGCTTCAGGCTGAATGCCACGTCTGCGTATAGCGCGCACCGTGGGCAGACGCGGGTCATCCCAGCCATCATACTCGCCTTCCTCTATAGCACGACGCAGCCCGCTTGTGCTGAACTTACCAAACTCATGCATCTTCACACGTCCCCAGTGTGTCGTAATAGGATAGTCCCAGCCGAGGTATTTGTAGATATAGGTCTGGCGTTTCTCGCTGTCCATCAGGTCTTTGCCCCTGATTATGTGAGTCGTGCCAAGAAGATGATCCTCAATGGCGCCTTCAAAGTCAAGCAGCGGCCAGACGATATACTTGTCCCCTACCTCCTGCCGGGGATGAGGCATCTTCAATATCCTGAAAGCACCGAAATCACGCAGTGCAGGGTCCTTGTGCATGATATCGGTCTTGATGCGCAGCACTGCCGACTTCTCAGGATATCCTCCCGAGAGCATCTTATCCCAGTGCTCCAGGTTCTCCTGAGGCGATGTGTCCCTGTGAGAACATGCCTCTTTTGCATCCTTAAGCTTCTTGAAAGTCTCGCTCTCACAGAAGCAGACATAAGCGTTCCCACTTTCAATGAGTTTTCTTGCCTGCTCATAATAGAGCGGTATCCTGTCGGAAGCGATGATTATCTCATCCGGTTTGGCTCCAAGCCAGTTACAGTCCTCGATATACCAGTCATAGGCTTCCAGCATCGGACGCTTTGTCTGCGTATCGGTGTCATCGAAACGAAGGATGAGCTTACCTTCATACTTTTTGACATACTCGGAGTTCACGATGATACCCCTGGTGCTTCCAAGGGTAGGTGGCCCGTTAGGGTTTGGAGCAAAGCGCATCACGACTTTTCCGCACTCAGCCTTCTCCAGGGGTTTGAGTCCCTTATCAGGCTCCTTTTTGGTACAAAGCTCCTCTATGAGTTCGGGAGCTATCTGTTCAAGGCGGGCCTGCCACTGCTCAGGGCTTCCTTTTGTAACATCTCCAAGGATCTCCTGAATGAAAGGAGTAACGTCTTTAGCCTTACAACGCAGATGCGGGCATTCACCCATAACACGACCCATTACGGCAGCTATCTGAGGTGCCTGGCCGTACTTCACAGCATTCTGGAGAGCATATTTCTCAACGGTCTTTTTGTCATCCTCTGTTAGTGTCATCCTATTCTCCGCAAAGATATTAGTTTAAGTGGATACAAGATAAGATATTTAGGTTATATGGCGCTCTAAGATATTCCAAAATGTCAGAAGTGCTTTTTTGGTTTATGGAAGAACAGGTTTGAATTGCTATAACCGGATTTAAATGTGCGCTCACTGGGACTTGCCCAGCTCCCTGATGCGGGCTGCTTTTGACACCACATCACTGATACTGGCATCAAAACTTGAAAGGAACTCTTCTACAGCATCACCTGCAACAGCTCCCTGAATTGAGGGCCTGATAAGTTGCTCCTGCTCCAGAATGCGCAGTGAATAACGCACTTTATGCGTAGGCATGCCTGTCTCTTCAGCTAGTTTCAGAATGCCTATAGGTCCGCGCTCGACCACTGCCCTCAGAACCATTAAATGGCGCTCCGCGAGTTCCAGTTCCTTGTTGACCTGATCAAACAGCATTATACAACCTCATTCCTTAAAGTTCCTATTCCCTCGATTTCTACTTCCACATTGTCACCTGGGTTGAGCTCCCCGATTCCCGGCGGAGTGCCGGTGGCGATGATGTCACCCACCTCAAGCGTCATTATGCCGGATATGAACTCTATGAGGTAAGGCACATCAAAAATAAGATTAGAAGTGTTTGAGTCCTGCTTTATCTCTCCATTGACCCTTGCTTTTATACAGGCATTATCCGGATCAAAATCACATGTGGGCATAATAAAAGGTCCCACGGGAGCAAAGGTATCAAAACTCTTGGCCCGTGTCCACTGGACATCCCTGCTCTGGAGGTCACGGGCGGTCACATCATTGAAACAGGTGAATCCCGCGATAACATCGCAGGCCCTTTCATACTCAATGTTCTTGCATCTCTTGCCAATTATCACCGCAAGCTCTGCTTCGTAATCAACCCTATGGCTGCACCGGGGATACATTATCTTACCCCCATGTCCTATAACCGCAGAAGGCGGCTTTATGAAAAGGACCGGTTCATCGGGCACCTTCATACCGACTTCAGTAGCATGATCATGATAGTTAAGTCCCACACATACTATCTTGCTGGGATTGCTGGGAGGAAGTACTTCCAGTTCCTCCATCTCATAGGTTTTTCCATCACCATCGCGGGAAGTCACGATTCCGTTATTTATCTCTCCGTAGAACAAATCATCCATATACTTGAATCGTCCAAACATTAGTCAAACTCTTCGCTTTCATTCTAGATAAGTATAGATGCCTTCATCGGAAAAACAGGCTTCTCACAGAGTTTTATCCACACTGACAGAGAAAAATAGTAATAAAACGATAAAAGAATTAATTATAACTGTGTATTAATTATAACTATTTATTATTTAAATTATGTATATATATTAAAACATTCATAGACATATTAGAGATGATTACATGACTCTCTGGAAGTATCTGTGAACAGAAGGAACTGCTTCCATAATAATATGAGGAATAAAATGCAATATACACAGGAACACCATGAAACATTGTACGGATTCCGCGAGCGTGACAAGTTCGACTATTCCGTAGACCTTGTTTTTGAGGAGTTCGATGAAATAAAGATGCATTTATGTTAAGTGGCATGAATGCATGAAAACCTGCCGGGAAAACAGAACCGTATTCCCTGCATGTTTCAATACCCTACTCTTCAATGATCTTCAAATTACACTGAGGATAAGTATTTAGTCATCATTCCTGATTCTAACATCTTAATGACGTTACCTGTAATTATACTAGCACTGGTTTTCCTCCTGACTGCCGTAAGACAGGTAGGGAACATCAGGCTTGGGATCTGGCAGATAATGTCGCTGGGCGCCCTTGGAGTGCTCCTGACAGGCCATATATCGATTTCCAATGCCATCCATTCCATCAATCTGGACGTCATGCTCTTTCTCATTGGAATGTTCGCCATCGGACAGGCACTGGAAATGAGCGGCTATATGTCTCAGCTCTCATATAGCTTTTTCAAGAACGCGGGCACAGTTGATGCGGTAATACTATACGTCCTGTTCGGGATGGGACTCGCTTCCGCATTCCTTATGAACGATACACTGGCAATAATAGGCACACCGGTAATGCTGCTCCTTGCCCGGGAACATAACATCGATCCAAAAGTACTGCTGTTGGCGCTGGCTTTTGCCGTAACCACGGGGAGCGTAATAAGTCCTATCGGGAACCCACAGAATCTCCTTATAGCCCTGGGCGGGAATGTGGAAAATCCATTTATCACCTTCATAAGATACCTGTTACTTCCGACTGCCATAAACCTGCTGATAACATACTTGCTGCTTAGAATATTCTACAGGAAACATTTTTCCCCGGTGCCCCTTGATCACTCTGTGCCAAAGATCACCGACCGCATACTTGCCAGATGGTCAAAGATCTCTCTTTTCCTGGTCATCCTGCTGGTCGCTGCAAAGATAGCTATCACAACAGCAGGCATCCCTTTCAATTTCAGGCTGACCTATATAGCCCTCATCTCCGCGCTTCCGGTACTTATTTTGAGCAGCCGGAGAAAAGAGATAATAGCAAAGATGGACTGGCATACGCTTGTGTTCTTTGCAGCGATGTTCATACTGATGGAAAGCGTGTGGGACTCCGGATTCTTCCAGAATATGATCGGCGCTCTGGGAGCTGACATTAACTCGGTCCCCATGATACTTGGGATAAGCGTATTCCTCAGCCAGTTCATCTCCAATGTCCCGCTGGTAGCCCTCTATCTCCCGGTCCTGTCACAGGCAGATATAACAGTCGTCCAGATGATGGCACTTGCAGCTGGAAGCACTATTGCAGGAAACCTGTCAATCCTCGGGGCTGCAAGTAATGTCATTATCATCCAGAATGCAGAAAAGAAAGGTAACGTTACTTTAAAGTTCACAGAATTTGCGATGGTAGGCGTACCCCTGACCATCATTCAGGTCTGTGTCTACTGGCTGTTCCTGTTAGCCTGATATAAAAGTAATCTTGAAGCAGACGGCTTAAAACCACCTGCTTCGAGGTACAAACTCAAATAGAGCTTCAAGGTAACTATCAGATATAGGCTGCTATTTTGAATGCTATCAGTATCGCAACAATGCCAACCGCCCAGAACTTGAGCGTTTCACTTACAGGTATCCTGATATCCATACTCTGAAGGCCTCCTTTTCCAGGACTTAATGTCGCAGGCTGTGTTCCCGCGTGTGGACTTTGTGGTTTTGTTCCTTCCAGAGGCCTTACCTTAGCCTGCGTTTTAGGCTTAGCACCCTTTTCCAGAGAAAGCATCCCGGTATTATCCGGAGACTCCATCTTCGGTTCCTTCAGCCCTTCATGGGAGGACTCTTTCCAAATATCCGCTTCTGAGGCAGTAGATGATACAGCAATAATCCCAGTGTCTTCAGTTTCTGTCCCGGAGTCCATATCTGCCTGCAGGATTTCCTCATCATGAACCTTTGTGAATAAAGGAATTTCAGCATCTTGTGACATCTCCGGGGAAGTCTTGCCACGATAAGAATCTTCTGAATCAGAGTCTGAGTCAGAGTCTGTATCCATATCTGGTATACTATGCTCTTTCGCACGCAGACTGCTGAATATGGATTCATCTCCTGTTGGAGGATTATAGGCAGAATCACTCAGTTCAGGATTCTCTGCAACCCATTCATCTTCCGGCTGGCCTTCCAGTTGCTCTTCCAGCTGCTCTGCCAGTGAAACATCTTCAGGCATCCTGTTCTCCGGGAACACAGAACTTTCCTCATAGTCTGCAGGTGCTTCTGAACCGTATTGCTTTTTCCCGACAAGTCCCTGAAAATCGGGGTCTATCTCTGTTGCAAGGTCAAAGCATCTTTTCGCCTCTTCGAAGTTCCCCATTTTCTCCAGGATCCTTCCCTTCCTGAACCATGCTTCTGCATTATATGGATTGGCATCCAGCGATTTTGTATAATATTCTACCTGCTTTTGAGGGGTTTTAGCGTTTTCAGCCATTTTCAGCCAGTTCTGGGCGGCTTTAATTTTACCCTTGGATTTGACTTCACTAAGCATTCCCATAGCAACACCTTAGATCAACAATAGCAGACCACACCCTAAATATTCAGGAGCCAAATAGCCTGTACCAGAAATTATATGAGATTATATAAATAATTACCTGAACCTATTTTAGTTCTATACTTATTAATAGTTATTTATGGCCCATACAAGTGCACTATTCTGCCTGCTGCTTGTCCACCACAGTTCTCTTCATAAATGACCGCACTCCGAATGTATTCAAAACATATTTGTGCCATGTCTGACAGCTTATCTTATGGGGGAAGTTATGGACGAGACACATGAAGACGAACTTATTACAGAGACGGAGAGAAAACAACTCCTTGCAGCGCTGCATGCGCGCCTCTTCTGGGTAGGTAAAGAGATACCCTATAATTGCGATATAAAAGGGAAGATGTGCAATCTTCACAGTATCGTATGGGAGCTGCTAAAGAAAGAGGAACTTGATGAACAGGACCGGAGTCTAATTAATAAGTGTATTCTATACATCAATGAAAAAGCGAAAGAAGACGAGCTGGAACTGGCGACCGGACAGCTTACACGGGAAGAGGCAGACAAACTTTTCGATGAAACTGCAGGACTCATGCGCACAGTGATGGACCTGAGGGAGATCAAAGAAGGTACATCCAAAGAAAAGGAAAAGCAGTTCCATGAAACATTCTCCCGTGATAGAGTCGCTGAGGCCCGGCGATGGCTGAAATTCCTAAAGGAGACAGGCGAGGTCAAATAGGAAAGAAGAAGTTGAATAGGAAAAGGGAAGTTGACACATTTAAGAAAAGATACTCAGATGGAGTGAGTTCCAGGTTCAACCACTTAAACAGGCCCGGGTTCTGTATCTGCCGTTTCATATTTAAAAGCCCATATTGGAAGCCCTTTTATCTCAATATGTTCCAGGTGCTCCATCTCGTGGGCAGCATAGAACGCGGATGGGCCCGTAAACATCACTACCTTTTCTCCTACCTCATGTACAAGGATCTTCCTTTTCTCGGTGCTGATACGTGCCGCGATTATCCTCTCAGCCCTGATGGTTATAGAATATGGCCGCGTGAGCAATACACGCTCCTCCTTGTTTCCGCATTTCTCCAGACGGTTCACCACCCCCTCTTTTGCTACAGTCTCAGGGTTCACCAGCAGGTAGATCACTTCAATTGTATTACCAGTCTTTGTTCTCTCATCATAGTTTGTATGAACCTGCATTACTGAGATACACTTAAGATGCTCTGCCGAATAGCTCCATGCTCCACCGATCTTAAGTGACAGCAGCATCGGATGGAAAGCATCCCGTGGAAGATCGAATTTCCTAAAGACAGCTTCTTCTCTTGCGCTCATTACCAGCGTGGACCTCAGGTCACTTACTTTCATGATTGTTATGATTATTGTACAAGAGAAGATAAATAATTTGGCGAGGGAAAAAGACATTACTCTTTCAATGGTCCATACAACCACTCCTTCTGACAGAGAACTAACAAAACGGAATAAACCATTAAGGCCTTTGAAATACGCAGAGAAACTATCTTTATATCCTACTACTTTTATTAGTTTTTATCAGATCAAACGGAGCATGCATAATGAAAATAAGGCTAGTGAAATGCGGAGATGTAGGTATTGCGAATTGCAATTACATGGCAATTGGCAACAGCCTGGATGATGTTGAGAAGAACATGCTGGAACACATCGAAAAAGAGCACAAGGATTTGCTGGAAAGTATGACCGATGATGAAATCCACCAGCTCAAGCACAGGGTATCAACCTTCCTTGGAAGGAGCTGCGGCTGCGGCCATCTGCCAAAACCCTGAATTCTCTAATGCGTCTTTATGTAAGAAGCAGATGCCTCCCAATTCATGCATAGCTTGTGATATGTAGCTTGAACTGCGAGGCATCCACGGAAGGGGGGTGTTTTCTCTTCAAGGCACAGCTGTACAATTTAAGTTAGGAACTATAGATATAAAAAAACCTAAGTAATATTGATACTTAATATCATGATAAGTACTATTATTTACCATTGAAAGGACACTGCCATCAAAGTGATACTGCACAATGTTCCATTCTTCGCGGTCTTCCCTGCCATAAATTACATATAATCCATGCCCAGAGTACTATGCATCAACATGGGAGTAGGTGTTTTGAAAGCATTAATATTTGGAGCAGATGGGTTTGAGGATGTGGAACTTATCTACCCTTACCACCGGCTGAAGGAAGAAGGAGTGGATACACAAATAGTGTCCATGGAGAAAGGAAAGATCACAGGCAAGCATGGGTACTCTGTGGAGGCTGATGCAACGTTCCGGGAGATAGACCCTTCTAAATACGACCTGCTGGTGATATCGGGAGGAAAAGGGCCTGAAAAAATGAGGCTTGATGAGAGCGCACTGGAAATTACCAGGCATTTCTTTAAGCAGAACAAACCTGTCGCAGCGATCTGCCACGGTCCCCAGGTGCTCATATCAGCAGGCGTTGTCAGCGGAAGAAAAGCCACAGCTTGGCCGGGGGTAATTGATGACCTGAAAGCGGCCGGTGCCCGGACAGAGGACAGGGAAGTGGTTGTCGATGGCAATCTGGTGACTTCCCGTGGCCCGAAGGACCTCTATGCCTTTGGCAGGGAGATGATGAAGAAAGTGAAGGAAGCCACTTGACAGGAAATCAGCCTATATATGGGGTTTAGATTTTGTGCAGTGAGAAGCCGTTAAGTGATCTTATGGGAATGCCTTATAGGGATTCAACCCAGCTCGAAAGTAGTCACCCCAAAAACCTTTTTTAGTTCGATATCAGGCGCTTTGCCCCTGTACATGCGTATGGTCTCAAAACAAACCGACATATCGTATGTGTTTGCCAGTTCAAGGGCATCTTTGTTAGGTTGTGGCACATCAAGGAATAGAGGCTCATGCTCAGATACAGTGCTCCTCAGTGCAAGGAAAAGCCTCTCAGCTACGGACATATCCTCTGCGAAAAGAGGTCCGATCTTATACCCGTTACGGCATTTTCTCACAAGTCCATAGCCCTGGACACATCCATCCTTAACAGAAGCAAAGGCAGATGACCCTTCCTGCCCTGCCCAGCCTGCCAGAAAATCCTGACGCATCTGCGAGAACAACAGGCTGTCATAAGCGAGTATATTCTCAAAAGGTACGTCACAGAGAGGTACCAGGCCAGAAGGCATCACTCCGCCCCCCTTACCCTCAAATCGCATGTTCCTGTAATATGGAAGGAAACCATGCCTTGAATAATAGGACTCCTGCTCAAGAACGCCGTCAAGCCCCATCACTTGCTCTTCCAGTCTTGCCATAGCAACGCTCCAGAGGCATGAACCTATACCTTTTCCGCGATATTCCGGCTTTACAATGAACAAGCCAATAAATCCAAACGAGCCGTTGTAGGATACTGCAGAAATACAGCCAACAGGCCCTCCATTAAGCTCGGCAAGGAAGAAGCCATCTGTATCGGCGTGGTTAAAACACTCCCCGTCATGAATTCCGGGATTCCATCCTTCATTCTCTGCCAATCCCATGACAAAATCCATCTCATCTGGCTTCGCAGCCCTTATACGCAGCCCTGGAAAGTTTGTACTTTCACACTTTTTTACATTCACAATAACACTTCATCTGAGATCAATAATTTGAACATATTCAATTCTAATATTAAAGTCATAATATAAATAAAAGTCATAATATAAATAGCCATTATCACAGCTACTCACATAATACTTTCACCACGCTTTCTCGAAGTATATATGCACAGACATACATGCACACACTATAACAACGTGTTCATGATTATATTTCACAATGTATTGATACTCAGCCGGATAAGGAGAATATCTCATGGAAAACAATATACACAACCGATGCCATGAAAGCGGCAGAATAGCAGACAGATATCGAGGACTACTTAAACCATGTGAGATGAAAGACCAATCCGACATGCAGAAAATCAAGCATCTTACCACTAAGATGAGTGACATCCTCAAGAAACAGGCTCTTAATGACAGCATTTTCAAATCTGCAAGTTGCAGGCCTTATCAAGGTGTAGAGTACGCTTGATTCTGTTGCGAGCTTTCGGAGAGGGATACAACATAGATATCACTTATCATGCTTTTTCATTTGCTCCACTTTCTTGTGGATGAACTTTATCAATTCTTCAAAATTTAAGACCTGCTGCTGATAGTTCTCAAAAATAGAAATTTTCTTCTTCTCTTCTTCAGTAGAAGCTTCTTTCCTGTACCTGTTTATGAGAGGAGGCATCTTATCTCTGGCAATATTTAGCTCGGCTTCGTATCCGTTCTTTATCTGAAGGGTGAAAGCATCCAGAAGATTCTTTTCCATCCGGAAATATACCTTGCGGGAGCCGGGCTTCTGTATCCTCCTGATACCCCAGAAGCTCTCGATGTTCTTCATTTTAAGGCTGATGGAAGCAAGACTGTAGCCGGTTCTCCCGGCAAGCTCTTCCATACTGATATCATCTGGCTCGAAATTGAGTATTGACAGTATCCGCGCCGTGAGGTCGTCCACACCATATCCCTTGAATATCTCAATCCCTATGTCCGTGATCTGTGACTCGATATCATTCATTATTGACAAAACCTCATAAATGTCATTTTGTTTTCGGGAGAAGTTTGCTTATCAGTCTGTATTTTTAATTGACGGAGAATATCTTAAGACCGATTATCCCTGTGGCTATCATGACAATACACAATATGCGCAGCACATCCGCAGATTCATTAAAAAGGTATATTCCAAGTATGGTCGTGCCTATAATGCCAATCCCTGTCCATACGGCATATCCTGTACCAATCGGAAGCACCCGTAATGATCTTTCCAGCAGGAGCATGCTAATGACCAGGCACATGACCATAAAGACCGTCGGATAGAATCTGGTCATCCCTTGACTGTATTTCATGCCGACCGCCCAGCCGGTCTCAAACACCCCTGCGACTACGAGATATATCCATTCCATGTGAGATCCTTGTTTTAGTATTTTTAATAAATATTAAAATCTATAAGTGAATGGCAATATTTATTCCTTACGGCACTTGTATTCGAGAAAAAAGGAGAAGTCCGGCAAGCACAAGAAGGCCTATTCTCTGTCATTCAGATTGTCCGCAAAGATATTTACCTGCAGGTGCTCTTCAGACTCTTTAATGGAATTATTTTTAGCGGAAATCTCCTCGAACTTGCGGGCGAGACGATAAGAGATATCAGAAAGATAAGCAGCACCCCACGTGGCTGCAAGGATAGCTCCTAGCAGGTTGAACAACAGGTCTATCATAGTATCGTTAATACCATGCTGGACCAGTACAGCATTGTACCCAAGCTCATCGGCAAGCTCATCGGTAAGGAATTCCATTATTTCCCAGAGTACACCAGTGGCAAGCACGAATAAGAGAATGAAAAGGAACAATACTTTTGGCGGGATGTAAATCTTATCGCTATAGATGTCGATAGCCCTTATAAGCGCATACCCGGCAGCAGTGATAACGCTTGCTGAAAGAGCATGGGTAATATTATCCCACCGGGCGACATTCTCATAGAACGCAAAAGTCCCGAGGGCATCCATGAAAATAGCGAGGGTGATCCACAGAGTCAGCCCGGGGTCAAGAGGAATATTGTACTTACGAGTGATGAAATTAGGCGCAAATGTGATAGCCAGCCCTGCGATTGCATTCAAGGCAGTAGGTAAGTCCCCAATAAAGATTGCCACAATCAGCAGAATGAACAGGCCTGCCTGCATTATCCGTGTTGCAATCTTTTGCTTATCGCCAGAGATACCAAGAAGCCTGCGAATTGGGGCAGGCGGCTGGTGGACAGGGTATTCAGGAGTCTTCAGGGATCCTTGCGGAGGAAGCTTGACATTACGTGCTGAACCGGCTGACCGGAAATACAAGCCGAAAATGATCCCTGCGACAATGCCCACTACTGTTGCATACATGAACTCATGCATCACTGCGGCATTAATAGCATCTTGTGACCGGCCGTCAAGCAGGAATGTGGTCCCTAAGTTGATGTCCAGCAGCCAGTGCAACAGGTGCCAGAGGCCTGACATTGCAAGTGTTGTTGCCACCACCAGGAGTATAGCGAACTTGTAATGCATGCGCACGGAAGTAAACCAGCTTATCTCAGCCACCAGCAGCAGTGCGATGGTCGCAACGGAAAAGTAAACAGGTATGCTTGTGAAGAAGAAATGGTAAGCTGTTGTGCTTCCTACAATTGGCATGATCGCTAATATTATGAAGTACCAGGAAGGCATGATAGAGATCTTGCGCAGCAGTAGCGCCGGAGCTGTAATGATGAACATGACAGAAAAGGAAAGGACGGACCATGCAAACCTGCCATCCATGAAATTTACGATGCCCAGCAGAAAAAGCAATGCGACCATTGCCCAGCCAAGGAATGCATTAAGTGAGGTGTCTCTCAGGATTTTACCAAGTTTGTTTATACGCTCCATAGATACTCACTATATTATTGTCCATTTTACATCATTAAGTATTCCATGCACAAAAAACACTATGAAAAATCATTAGATTCAAAAGAATTCCATTTCATCTGCTTGTTCTTCTGTTGGCGGGTATGCCATGAGCAGATTGCCTTCAAAGAACGAGGAAATACGCTTTGGCAGTGTTTGGAGCACAGGGTGCCAGCCGGGAGTATCTCGCCGGGCATTGGCAGTAATTATCAGCTCATCCCGGGACCATTCTTTTGAATGCAGCATGTTGATAAGATCACTCCAGCTACCAAGGCTTTCAAACCTGATGGGAATGTCAGGAATTACTCTTTTACATACTTTCTCATATATTACGGCTTCATCTCTGACTACCAGTGCTTTTACCGGTGCTGCCGTACCTTCAGATATCCTCCCCACTGCATCCACTACCGAGTAGAACCCTGCATTGTGATCGATACCTGGTGGTATTATAAGAGTGATCCCTTTTGTATTGCACAAAGGATGCCTTATCAATGAGACAAGCACCAGTTTTTCGGTGCCGCGAAGAAGCTGGTCGATAATAGAACCTATCACACTTTCCTTGGGAGCATGGGCACCATCCCAACCCATCACGATAGTCGATATCCTGTTCTCAAGAACTGCTTTCATTATACCGGAAGCTATGTTGTAATTAAGACGTACATGAGTAAGGACCGGCACTTCGGCGCAGGCTGCGTATGCAGTAGTCTCCCGCAGCATCCTTTCAGCTTCTGCAACATTTTTTTTAGAGTTATCATTATTACGTTTCACAACCGAAATTACATGCAATGGCTCATCAGATTTATGATCCCGGATCATCAGGGCCAGGTCAAGCAGGAGCTGCTTATATGTAGAATGTATTGAAAATGATACCAGCACACGCGGAGCTGATTCGGCGGGACCGTATGTTGCCTGTTCTGCAAGGGACACCCTTCCCCCATAACGTTCAACGATGTTAGGACTTATTATTGAGATAACAAGGATCATCATTACTACGGCATTTATCATGTCATGGCCAAAAAGCCCTGCTTCAAAACCAATAAGCACAATTGCAAGCGCAGCAGCCGCCTGGCCTACTGACAGCCCGAACATGCTCATCACCTGATCGTTGCCATAACCATAAACCCGGCCTGTTATCCAGGCAGCTGCCAGCTTTGTAATGAGCACAAGGCCAATCAGCCATAGTGCCAGTGTGAGCTGACTCCCACCTTCCAGAAATGCACCTGCATTCACCAGCATGCCCACAGACAGCAGGAAAAAAGGTATGAAGAGCGCATTCCCTACAAACTCGATCCTGTTCATTAGAGGGCTGCTGTTGGGAATCAGGCGGTTGAGCAAAAGTCCGGCAAAAAACGCACCGATAATTGGCTCCACACCTGCCACCTCGGCAAGATATGCAATTACAAAAGCGACAGCCAGCACAAAAAGGAATTCAAAGTAACTCTCCTCTGTGAGCTTACTGAAGAACCACCTGGCAATGCGTGGCACAATTAACCAGGACCCTGCAAAGAACAGACCAAGCCCTGCTGCCAGTTGTATCCAGAAAGACATGTCCAGATTGCCTTCCATAGAAGAAACCACGATCGCAAGAACCATGAGTGCAAGGGTGTCTGTCAGTATTGTACCACCAACAGCTGCTGCTATAGCTTCGTTGTTAACTATACCAAGCTTCTTGATGACAGGGTATGCCAGCAGGGTGTGCGAGGCAAAAACAGAAGCAAAGAGCAGGGCTGCAGGGAAGGAGAGGTCCAGCAGGTAATATCCGACAAGTGTACCTGCTATCTGCGGGATTAAAAAAGACAGCATACCAAAGACCAGGCTTCTGTCAAGCTTTTCGATGAACTTGTTTATGTTTATTTCCAGCCCGGCTATAAACATCAAGTAAACAAGGCCAATTTCCCCAAGAAGTATGATCGTATCATTACGCTCGAGTATATTCAATGCATTGGGTCCAATCAGAGCACCGACTATTATGATGCCTACCATACCTGGCAGCCTGCATAACTTCAATAGCAGAGGAGCAATGAGGAAGATAAGCATTGAAAGCGCGAATATGAGAATAGGCTCAGTGATAGGAATTTCCGGGAACATGTTCTATCTTTGATTTATTTACCGAATTTAGAATGGGTCTTTTAAAAAACCCGGTATAGGCACGATAATCCTTTAGGATACATTACCTGATGAAAATTCACGTCCTTCTTTCAACTATGTCCAAAGTATAATTCCTAATATAAAAGACTGCTTATGAAATCCAGCCCTTTTCTCAATACTGGAGAGTATTCTAGAAAGATATTAAAATAATGATAATATTTAAGGAAGGTATGAGTACAAAATGCAACCGGACAGTTATCGCCATTGCCATAATATGGGCAGCGGTCATTTTTACAGCTGCATTCATGCTGAGAGAGACGGAATATTTCCTCCAATTGATGCCTATATACGGAGCCGGAGCAATAATGTGCATAATACTTTCAGGAAATCTTTGTAAGAGGGAGTAGTAAAAGAACCAACAAAAAATTGGCAACCACCTCGTGATGTCTGCAGTATGGATTCTTTGGAATCCTAATTGAATGAAGGAATAAGCATAGCCTCTTAAATTTAGATGAAGATTTCATGATAACTGTAGAATTACTGCTAGTAGCTGTACTGGCCAGGCGGTATTAACAAAAGCAAGCAGATATCTGACTGACTGCCGGCCTGAAACCCACATCTCACAACGGGATATACTATAGGCATTCACATCGAATCAAATGACATAGCTCCTAAACATATTGCCGCAAATGGTTTAAAGCAATAATGATATAAACAGTTATAACGCCGTTAACGCGGCCATTTTTACAGGTTTCTAAACAATATTAAGTAACTTATCATGACCATGACAGCAATTATGAAAGGATTTCTCTGGAAACTTCATGTTGCTAAAAGACAGTCTGTGACAGCATCTAAGCTGGTGTTGGGCAGCCTTGTCACTCAACATTGGGTAAGAATATCAGACAAGTATGTCACCAATGTAATCGATGAAATGCTTAACAATGTGCTGAGGCTTTACAATGAGAATTTTACAGAGATAAACGAAAAAAGGTTCACAAAGTATGCACGATTTTTCAAGAGAACGACTTATGTGTATACAGAAAAAAATGAAGTGAAAGGCTACTGCCTGTATTACATAATTCCATCCTTATCGTCTGCCAGACTGAAGAAAACAGCCACAATTTACTCATTCACCGTTGATACCAGGTGCAGAGGACAGGGTGTAGGTTTCAGGCTATTGCAAAAGAGCATACTTGAGATGCAATTGAATTCAATCGATCGCGTTATATTGTACGTTGCAGCAGACAATGAACCTGCAATCGGCCTGTATGAAAAAGTGGGGTTTAAGGTTACAGAAGAAGTGATGGATGTATGTGGCCCTGGAAAAGAGTGTTATAAAATGGAAATTACGCTCGATGACAATCCCAAACCTGATGACTTAAAGAGCAGTCTTTTTTCCGCTCCTTATGTAATGCCACTTTTGTTACTCCTGTGAATATCCCTTTGTCTATAGGCTACCTGTAAAACTTAGCAGGAACCTGTTCTTTTCCTATAGATAGATAATTTGCAAGGCCTGCGATCAGAAAACTCAATTGGGTGTTAACAAAAGTTATCAAAAGATTCTAGTGACTGCAAGCTCAAAGTATCTGTAGAGATGGCATTCACGGTCTGAATATCATCATGGTCAGAAAAGGAATCTCTGAAACAGTCAGGGGTACCAGTCTATATATAGTAACGCCCCAATTTCAAAATCCGTGTTCATCTGTGTAAATCCGTGTCTTGAACAAGATTAAGAGAAAGCACATGCAAGTTGCATTCCTGCATTCATCCCTGTGAAATGTATATCAACAGTACCATTATCATAAGAAGGATTACCCAAATAGACAATGCATAGTTGATTACCTTTTTTGCACCGTCTATTTCCGACCAGTTGCCGGGCCTTACACCCTGTGCCGAAAAGGTGATAACACCAGCAAGATTCACTGCAGTAAGATTAATAAGGAACAACAGAAGTGCCCCAAAAGCAGGCGCATTATGACCAGCACCCAGGAGCAGGCCGAATACAACTAAAGGAGGGAGTAGGGCAACTGCAACCATAACCCCTACGATAGCGGCCGAAATCCCCGTTGTTATAGCAAGCACACCGGCTCCACCGGCGGCAAGACCCAGTATAATGTACCCGTAGCCAACGTCTGTCCGTGTGGCTATCTCATTCATAGATGGATCGAAAGGGACAAAATAACCCACAATGACAGATATCAGCAATGCTACACCTATACCAATAGCAATGCTTCTTATCGCCTTAATGGCAAGCTGCAGATCGCCCAGAGTAGCAGACAATGATAAGGCGATATTTGGCCCGAGCATCGGGGCGATGACCATTGCTCCGATGATTATCGCGGTACTGTCGTACAGTACCCCTATCACAGCTACTATAGAAGAAAGGATGATCATTGCAAAGTAGTCTCTTGTGAGCTTTACGTTCTCGATGGCTTTCTCATAAAGCTCTTCACGAGTGACCTTTCCATAAGTGATCTTTTTTTCACCATCATTTTCTTTCTCTCCCTTACCCACATTTTTACCATTGGACTCTTCAGAGTGAGGTATGGTGGCATCTATAACATGAATCATAATCCTGAAAAATTCCTCTTCAGAAAAACGGTTGGTGAGTGCATCAAGGATATCTCCGATGTCATCTGAGAACGAAAGTATCCTGATAAGGATATTCCCGTCAGACAACCCCAGGTACCAGACATCGATATAACTTCTCTCCTCAAGTAGCTGTTCCACCCCTTCTTTTTTATCAGCCGGGAGAATGACTTCCAGAAGCGTGTGGTCATGTTGAATCATTCTTGCAGGTAATTACAATGTTATATTGGGACTCCTGATTTATAGCTTGTCTGGATGAGCAAAAGCAGCCCCTGCCAACCACCATGATCCCAAACGATGTTAACTTCCTGGCACCCTGAATGAGACGAGGAGCAACTCACTTATTGCTTTCTTCCTGATTATTCTGTTCGAGTGGAATGACAAATGTAAAAATACTGCCTTCTCCTGGCTTACTTTCAACCCGGATCTTACCGCCGTGCATCTCAATAAAACTCTTGACCAGAGCAAGACCCAGTCCGGTCCCTTCATGTTCACGGGTAAGATATGGATTTAGCTGTTTGAATGGCTGGAAGAGTTTTTCCATATCACCCTGGGCAATACCCATACCTGTGTCTGTTACAGAGATCTGGAGTAGATTGACCGAGAGCTTTGCTTCGATTGTCACATGGCCTTTTTCCGGAGTGAACTTAATAGCATTGCTTGCAAGATTGTAAAGGATCTGTTTGAATTTGGTTTTATCAGCATCGACCACCCCTACCTGAGGATCGACCCTGGATGCCAGATGTATACCTTTCTTTATTGCAAGAGGAGAGATCAATACCCCGATTTCTTCAATTACATCCGCAACATAGAAAAGTTCATAGTCAAGATCCATCTTACCGGCTTCAACCTTAGAAAGATCAAGGATATCATTAATCAGATGTAACAGGTGCCTGCCACCCTGCAGAATATAATCTATATAAGTTGCCTGTTTTTCATTCAGGTCCCCATAATTCCCACTTAGCAATATATCGGAAAAGCCTATGATCGAGTTAAGCGGGGTCCTGAGCTCATGGCTCATGGTGGCCAGAAACTCATCTTTACTCTTGTTAGCGGTTTCAGCCGATAATTTAGCATTCAGCAATTCTTCTTCAGCCTTTTTACGCTCAGTAATATCCCGGCACACGCAAAAACTCAGTTTCCTCCCTCCAAATAGGGCTGCGTTTGCATTTATCTCCACATCAATGAGAGTTCCATCCTTGCGGCGCTGGCGTGTTTCATGGAGGATTCCTTTACTGTCAGCGTTCCGAAGCATTTCGAGCAGTTGCTCACGGGTGTAGTGAATATCCCAGTCCCACATGTACAGGGACTGCACTTCTTCGTGTGAGTAACCTAGCATTTCAGCATAACGCGGATTCGCTTCAAAGACCTTGCCATCCTGATCGATGACAACAATCCCATCCCTGGACTGCTCCATGAGGATACGTCTCCATAAGTTCTCTTCAGCAACCTTGATTTCGGCCATCTTGCGCTCTGTGATATCCTGCAAAGTACCTGTTACCTTTACGACCTTACCATCATTTGTTTTAGGATGACCTATGGACCGGACCCATTTATGATTTCCCAGAACTGAGAACAATTCCAGTTCCAGATCATGTGATTCTCCTTTTTCCACAGCATTTTGAAGAGCTTTTTCGATAAGCTCTTTTGAGCCTGGAGAATAGAGTCCCAATACAAATTCAAGACTGGCAGGGTTGCTTGTCTCTGTATCATATATCCTTGCAACTTCAGGGGTCCATGTGTATTCACCAGTTGATACGTCAAATTCCCAACCACCTACTTTGGCAATCCTGCCAACTTCATTCAGGAGCGACTTGCTTTCCCTCAATTTGCTCTTCGCGTGCTTACTTTCGGTAATGTCCTGGATCATTCCTATGACTACATTTTTTTCAGCATAGTATTCAGCCATTGAGTGTATAATGCGGATATCGCCGCCTTTTTGCCTCATTATCCGGAATCGGACATCATATGGCACGTTTCTCTCTACAAGATCATTCAGTGCTTTGTCCAGCATCGGTCGGTATTTTGGCAGTGGCACTTTTTGTATTTGCTCAATTGTAAGTTGTCCGCCATCAAGTCCGTAGATATTCCGTGCCTCTTCTGAAGCATCCACTTTACCGGAACCAAGGTCAAATTCCCAGCTTCCGATATGTGCTATTTTCTGCGCAGTATGAAGCTGCATTCCTTTCCTTAGCAGTTCATCATCTGCCAGTTTGCGCTCAGTGATATCGTGAACTATGTAATAGAGCAATTGCTGAGAATAGATTGCAATAGGACCGCTGTAAACTTCAACATCCCGGAGCTGGCCATTCGCAATACGATGCCTGCTGAAAAAGCAATTTCTCTTATCTTCCACGGCTCCCTGCATGCCAGCCTTGACCTCTTCGTCTGACAGAGCAATTATATGAGTAATTTTCCTGGAGCTTATCTCTTCAAGCGTCCATCCATAATACTTGCATGCAGCTTTATTTGCATCGATAATGTAAGAAGTTTCAGAGTCAATAAGAAGGATGACTTCGCCACTCTCCTTGAAAAAAGACCGGTACATATAATTATTCTCATCCAGTCGAAGTTGTTTTTTAGTCATGAGATATCTCAAGTCCCTGTTTTGCGAATAATGATGATTCTGTTGATATATAATCCAGTGAAGCTTCCTTTTCCACAATAGCACATTGCATATAAAACAGGAGCCGAAGGAAACCCTAAAGCATTCCTTCATAAATAGATCCAGAATAAATAATATATTCACACATATATAAATATGCTCTTATTGAGCAATAGAGTACTAATACATACATTGAAAAGAAAGACAGTACGCTCCAATATTCATAGAGCGATAAAAAGAAGCGTCAAGAAACCTGTGCATAAATGATCAATTACCCAGTGATTCCATCAGCGCATAGAAGTACTGCGCTTCATGCGTTACATACAACTGATACCAGGCTTCAAGTGTCTCAGCCGAGAATACTTTAAGCTCTCTGAGCACCTCACGGGCAAAATCAATTGGAGCAACACCCGAGGCGGTAATGAGCTTACCGTCTGTGACGGCTGTTTCCGGTCTATAGAATGCCTTCCCTGTATAAGCTGGAATGACTGCCCTCAGATATCCAAGGTCGTTGCTGGTGTGAGGCCTGTTGTCCAGCAGTCCCGCCTTTGCCAGTCCCAGAGTTGCGCCGCAAATAGCCGCCACAACAACCCCTCCTTCCAGGAACTCCTTTACTTTTTCCATCATGGGTACGTGAATATCCTCAAGCCATGTATCACCGCCCGAGAGAATCAGCACTCCCGCATCTGCAGCGTTGCACTCCTCTAAGCTGACATCCGGCAGTATACGCACACCGCCCATGGTGACAACAGGCTCTTTTGTGAGGCCCACTGTCCTGACGATATACTTTTCAGCATCCTTCCTGAAGTAGCGACCGGAGTTCAGTTCAGCTATCAGAAAACCAGGCTCCCAGTCAGCCATGGTGTCGAAAACGTAGAGATAGGCGATCTTGGTCATGTGTGTCCTCAATTAATTAGTGTGTTCTCAATTAATTATAATGAAAACTATATGAGATATATATTAATCTCTTTTTGGCCCGCGATTAAAAATGAATCTCCTCTTGAAGCAATGAAAAAAAGCAGTAACAACTATGTGACAGAGGGATTATGCGACAAAGGGGTTGAATAACATGAACGAAACTATCTTAAAATCAGACCATCCATACTAATAAAAGGATCTACATGAACTCCGACAAGCTAGTGCAGCTCAGGCTCAGTAACCATCATATCTCATATGAGAATTTCAAAACAGCTAAAGAAATTGTTGCCTGGATGGGCGCCATCCAGGCTCAGGATTACAATATGGCAAAATGGGCTGTGGGAATCAGGTTACCAGGCTCAACTGACAGAATTGTGGAAGAATCCATCGATAAAGGCGATGTGATCAGGACGCACCTGCTAAGACCGACATGGCATTTAGTCTCTGCCGATGATATTTATTGGATGCTCGGATTAACAGCCCCGCATATCAAAGCCTCGATGAGATCAAGGAATAAGCAACTGGGACTGACAGATGATATCTTTGCCAAATGCAATGACATTCTGGAAAATGCATTGTTCGGAGGTAGATATCTGACCCGCGAGGAACTGGAAGTTGAACTGGCAGGTGAGATCGCAAATGCAAAAACAACCACAGAAGGTTCCCGGTTAAGTCACATCCTGATGCAGGCCGAGCTGGACGGAATAATATGCAATGGCCCCAGGCGAGGCAAAAAGATCACATACGCCCTGCTCAGCGAAAGGGTCCCGGAAACAGAACCAATATCCCGAGCTGAAGCGGTACTAAAACTCGCCTCCCGGTATTTCACGAGCCACGGCCCCGCCACCCTGCAGGATTTTGCCTGGTGGTCCGGCCTGTCTGTTACAGAAGCCAGGCCTGCCCTTGAATCACTTGGAGCGGACTTTGTTTCTGAAAAAGCAGGTTCACATACATACTGGTTCCCGAGACCGGAACATGAAACAGAGAATATTGAAAATACGGTCCATCTGTTGCCTGCATTTGACGAACTTATCATCAGTTACAGAGACAGGAGTGCTTTTCTCCCCTCAGAAGATCACACCAAAGCCATCTCCAATAACGGTATGTTCAGGCCGGTTATTCTGGTAAACGGCAAGGCGGCAGGGATATGGAAACGTACTGTGAAGAAAGATAAGGTGGCGATCGAGCCGCAATTCTTCCAGTCACCGGATGAGGATATAATGAAGATGCTTAAGAGTGCGGCTGTAATGTATGGGGATTTTCTGGGGAAGGATGTTGAATTGGGGAAGGTGTCATTTTCTCTGCCCGGATCTCGGACATTGCCACAGAGACACCACGCCCGATAAGCTCGCGCTCAAGGGCAGCGGCGGCGCGGGAAGTGCTGCCCGTGCCGGAGAAGTAGGCGATAGGCGGATTTTGGTGATGGGGGCATGATTATTGGTACTTGTGAGCTGGAAGGGGATTATTCCACTCATAGAGAAGATTTCATGAATGGAAAAAGATTTCACAAGATGAAGTTTGACCATCTATTTTAGTATCTAAGTATTTCTCTTAGTTTTAATGAGGATTTTTCCGGCTTTGTGTAGAAAGTCTGATTATTGCCCGACTTTCTACACCGCCAATATTATACTCCCTAACGGTAACCATGTTAACATCGGTCTCTTCAACTTTTCATCCATAACCGACACTTTCTTACCAACAACTTGTTTCTCAAAGTTACATATAAAAGCATTTCAACTGAGGAAATGCTTTTTCAATACCAGACTGTAAATCATTAAACTCCATATAAGACCAATCGTTCCAATATAAAAATGAACGAACAAATCAATATATGACAAGACAATAAATGGGGTAAACGAGTAGATGCATATCGAAAAAATAGATTTGAAATTGTTTTTTTGTCTTATTAAGACGTATCCCACGAAACTCAAAATTAATATATAGAATAAGTATTCTATGGCATTTGCTAAGAAAATAATGACGAAGATTATTGGAAGAAGTATCAGAAGGAAAATGTAGATAAGAGTTTCAAGTTCTTCTTTATTTGTTATATCGATTGCTGATAATTCTATTCTTCTTTCATCAAACGGTCTTTTGAGAATGAAGGCATCTTCAGATATCAGTATTCCATATCCTTCTTCGTCGACAACGGGTCTGGTAATATTCCCGGTGGTATCAATAATGACATTTTTATCTAGATAGAAAGGTTGTTCAGCGTAAACAGTTAACTTTCCATTTTTGAGTTCAAAGTCCGGAATCTTTTCTGTATCGATACTTGAAAAAAGATCATAGATGTTTGGAATGGTCATTAAGAGACTTATTAAAAGCAACAAGACCGTTAAATATTTTAGAGCACTGGCTAGATTTTTCTTTGTGACATACGAATCTACGTTTGTTGAAGATTCTTTTATATGATTTATAAAATTAATAATCCTGCTCATTATTTCATCTCATGCAACTTCTAGTATAATATCCTGTAGTTTATATCTCTCCAACTTCTTCCTAATAAACTTTACGGAATATTTTGAGGAAATGGAATTAAATGTGAATATTATCGGCTTGAAAGACATTTCGTATTCACTATTTATGTTATTAAAAAATTCTGCTCTTATTTGAAGTAAAATAATAGGTAAAACACAAAAAGTGCTCATTCTATCTCAATATCAAACACCCTCAAAAGCGAGATCACTTCAGGAATAGAGAATTTTGTCTTTTTCAGGAAATTGTTGTTTGGGTCGATATCGTAGTTCTTAGCATTCCTGAAGGATGTGAAGCTAAGGTTCGTGTTCCTGAAGAGGCTGTTCTTAAGGTCGGATTCTTCAAAGTTTGCATTTTTGAGCTTAGTGTTCACGAAGTCGCAATCATATACCTGGCAATTGGCAAAATTCGTGTTTTCCAGATTCATATCTGAGAATACGGAATAGGATATGAGGGAATCCTCAAATCCTATTGTGAGCAGGAAGTCGTTACATTTTGAAAAGTTCAGGCCCATTATTTTGCAGTTTTTGAATCTGACATCCTGCAGTCTCGTATTGTTCAGGTCCACGTTTGATAGATTGCAGTTCTCAAAATTGCAGTCAATGAACTTCGAGTTCCTGAACGATGCATCCGTAAGATCGAGTTCTTTAAAAGTCTCATCTTCAAACTCTCCATCCCGGTATTTCATAAATGAGGCAAAGTGTTTCGATTCTATATATTTTGTGGCTTCACTAACTCAAAATAGGTTCTATAACTTTTCTTTAAACAATGCTGGAAGTGCTAACAAAAATATAATAGAAAAGGGGTTTTTAACCCCTAATATCAAGCCTCGAACGGGATTTGAACCCGCGACCTCGTCCTTACCAAGGACGCGCTATACCCCTAAGCCATCGAGGCGCAGAATGAATGAGTGCTGGGGGTGCGAATCCATAATATACAGAATCGATTAATAAGTTTTCGGTTGGAAGAGGAGGGGGTTTATAAGCACCAGCGGGAGTCCACCGGGAAACGCTCGTTTATCCACATAAGTACACTATTATTGTGTACGATGCGGTATGAACGAGAGAGAACGGTGCAGGCATCGAAGAGGGGTTCGTGCCCGATAAGGTCGATGCTCTCGAAATCCCTGCGGGTTTCTATATTGTGGTCACGGAGGATCCTTCCTATCGGGATGTCGGCTTTCATCATATCGCAGCGCACGCCCTCGGGCATCTTCTCCAGGGGAGAAAGGGAGCGGGCGTACACATAAGGGACATCACCCGAGGTGAGTGTTACCACGCGGTCATTGATGTCCGCGCCCACAGCTACCCCGAAGATCTGCGCCATGCGCTCATCAGCAGGGATAACGTACTGGTACTCGGTCACAACCGCTGTGGGATGCCTGGTCATTATCTCCAGCAGGAAGGTCACGGAGCCATCCGTACCGGCGCATACCCTCAGACATGTCGGGATATCAAAGCTCTTCAGTTTTTCAAGGAAATCCATGATAAATGCCCGGATATAAAAAATTAAAGGAATTTACTCGGAGACATCCTTCTTTGCCTGCTTCAGACGCTCTTTTGCACTGTAGCCGGTAGCCTTTAAAAGGAAATCCCTGAAACGCTTATTGGAATCCAGGATAAGGTTGTCATCCTTGAGCGTTGTATCGGATACCGTTTCGACAGCCATCTTCTTGCCCTCCACCCATACAGTAAGGGTAGACAGTATGCCATATGAAGTGACAAGTCTCTTGCCGTCGCGCCTGACCTCGGAAGGGAATATCTCCTTCATGCATTCTTCTAACCTGTCAATATCAGGTGCAAATCCTCTTTTCAACTTGTATTCCTGCATTTCAATCACATCATATAACCGGCTTAAAATGAATAAATGTACCGGTGGACAGGCAGGACCGGCATTTATTGAAAACCATGAACCTTATCCATTATTGGATATGATCTACCATCATTTTCGAAAGTTATTAATCATGAAAATACAGATATATCTATGCAGGTCCATTGGAACAGGGAGTGTCTGCAACAGAACAACCAGGTATGGATAAGAAATGTAGGATAATCTTTAAACAAATGGGATTTCTGCAAATCATTTCCCAGGGAGAGGTGTTAGATGAGAAGAAAAGATAGATGGGTTTTATCATTGGTGTGCCTCCTGATGGCTTTTTCGGCCTTCACACTAGGTTGCACTGAAACACCCGAAGGAGCAGGAAACGATACTATCCTTGAAGATAACGTAACACCAGTAAATGGAGATACTGAGGCAGCTTCCATAGAGATATCCGAAGAGAACATAGCTGATATGAGAAATATCGAATGGCAGTGGACAGGGCTGGACGGAGAAGGACCTGGAAGCCAGTTGCAGGTACCTGATCCGGAAAACTACAATATTGTATTCCTGGAGGATGGGATATACTACTTCAGGGCAGACTGCAATACCGGAAGCGGGGACTACACAATGGAAGGAAGCAGCTTGACACTGGGGCCCGGAATGATGACACTTGTTGCATGCGGCGAGGAATCACTTGATAGTGAATACCTTGCATCGTTGGCCAACGTGACGTCTGCATCAATTGAAGATGGACAGCTTATCCTTTACCTGGAGGACCAGGAGAGCAGGATGATCTTTAAAAATGCGGAAGAGCTTGGTGAATTCTACTAAAGTCAAAACCCCGGACCAAAAGCATTGAGAAGGGAAGATTAGATTTTCATTACCATCTTCCCCATTTTACCCACAAGGCGCACCTGGGGGACTTTCAACAGCAGTATACCACCAAGTTCTTTCATCTCCTTCCAGGAAGGAGTCGGCCTCTCATGACCCATAAAAGGCAGGTCGAATTCAGGATTGCTCATGAACTGGTAGAGCATAACCTCTGAAGCCCCTTCAACAGCCGGCAGGATGTACTGTATTGTTTCAGGATTAATGAATTCCTGGATGACCCGTATCCATACCCTCAGCCATTTCTGTTGTGCGATCTCTATGGACCTGCGAAGCAGAGCAACATAATTTGTACTGCGCTCTTCAGACATCCCCGTAAGAGCCATAATTCCCTGAATATTTTCCAGGGGCGCCTTTATCTCAAGCACAAAACCCTCCACAAAAGGAAAGGCTTTCTCAAGCACATCTGGTTTCATACCGTTGGATTTCAATATGACCTTTTTGCCGATGTCCGTAAGTGCCTCTATCAGTGGAAGCAGGTCTTTTTGAAGCGTCGGCTCAGCCCCTCCCAGATAGACATTTTTGGTTGTGGACTGCTTTGCAAAGTTTACAACATCCTCAACAGACCACTCCTTAAATGGCTGGTGTATGTGCACGCAATACGGACATTTCATATTGCAGCCTGCAAATTCCACCCGGATCTGTCCCATTGCATCAGATAGATCTATCAGTCTCATCAGAATCCTTCCAGAATATATGAAGGAATACATCAGAGAAATCCCTATCTATATAAAAGTAATACTGATTGGAACTCCATATTTATATTGGGCAAACTGTATCATATAATAGATAAAGTAAAGGTTTCCATAGAGGTTTACACTTGTACGTAATTCCTAAAACAACAGTAACATTAGAGGACGTCTATACAGAAGTTGAAATTAATGCGATTATTGGACAAGCTCTTAACCTATGGGATAAGGCATCTATTGCACTATTTATGATGCAGATAGTCATATCGGTGATTGCCTATGAAACTAAAGCAAGTTGAGGATTTAAAAAACACGATAGGGGTCACAATTTCAGGTAATAAAGGTACACGCACATTATTGCTGGATTTTTCAATATTCTATGTCCGCCAGTGGCTCAACGCACATCCCGACAGAAAAATCCAGAGGCTTACCGGTATGTCACATAAAAGACTGGCACGAAGAGAAGCATGTTACATATGAATCTATGTGCAAAATGCTTAAGCGCATAGCTGGCAAGGCAGGTATCAAAAGACGAATACATCCTCATGCATTCAGACATTCTATAGTGTTCAACGCAACTTACTTCTTCACCGATTCAATTTATAGTGTTCAACGCAACTTACTACACGTATTAATGTTTATCTTATCTTATGGCGGGGAAAGAACAAATTCTGATTGACCGAAAGGTAATTCTCGACGAGATTAACGATTTGATCACACACGAGAACAATTCAAGAGTGTTGAAAAGGCTCTATTTTGTTAAATTTAGATATTTAGGGGATTCTGTAGAAGAAGCTGCTACTAAAGTAGGAGTGACTAAGAAAACAGGATATTGCTGGCAAGAAAGTTGGAATAAAGGCGGCTATGCCGCCTTAATGCCAAATTTTGGCGGAGGTAGGAAATCCAAACTTACTGATGAACAAAAAAAGGAATTAAGAGCTTTGTTGGAAAATAAGGATTACTGGACTACAAGAGAAGTCTGGAAGTTAATAAAGGAAAAATATGGCGTAGAATATTCAGAGAAACAAGTAGGAGTTATACTTCACAGTTTTAACATGTATCACTCAAAGCCATATCCCCTTGACTACAGAAGACCTAAAAACGCTGAAGAGATCTTAAAAAAACTAACCGAAGCAATTCCAAAACATATTGGTCAAGATGAGCAGTATATCATAGGTTTTCTGGATGAATCTTCACCACAAACAAAAGCAAACACGCAAAGATTATGGTCATTTAAAAAACCGTTGATAATAAAAAATACGGATTACGTTAAAGCAAATGCATTTGCGTTTTATTCGATCAACGGGAACAGTATCATTGATTTTATGAAAAGCTCAAAAACAGAAGATGTGTGTGAATTCCTGGAAAAAATTGTAGAGCAAAACCCAGGGAAAAGAATAATTCTTGTTCTCGATAATGCAAGATCGCATCATGCAAAGAAAACGATAAGTAAAGCGAGAGATTTAAAAATAACACTTGTGTTCCTACCACCTTATTCACCTGATCTAAATCCAGTAGAATTTGTCTGGAAAACAATCAAAAGAGAAGTGTCAGTCAAATTTGTCAGATCAAAAGAACATTTGAGGGATATTATCAAAATGGAATTTATGAGGGTAGAGAGCTCATTATCGTTTGCAAAAAAATGGATAGAAACATTTAATGCACAAATAAAAAGTGTGATTTGTTGAGTTAGGGACTATAAATTCAGTAGGTTTGATTGTAAATGTCGCACTATTAAAACTTTTCACATTTTTAAGTGAATCGACATATTCTTGTTTAGCATCAACATTTTCCATTGACACATAATAATTGTTTTCACTCTGTGCATTTATAGCTGGTACACTTGCTAATAGAAGTAGTCCTATTAAAACAAGCGAACTTGTTTGAATTATCTGTTTTCGCATTTTATCTCTCCATTTTTGGTGTTAGCACTTTGTTCCAAATATGCAGATACTAACCCACATTTGACAAATTCTCAATAATATTAAAAATTAATGCAATTTTTGTATATATTTATATGTGTACTATGAATATTTTTGCACGTAATAACATAAATTAATAATAAATAAGTTACATATGTTTTAATCATACAGTAAATATTTATAGAAAAAAAGCTACAGGCATAATATGAAAAATAAACAGTTATTGAAATGTATTGTTTTGTTTTCAATATACATTTTAGTATCTGGATGTACGGAGATCAATAGTGAAAATACAGTAGAGGAAACGATAGATTACAAAAATGCAAATCTGACACTTAATTTAATGCCAGCTGAATTGTCAATCAAGGAAATATCCAATCTTCAGCTTACTTTAAAAAACGAGGGAAATTATACGGTTAATGTAGCCAAACTTGAAGAACATGCCACTTATAATATAATTTACTCTAATGGTTCTGATATTGATTATTCGGAGATACCCTCAATGGATTTACTGGGTGATGATTCACTAGTGGAATTGAAACCAAACGAATCAATATTTATTGATGTAAGTTCAAGTGGATGGGGACCATTTAGCAAAGGTAATCACTCCCTGTCTGCAAAATATTTCATTACTGGACCAAATGCTTTTACCAAAACTCATTGGTCAGGAACACTCAGATCGAATAATATAACATTGATAGCCGAATAATCTATAGAGTCTCTTATTCTTTGTTGGTAACTGTTAATACAACGCTTCATCCACTCACTGAACTCTTAAGTTTTTGAAGAGGACATGATCAAGCTGTTTATTTTGGCATAACACGTTCAGGAAAAGTACGGCTACACTGAAAAAGTTTTCATAACAAGGGAACTACCTGTGCGCCACCGCAAAAGCAAGAGATCGTTTATATCTTACACATTAAACTCGCTTGAACACCACGACTACCTACAAATAATCCCCACAACTTCAAATACCAACTTTACTTTAACTGAGGAGGGAATGAGATTATTAGCAGAAGCAAGATTTTCATTGCAGGATGTTAAAAGGAAACTGGAGAAACGTAAACGTTTAGGTTTTTGAATGTGATTAGAAGAAATTTCAGCTAGTTCAGCAGGCTTGCAAATTAAAACAACGGCTTGTAACGGCGCTAAAATCTGTCACCCAAATAGAAAAGTCGGTCAATTATTTTTATCAAATTATAGTACGCAGCACCACTCCCAAAATCCCGCCTCTATGCAGCTCCACTTGCTGATGTTAAAGGAGGTAAAGAAGGAGAAAATTTGCTTTAACATTACAAACCAAGATGTAGAGTAATATTAGCGGTGTTAAAGTCTTAAAGTAAAAACATATAGAAGGAACCCGGGCATCCCATCGTCAGTATGTAGGTGTGCAGCGAACATTATTTATCCCGCGCACACCATCAACCATCAGTTAAATAGGTGATAGCATTGGTAAGAAAATTGCAACTTGAAGACCTGGAAAGAATAAAAAATGAAGCTGAGGGTAACGAGGAAGCAAGCGAACTGGAAGGGCTTTACGATCTTATAATACCCCCGGGTACTCCGTCCTACATCGTTTATGACCTTGTTGAAGAGTTCGAGCTTGAACCTCTCCAGAGAAAGATAAAGGTCAACATTGTGGAATGTGACGAAAGGGAACTAATAGTGCTACGCGGAACGCTTGAAGTGGTCCAGGCCGCTGAGAAGTTCCTGCACGACGAACTTACGGCATGGGTAAACAGTGATAACTGAGCCTGCTTTAACTTTTTTACTGGCATTAAGACTTTAAGACTTGCATCTTCAGGCATCGATCCCAGTGATACAGTCCTTCAGGAAATCAAATACTGTTGCCCTGCGGTCGCCATAAAGTATATCCAGTTTACGGGTGTTATCGATTTTCCCAACCACTGCAGCCGTAATCCCCACTTTTTCGAATATGCGAAGGCATTCGGCAGCATTCTCCTCCTTTAAAGTCAGTATGTAGCCTGTTGCCGGATAAATTTTGAGCCACTGCTCAAAGTCCACACCCTCAGGACAGGGGATCAGACCCAGGTCCACGGAAGCTCCTGTCTTACTGACCTCACAAAGCATACCCAGAGTGCCGATAGTACCAGGGTTGCTGATATCTTTGCCTGCGGTCACAAGCTTCTTCTCACCGATTTCCTGCATCACCATGAACCTTGCACGGACTACAGCAGGCTCCTTGAATGAAGTAGTGTCCCAGCTGTAGGGAGAATTCTTCCCGACCCTGCCATCCATATCATAAGCTGCAATTATGACATCACCTGGTTTTGCGGAGTCGCTTCGGATCACACAGTCTTTTTTAGCTATGCCAATAATAGCCACAGCAAGCGAATTATATGGAGTGTCGGGGTGCATATGCCCCCCCACCATAGGTACGCCGAACTTCTTTATCCCGTCCCTGATACCTTCCATTATACCTGCAGTAGACTCTGGATCGCTTGAAGACATGATATTGACCATTGCAAGCGGTCTTCCACCCATGGCCGAGATATCATTGACATTGACAACAACGGAAGTATAACCTGCCCACCAGGGGCTCTTGTTGGCAATCTTACCCCATATGCCATCGGCTGCGAACAGGATCACATCGTCGCCACCGATATCAATGACAGCGGCATCGTCCCCGAAGTCCACAACGGCATTATCGTATTCACTGCGTACGGTCTCAAAGACACGCACGATGTCTGCAATTGGTTTTTTGCGGGTAACACCTTCGAAGTCCCTGATGCTCTGTGCTAGTTTTTCCAGATCCAAATGAACACCTGCAACTGTAAGAACGATATTATTTTCAGAATGAAGCAGATTATCGGGGAATTACTCTTCCCCGGAATCCTCGCTCTTCTTCTGCATCTCCAGCTTGATGAGGTTCCTGCGCTCCTCGCTCATCTGTGAAAGATCCTTTCCAATAAGCCCGAAAGCGTCCGACCTGCACTGGCGACAATGCCTCATCTGTTGTACATATGGCTCACATGAGTCCTGCACTTCCTGGCGATAAGCCGGGGAAGGTGGTTCCATATCCGCAAACTTTGCCTGGCAGATGAGAGGCATGACATTCATGATAAAAACACCAAGCTCATGTACCTTCTTTGCAACTTCCACTACATGCTTGTCGTTGATGCCAGGTATGAGCACAGTGTTGACCTTCACGACCAGACCGGCATCCACAGCTGCCTTGATACCTTCAAGCTGGTTCTTCACCATGATCTCTGCTGCTTCGACGCCTCTGTATACCTTATTATGATAACGGATATGACCAATGACCTTTGCCTGTATCTCTGGGTCGATAGCGTTAAGGGTCACTGTGAGCGTGGTAACGCCGGATCGTATAATTTCCGGGAGTCTCTCCGGAAGCACAAGCCCGTTGGTGCTCAGACACAATGTAGCGTCCGGGAATTCCTCCTTGATCAGCCTGAATGTCTCAAATGTCTCATCGTTTGCCAGCGGGTCGCCCGGGCCTGCCACACCCACTACCTTAATGAAAGGATATTCCTTGAGCACCTGCTTAGTCTTTTCTAGGGCTTCCTGCGGACTGAGAACCTCACTGGTAACACCCGGCCGGCTCTCGTTAACGCAGTCGAACTTACGGTCGCAATAGTTGCACTGGATATTGCATTTGGGAGCTACTGCAAGGTGAATTCTTCCATACTTATGCTGGGCATCCTTGGAATAACAGGGATGCTGGGCAATTATCCTCTTCATATCCTCGCCCTTTGAAACTTGTATGTCGCATGTATCTGATTCGCTATTATCCATATTTACAGCTCCTTGGCAGCTCCTGTAAATCCATGTCAATTTAAGCATAAACCCATTGATAAAGTTTTGTATTAAGCATATCTAAAAAATATGCATTCAGGGACTTATTTCACACCACTTGCCCTGACCTTCCCATATTTTCAGTGACACGGGGAACCTGAGCCTGGCAGACAGGCGTGCATGCACGTGCTCGCACAGATTCTCAACACTGGGATATTCCAGGATGTCATTCAGCATCACATGGTCATATTCAGCCATTACCTCTTTTACGATCTTCTTTATATCATAGAAGTCCATGACCATTCCACTCTCGTTCTTCTCACCCTCTATCACGATCTCTACCTTATAGGTGTGTCCGTGAACCTTTCCACATTTGCCGTGCCCCGGGAGATAATGGGCACTGTCTATATAGTCAATTATTCCGAGTTTCATCTTCATTAAAGGCACCCCCACATTCTGTGAGTCTGAGGTATTATTTTAGTATCAACTTGATCAAGCAGCCGTTCCTGGAGGCCTATTAGATATCCCGGAGCAGGAAGGAGCTCTTTTTGTGAGACAGGCTGAAGCACCACACATGATACATAGCCAGCGATCGCACCAATCATGCCTTCCACATCATCGGTGTCAGTATCCTTTGTCACGACCACTTTGCAGAAGCATTCCCTGTCTTTGGTTGTTTTCAGTGTCCTGAAACATTCTATGGTCCTATCAAAATGCTGGTCCACATCATCCACGGATGACGAAGGCAGCAGCTTGACATCCCCGGCTACATAGGATAACTTGTCCCTTATCTTTTTAGCCATATGGGGTAAGGTCATGTTCGATTCCAGGTAAAGAGGACTTGCAATGTTAAGCTGGCAAATAAGATCAGCATGCATCAAAGGCTCTCCTCCTGTAAGTGATACAGAATGGATCTTCCCATAAGAACCTGCCATCTTCCCTATATCCTCAGCGGACAGGGGATTTTCTACCAGTTTGAACACACCAGAGCCGGGAAGTTCCTCGAACCTGCAGTAATTTGAACTCTCCACAGGCGTATCACAGTAAGAGCATTTCAGGTTGCATCCGGTAAAGCGCACGAACGCCTGTCGTGAGCCGACGTATGGCCCCTCGCCCTGCACTGAGCAGAACACCTCGCTGACATTGGCAGTCATCTGGTCAGCAGCCATCATATCACATCCAATGGCCTGGACTTGCGCAGGTCCTTCTCGATGTCATCGAACTCACGCACATAAGCTTCTGCTATTTCCTGCAGCACCACCGCCACTGCATCCCCGTGTATGCCCAGGTCTTCAAGACTTCCATAGTAATCGTGGAAAACATTTATCCCGAAATGTATCTTCTGGGATACCGCCGAGGTGCTGGCAATGGATATTGTAAGCTTTTTCTCACCGATGAAAAGGTCATCCCCGTTGCGTGTGATATCGGAGTATCTTAGAGAGAGCACCTCACGAACTAGAGATGTGAACAGTCTCTGTCTTGCATACACCAGTTTGAGGTCGGTTGAGTCGAAATGCTCGATAACGAAGTGGAGCATGTCGGTGGAAAATATAATGTCGCCCTGTTTCTTATCCTCGAGGTCGATCATGTGTTCGATCCTGACATCACATGCACCCCTGAAACCTATGATCGAATCAGCCTGCACGTCTGCCAGGTTGTAGGCCCAGAGGGAAGATATCTGGCTCCCGTCGTAATCGATCCTCTTATCAATAATTATGCATTCCATCTTATCACTCGTTTCCCCGTCACACAATCATTATTATGCAGCCACTTTTGTTGCATTTATCCCTGTGTGGCCCCAAGTCTTACAAAAAGCGGGTCTGCAATGCCTGCCTCATCAAAAGCACGTTTCCTTCTAACACAGCTCTCGCATACACCGCAGGGCAAGTCTCCTCCATGATAACAGCTCCAGCTGTACTCCAGGGGAGCCCTGGCTTCCATTGCCTTAAGAACTATGCTTTTTTTATCAAGACCGATGAGTGGAGCCAGTACTTTAACTCCATTAAGTGTTGAGTATAAAAGGGAGCCGTTGATTGCCCCGATGAAATCCGAAGAATTGTCCGGAAATGTCACAGCTTCCTCCCTGTTAAAGCCCACAATGACATTCTCATATCCCATACTCTCTGCGAAGCTTGCTGCAATGTTTATAAGCACACCATTACGGTTAGGCACCCATACACTCTTTGCAGATTCAATAGTGATAGAAGGGTCCGCATCCCCGGCTATCTTCTCAAGGGACATTGCAGGTACATCGCTGTCAGTATTCACAAGAGATGTTTTTGTGATAGCTGCAAGCCAGCCAAGGTCAATGACCTGAAGGGCAATTCCAAAATGCTCACATATTTTTTTTGAGCATTCGATCTCACGCTTAGCTGAGCGCTGGCCATAGTCAAATACGAGTGCAAGCTTTACATCTGTGTGTTCTCTTGCCAGGGATACAGCTGTTACAGAGTCCAGTCCGCTGCTTAACAGGGCTATTGAAGCATTGATAGTGATATCCTCCATGAAGTATGAGTAAGGGTATTAAGAATACCTCAAAAGTATTCCCGAGATAATATCCAGAGAATATATCAGTTGTATAAGAAAGTATCGCTAATAACACCAACACATATTAATATATAATTTATAATATTATTATTAGAGGATATTATATGCCAATAATCAAAGACAAAAAGATCCTTGTTTCCCTATTACAACGTATGTTCTGGATAGAATCCGAGATGGAACAACTGGGTACATGGAAAGCACGTATTGAGATGATGGAAGAGAACCTCGAAGCACTGGAGCTGTTGTCTCATGACTCAGACATTCACGGATCGATAGTCGAGAAATGGCTGAAAAAAGCAAATCTTGAAGTCCCGCAGACGGTTCCAAATGGTCTCCCACCCCATATATTCGATTTTGACGGATTATCGGCGCCAGAGATGTTTGGAAACATACAGAAGTATGAGATACTTGCCATGAATGCATATAAGGATATCAGGAATACTGAGGCTGCTGTTGTAGAAGAACTGCTCCCTGACCAGGAGGACAGGACGGAGTTCATGCAGGATATGGATAGACTAATAAAGGACGAAGAGAAGCACACCAACATCTGCAAGAAGCAGACTCAGGGATTCGCAAAAGTGATGTACTGAAAAATAAAAAATACTATTGCAGCCGGGCATCATTATCCACCTGCTTGCTGAAACCCGGCTTACTGGCGTATTAGGTTTATTCTGCCACCTTTATATAAAAAGTGTAAGTGGTATTTGATGCAGCTGATCCTTCAGTATCATCATCGTTATCAGTATCTGTTGTGGGCGTGGTAGTTACCGGAGTGGCTGCCGGTAAACCTCCTCCCATGCCCCCCATACCTCCCATATTCGGAGTTGAAGGTGCCTCTTCGAAAGTTTCGTTCACGTCCGAATCATTAATGTCTGCCGACTGGAAGATAGTTTCAGGTTCGTCTGTAACTATTATATCTTCAGCCGCAGCTGGAACATCGTTATTAGAAAGGTTCAGTACACCGCTCAGCAGGACTGCAGCTCCTATCACAAGAATAACAGGTATTATTAGTAAACGCTTATCCATTTTTTACCCCGCATATCGTTTTTCATCTATCTGACCCCGTCAGGAGGTCTAATTGACTATTGCATGCTCACAACTATTTAAACTTAGTGATACTTTAAAATTTCATCATTATAATGATGAAGAGAGAGGAAATGGAAAATGACACCCAGGCACATATAAATAATAGCAAATTCGATAGTTAACATGAGTGGGATATATCAATTAACTGAAGAAGCATCTATGAGAGGTCGGCTTTTATGATTATCCTGTTCACTCGCATAAGAGGTGAAACAATTGCAGGAAAATAAGCCCGATGACAATGAACATAATGTTAACCGGCTGGCAGGAGAGAAAAGTCCATACCTTCTTCAGCATGCGCATAATCCTGTTGACTGGTATCCCTGGGGGGAAGAGGCTTTCAATAAGGCAAAGCAGGATGATAAACCGATATTCCTATCCATCGGATACTCTACATGCCACTGGTGTCATGTGATGGAGAGGGAATCCTTCGAGGATCCGCAGGTTGCGGAACTGATGAACGAGGCATTCGTACCCATCAAGGTTGACAGGGAGGAAAGACCGGACATCGATACTATATACATGTCTGTCTGCCAGGCACTGACCGGCAGGGGAGGATGGCCTCTTTCCATAATAATGACCCCGGACAAAAAACCCTTCATGGCAGCAACCTACATACCCAGGGAGAGCAGGTATGGAATGGCAGGCATGCTTGACATTGTTCCTGCGGTCAGCAATATGTGGACCCGACAGAGAGAAGAGCTCATAGCCAACGCAGAGGAGATCGTATCTGCAATATCCGGCGGTGCGCGCGATAGCACAGAGGGTCCCGGGCTGGATGAGAGCACGCTTGATAGGACCTACCAACTCCTGCGCAGCAGTTTCGACCCTTCCAGCGCAGGTTTTGGTAACGCACCAAAGTTCCCCACTCCTCACCATCTTAAATTTCTGCTGCGATACTGGAAGAGGTCCAAAGAGGATAAGGCACTGGAAATGGCAGAGGAAACACTTAAGGCAATGCGTAAGGGAGGCATCTATGACCACATCGGCTTTGGCTTCCATCGCTATTCCACGGACTCCAGGTGGCTGGTACCTCACTTTGAGAAGATGCTCTATGACCAGGCACTGATATCGATAGCTCTTGTCGAAACTTACCAGGCTACACAAAACCCCGAATACAGAGAGAACGCGGAGGAAGTGTTCAGCTACGTGCTCAGGGATATGCATTCCCCTGAAGGTGGCTTCTATTCTGCCGAGGACGCTGACAGTGAGGACGAGGAGGGCAGGTTCTACCTCTGGACAGAGCAGGAACTAGAGGATGTGCTCGGTGAAATGGACGCCGGGCTGTTCAAGGAAGTGTTCCATACAAGTCCCGGAGGTAATTTCCTTGATGAAGCAAGCATGACACATACAGGCAGGAATATCCTTCATCTGGAGGAAAGCCTACGTGAGGCTGCAGAGCGAAGAGGTGAGGACTATGATAGATTCAGGCAGTCTTTAGAGAGTTCACGCCGGAAACTGTTCGAGCACAGGGAAATGCGTGTGCATCCGTCAAAAGATGATAAGATAATGACTGACTGGAACAGTCTTATGATAGTCGCCCTCAGCAAAGCTGCCAGAGCCTTTGATGAGCCGGCTTACGCCCAGGAAGCAGCCTTGACCGCAGATTTCATCCTGTCAAAGATGATCAGCCCCAATGGGAGATTGTTCCACAGGTACCGCGATGGAGAGGTGGCTGTTGAGGGTTTCCTTGACGACTATGCATTTTTTATATGGGGACTTATCGAACTTTACCAGGCTACCTTCAACACGGAATACCTTAGAAACGCACTGCGATTTAATGACCAGTTAATATTACATTTCCGGGACAGCATACATGGAGGATTCTTCCATACTGCAGATGACTCCGAAAAGCTCATCATGCGCAGTAAGGAGATATACGACGGAGCTATTCCTTCCGGCAATTCGGTTTGTGCGCTGAACCTGCTGCATCTTGGGCGGATAACAGGGAACACCGACCTTGAGAAAAAAGCATACGAGATAATGCAGCTTTTCTCCGGGCAGGTGTCAAAAATGCCTGTCGGTTACACACAGCTCATGTGCGCCCTTGATTTTGCAGCAGGCCCATCCCGGGAGATAGTTGTGGCAGGCGACCCTGAAAGTGAGGAAACACAGGGAATTATATCAGACATCAACAGGGAATTTGTGCCCAACAAAGTGATACTCCTGAAACCTGAGGGCAGGGAAACGGAAATTTCCGCAATTGCAGAGTACGTATCAGATATGAGCATGAAGGATGGCAGGACAACAGTGCATATCTGCCGGAACTATAACTGCAATCTGCCCTCAACTGACAGGAAAGAGATACTCAGGCAACTGAAAGACTAATTTTGGGACAAGTTAAAGAATAATAGTCAAAACACAAATGGTGAACTTAAGATGGACCTGAAAACGAAGTACTATAATCCGGATATCGAAACTATGGAAAGAGGAGAACTCGATGCTCTGGTGGAAGAGAGGATAAAGTACACTGTTAATTACGCTGCTGAGAACTCCCTGTTCTACAAAAAGTGGTTCAGGGAGCATAACATCAAGCCTTCAGACATACAATCACACGAAGATCTCTTGGAACTTCCGGTCATATCCGGTAAGACTATTCGGGAGAACCAGCCGCCTGAAACCGTGGATTTTGGTTTCAGGGCAGTGGACTGGAAAGAAGTTTTCACCGTGCATGAGACAAGCGGCACCAGCGGCACCCCAAAGTCATTCTTCCTAACATGGGAGGATTGGGAGAGATACGCAGAGAAATACGCGAGGAGCTTCGTTTCACAGGGATTTGGTCCTGGCGACAGGGTTGTTGTATGCGCTTCCTATGGAATGAACGTAGGTGCCAACACCATGACACTTGCAGCCAGGAATATAGGGATGACGATAATCCCCATCGGGAAATGCAATTTTCCGCCGCGGGTCATGACTTCCTATAAACCCACATCCATAGTGGGAAGTGTGTTCAAGCTCATAAGCCTGGCTAAGAGGATGAAGATGCAGGGAATGGACCCTACAGAATCCAGCATTGAGCGGCTTATAGTGGGTGGCGAGAGTTTCCCGGATGAATCCCGCAATTATGTTGCTGAGATATGGGGATGCGATGTTTTCAACACCTACGGCAGTACCGAAGGCACCATGTGCGGGGAATGTTCCCATCTTAAAGGGCTGCATGTACCCGAAGATCTTGTCCATATGGATGTCTATGACCCCCGGATGGATGGTTTCGTAAAGGATGGCGAATGCGGCAGGATAGTGCTCACGACCCTGCTTCCGGTCGGCGCCAAATGTGGCAACGTGCTCCTCAATTATGACACTGAAGACACGACCGTGGTGATGGACCGCGAGAAATGTTCATGTGGAAGAACACATATGAGAGTGCTTAACCCTCAAAGAGAGGCGGAAACTTTCTGGATCTTCGAAACCCCTTTCAACAGGGTCGATGTCGAGAAGGGAGTTTTCCAGAGAGAGAATATGGAATACCTTACAGGAGAATACGAAGCTTTCCTTTACGGAGGCGAGGATGAGGGAGAGGTTACCCTGAGAGTAAGCCTTGAGTGTGAAGATGCGCAGAATTGTGACCGGCAAGTAATAGAATCCAACTTCCTGGGCTCTTTCCTTAAATACAAAAGAGTTCTGGAGGATGCCTACATAGAGGGCAGTCTGAATATCATTTTCAACTATGTCGGACCGGGTCAGCTTGAGTTCTATCACATCAAAGGCCGTCCGAAGAGGATTGTCGATAGAAGATGATCTGGTATAAAATGACTGCAAATTGTAAGATAGGAAAAAAATCTCAGAAAGTGCCCTTATACACTTGCAGACCATTATCCGATACTGACAGGATCCAGGGTTCCATGCTATGAGAGGCAGCCCGCATCTTACGCACACGCACGTACCTGTTAGCTACATTGCCCTTCAGGTGCAGCCCCAGTTCGATTATGCCGTCTGCCAGGTAGCCTTCAACACCTGTGGAGGAGTCATTGATACCTTTGTATCTGTCATCTTCAAGTATGATGAAAGTTGTTAGCCCCTCACGTCGGAAAGTCTCAAGCATCCTGTAGACTCTTTTGCGCAGGTCCTGTGCTTCCATGTCAAGCAGAGAATATAAAGCACCAAGGGAATCTATCGCAAGGCAGGTGCAGTTGCCTGTTGTATCTTTCCTGAAATCAAGGATGTTCTTCTCAAGTATCTCTAGCGGGTCTCCCGGAAGGTCACCATAAAGGACCCTGTAATCGCTGAAATCGGAGATATGGAGTTTCCTTGAAACGCCCATACCCATACTGTGCATGTTCTGCAGGTGATTATCCCTGCTCTGTTCAAGTGTGATATAAAGTCCGGATTCATCCGTCCCCTCCAGATAACTGGAGATAAGCTGGAATGTAAATCCGGATTTTAATGTGCCTGCAGCTCCTGTCACCATCACGACACTGCCTCTGGGAATATCGGATCCGAACACCTCGTTCAGGCCCTGTATTGTATCTATGAATCTCATTGGTTCTTGCCCTCAGTTAGTGATATAATAATTCAGTGATGTTCTAGATATCCTTTGGAACTTTTAATAGCTTCATCCATCTTTTAAGCAAGTGGAAATCTTTCTTGTCAAGTGTACCGGGATCGACCTGCACTATCAGTCTGGAGTCCGATGCCATAACAGTGTCATTTGTTTGCTCGATCAGTTTGATGACGGAAATGAAATCATTATCAAGAAGCAGGTATTCCAGGCCATCCACTAGTATTACGCCGTCACTGACCTTATGAATGAAATCATGTATGGTCGGATGTATCTTGAATAATTCAGAAGGGTCCAGAGTTTGCTGGCCAGTGATTTTGTTCCGGGTCATCCATACCAGAGGGGTCTTTGAGAGCCCATAAAGCAAGCGAATCTTCTCGGGATTCTTTCTTGTTATACATAACCCTGGTTTTCCCTGTTTCACAAGTTTCGAGAAAAGTAAGTATCCTTCATCTTTCCTGTTGCAGTCTGCCAGATATATAGAACCCGGCTCGAGCTCATGTTGCAAATCGTCCCCAGCATCCTGCATATCCTCTGTCAGCGGAGTGATGAACAAACCTCTAAGTTTTGACAGTTCCTGCAAAGCGATGATAAGGCCCGTAGTCCCTTCGTTATTCTTTATCAAGGAAGTTGAAACGTTCATCGGGACCTTTGCCCCATTCCCCCTGAAAAAAATGACCTCACTATCCCTGATATCTTTAAAATCGGAAAATACATCGCCCTCCACAAGGGATGAGATAGGTCTTCCCAGAAGGTCGTCCACATGCATACAAAGCAGGTTGGCAGCATTCTTATTAGCAGTGGTAATATTCGTGTCGATGTCAATTGAAAGAGTTGCAATGGGAGAAGCTTCCAGAAGATTACCGAGATACTCATTAGCGCGCTTTATTTTCTCGTCTGCATCCTTTTTTTCTGTAATGTCCGTCCCTGAGATGAGCAGGCTGCTCTCATTTCCGTAGTCTTTCATGAGAACAATATTGTTCCAGCCGATTATTCTTTCTTTACCACCCTTTGTCAGCACAGGGGTCTCAAAATAACCTTCAAAGGACATCACTCCTGAAAAGAAATCCGTGAGTATTCTCCTGGATAGCTCCCTTGCAGACTCAGGAACACAATTGTCAAACCAATTGGTCCCTGTCAGCTCACCTTCAAGATAACCCAGCACATCATAACCCTTTTTGCTAAGGAGTTTTACGGTGCCTTTTTCGTCCATTACAAGCAACATGACTGCGGCAAGGTCAAGGTAAAGATTGGCCTGGTCACGCTCGCTTATAAGTTCGTCGTGCAGGCGCTTTATGCGAAGAAGGGAACTGACCCTGGTAACTATTTCTATCTTGTCAAGTGGCTTGGTAAGAAAATCATCCGCTCCTGCCTGTAACCCCCTTATACGGTCTTCTGTACCGGACAGGGCTGTTACCATCACCACAGGTATGAACCTGGTTTTTTCAGAGCCTTTCAGTATCTTACACACTTCGTACCCGGTAATATCAGGCATCATTATATCAAGCAGGACTATGTCTGGGTCATGCTCCCGGGCCATATGAAGTGCTTCTTTACCACATTGTGCGGAGATTGTATCATAGCTGTCTTTCAGATAAGCTGTCAGTAACGCTATGTTCACCTGCTCATCGTCGACTATGAGCACCTTCCCCTTTTTTACTTCACCCATATGTTATCACTATTCAGTAAGATCTTATCATCTCTGCAGGAATTAGATACATTCTCTCCAGAACCGGGAGACTCTTCATTCACGGTCCATACATGTTAGAAGATAGGATATATATTTTAAGCATATAAATATTATAGTGGAGGATATATAAGAATACTAGTCCCTGTATCCCAAATACAACTCAGATACCCTGATACGAGAATAAATATTCTAAGCTGAACTTATCGGACATTTACAGGAGTACATCAGGAATGCATGGAATGAATCATCCTGAAGAGAAGCTGATCAGGGCTGCCATGGACATACGGTACCTGCTTGGGAAAGGATATCCCCAAGGCAGCGCAGTAAGGTTTGTAGGCGATCACTACGGCCTTGAAAAAAGCCGCAGGTACATACTTTCACGAAATGTGCTCGCACCGGAAATAGCCTCTGCCCGTCGGATAAAGAATGTTCCGTGCAGCGAAATAAGAGAACGTCACATCCTGATCGATGGATACAATGTACTGATAACTATTGAGAGTTACCTGAAAGGTGAGTATATGTGGATAGGGGACGATGGCTTCATCAGGGACAACAGAGGAGTGTTCAGTAACCATGTCAATGATGCAGCAACACTCCGATCTGTAGAGCTCATGCTGTTTGTGCTCCGGAGAAGTGCCGCCGGAGAGGTCACTGTATTGCTGGATGAGCAGATGAGCATGAGCGGGCAACTTGCACTGGCCATCAGGCAAAAAATGGCTGATGCAGGCGTAAATGGGCGCGTGCTTACATCAGCAAGCACTGATCACGACCTTAAAATGGCCGGAGGCAATACTGTAGTGGCGACTGCTGATGGAGTGATTATCGATGCTGTGGAAATGGTTGTCGATATCCCGTACTGTGTGATGAAAGAAGATCCACATAGCCGGAAATTGCTTTATTCATTGAGCCCCAGTACAGACCAGATAACAAAAGGATAATGCGCGTAAAATGAAAAAGCTAGGAATTGCAATAACTGACGCTGATGACTGGACCGCGAAAGCCATTATTGATAGCGTAAGAAAGAGGGGGATAGACCCCCATATATTTAACCTGCGGAATGCAGAGGTCAGTATCGGTGCAGGAATGGACTACAAGGTAAATGGTACAGACCTTAGCGGACTTGATGCTATCATCGTGCGTGACATGGGAGGAGGAAAGAATGACGCAATTACTTTCCGTTTTGATTTATTGAGGCAACTTGAGAAGGAAGGCCTGCTGATTGCCAACCCCACCTCTGCGATACAGAATGCTGCAAACAAGTATCACTCATCCTATCTTTTTTCAAAAGCAGGATTGTCTGCCCCCCGGACAAAGGTCGTTCAGGATACAGACGCGGCAATGAAAATACTGGGATCCTTCAAAGATGCAGTACTGAAGCCAGTTTTCGGGTACAAGGGCATCGGAATACACCGCATAAAGAACATGGAACTCATCAAACCTGACGGCACAATGGACCCTGCCTGCCCTGTGGAGCTCGTATCATCGCTCCTCCAGGAGAAGGGAATGCTTTACATCCAGGAATTCGTGGAGAATTCCGGCAGGGATACGAGAGCTTTCGTTGTTGACGGAAATGTCATCGGTGCCATCTACCGGAAGGCTCCGCAGGGCTGGTGGCTGAACAACCTCAGCCAGGGAGGCAATGCCCAGAGGTGCATGCTTACACCGGAGCAGCAAAACATTTGCGAAAAAGCTGCACATGCTGTCGGTGCGATCTATGCAGGAGTCGATATCATAGAAGGTCCCGCAGGCTGCATGCTGCTGGAAATAAATGGCACCCCTTCAGGAGCAGGCATATACAAAGCATGGGGTATCAATGTGGCTGACCATATTGTAGAAGCGGTCATGAAACGCCTGTAAAATGCAAATCAGGTAGAAAGAAGCAAATACCTTATAAGGGCTGATTGTAAAAAAGGTTGATACAGATGACAGAATATAAACAGTGCATTATAGTTCGGGATGACCTCAAATTGTCCCCCGGAAAGCTTGCTGTCCAGGTGGCTCATGCAGCAGTATCGTCTGCAGAGTGGGCTGACAGGTCCACACTGGAGAAGTGGAAGGAGGGAGGGCAGAAAAAAGTAGTTTTACGTGTGCCCAACACCCAGGGTCTCTTTGAGCTTAAGGAGCTGGCAAGAAGGCAGAACATACCCACCGCCCTTATCCAGGATGCCGGACTCACGGAGATCAAGCCAGGCACCATCACAGTCCTTGGCATCGGACCTGCTAAAGAGGAAGAACTGAACAAGATCACTGGCAACCTGAAACTGCTGTGAGCATAATATCTGGAACTCCACTGTAAGAGGGATGGAATGAGATCGTTTGAAAAAAGGTATTCCGGATTGATAATCTTTATACTCACCACATGCTCGATCATTTCTCTTGGATGTGTTTCCGAACCCGTGCAAAAGCTGGGCGAATACATTGCCCCGTCCTCAACTGTCTACCTGCAGAATGAGAAGGCATATGATATCGATCCTCTAAGGCTGACAGTGCCTGTCGTACCGGCGCAGGCCCCTTTCAGGTACGAGAACAGACCATTTGCTGATGAAACAAGGAGCTCTCCGGGGTACCAGCTTGCCAGCAGTTATTACTATACAGCATTCTATGAGGGCAGCGATGGAGTGACCGGCATCTATGTTGAGAACCTGGGAGACTACACGGTCTTCGCTTATGAGTTCGGCTTACTTGACGTGGATACGGGCAGCTGGTACGGACATGATACCGGCATTACCATAATCCCGGGCGAGGAAAAGAGAATAGGGTATGTATCAGTGCAGGTGCCGGAAGGAGCAGAGAATCTTAAGCTCAAGCTTGGCATGTCTCTCCTTGTAAGGACACAGTCCGACCAGTGGTACGATTATGAAAGGCAGTACTTCGAAGAATTCACAATTGATGTGGAAAAAGAGCCACAAGAGGAGAGTCCGGCATACATTTCAAATCCCCGGAGTGTCTTTTCCTTAATGAATAGTAAGATAGACCCTTATGATACAGGAGTACGTAAAATGGCAGCCGTATCCGCAAAGAAATATCCGGGGCAGTATAATATCTACCAGTTGTGCTCTCTTTTCGATGATACGAAGAGCAGGATAGATTACATCAGCGATCCCCGCGGCAAAGACCTCTGGTCTCCACCTGCCGACACACTGGAAATAGGTGCAGGAGACTGCGAAGATTACGCCATACTACTGGCATCCCTGGTTGAAGCCATTGGAGGCACTTCCAGGATATATCTTACAGACACACATGCGTTTGCATCTGTTTATATTGGAGATGCAGACAATACTGCATTAATAGTTGAAGCTATACGCCAGTATTATGGCGATCTGCCTGTGTATTATACTACAGATGAATATGGGTCCTGGCTTCTAATGGACCCGACATCAAGCGTTTATGCGGGAGGGCTTCCCGCGGGTGCGGCGCCTGTTAAAAGCGGATGGACCTTCCAGAACACATCACAAGTCATCGTTGTAGACATCGCACCCAAGGATCAGGAGTGAATCATGAACATACCACCTGTGGAAAAACAGATAGGCATTGAAATATACTGCACTTCCCTGCCAGGAATTGGCGGGAAACTAAGGCAGGAAATAGAAGACTTTATTGTAAAAGAGATCAGCAACCGCGAGGAAGGAGATTCCGGGAAACAGCTTATCCTGGAGCTTACCAAGAGCAACTGGGATATGCATCACCTGGCCCGGGACATATCCAGGAAGCTGGGTATCAGCCAGAAGCGTATTGGTTTTGCAGGCACAAAGGACAAGAGGGCAAAGACCACACAAAAGATCAGTATCTATGATGGAAAAGAAGAAGATATCAAGAGTTTCTATCTTAAGGACGTAGAGCTGAAGGTCATTGGCAGGTCTGAGCGGTCTGTTGAGCTTGGGGACCTTTTCGGAAACGAGTTCGTGATAACCATAAGGGATATCGGGCATGGTCCACAGGAACTCAGAGGCATCCTTGAGGGGATTACTGCAGAGCTCAACACTTTTGGAGGAGTGCCTAACTTCTTTGGGATACAGCGCTTTGGGGCCATCCGGCCTGTTACACATCTCGTTGGCAGAGAGATACTGCTGGGGGACCTTGAAAAGGCAGCGATGACATACATTGCCAGATCGTTCCCAGATGAACCGGACGATGTGAGGGAAGTGCGTGATCTGGTATGGAATACCCGGGATTTTGCACAGGGACTGAAGATATATCCCTTGCGTCTCAGGTACGAGAGAGCTATGATGCACTACCTTGTGGAGAATCCCGGAGACTATGCAGGGTCCTTCCGCGTACTTGCCCAGAACATCAGCAAGATGTTCGTGCATGCTTACCAGTCATATATGTTCAACCGGATGATCTGCAAGCGTATAGAAGAGGGAATGCCCCTTGATGCTGCAGTGCCCGGAGACATCGTCTGTTTCAAGAACAAAGAGGGGCTGCCTGATGTCACAAAGACGCAGCAGGTCACTGAGGAGAATCTGGAGGGCATGAATAACCTGGTAAAAAGGAACAGGGCTTTTGTGACCGCACCCCTCATAGGATACGACACACCCCTTGCATCCGGTGCTCCCGGGAAGATAGAAAGGGATATCTTTGAAGAGGCAGGCATCCCTGCAGAGAAATTCAGGGTTCCCGGACTGCCAGAATTATCTTCAGCCGGGCTGCGCAGGGAGATATTGCTCCACAGCAAGCCTTCCTTTGAGGTATCAGAGGATGAGTTCAACCCCGGAAAATCTAAGGCTGTCCTGAGGTTCATGCTTCCAAAGGGGAGTTATGCCACGACAGTCCTTCGTGAATACATGAAAGTAGAGCCGATAAAAATGAGCTGAGGGTGTAATTCCCTCATGTTTATATTTTTAAGAATTACTTTGTTCTGAGGACATCATGGCCTCTACGAATGCCCTGAAAGGCGGAGATGGCCTCCCAGGCCTGGATTTGAACTCTGGATGGAACTGAGAACCGAAAAAGAATTTCTTTCCTGGAATCTCTGCTATCTCCATCCGGTTCCTGTTCTTGCCTGAGAACACCATGCCCTTTTCCTCTATACGGTCAACAAAGTTGGGATTGACCTCATACCTGTGCCTGTGGCGCTCGATTATTTTAGGGCAGCCATAAACGCATTCTGCAAGGGAGCCGGACTTCAGGTTTGCTTCATAGTCACCAAGTCTCATTGTGGCACCCATGTCAACCACGTTCTCTTGCTCTGGAAGAATATCGATTACCGGATATGGTGTGTTCTCATCGAATTCAGTGCTGTTCGCATTCTCCAGCCCGCAGACATGCCTTGCAAACTCAATAACAGAAAGCTGCATACCCAGGCAGAGCCCCAGGTATGGGATGTCGTTCTCGCGGGCGTATCTTATGGCCATGATCTTGCCTTCAACACCCCTTTCCCCGAAACCTCCGGGAACAAGTATTCCATCATACTTTGACAGGGTTGCCACCAAAGAATGGTCCTTTTCGAAGGACTCCGCATTGATCCACGTTGTGCAATAATTAACTCCACAGTCAATAGCTGCATGCTTGATGGAAGCGCTTATGCTGAGATAGGAATCTTCAAGATGAGTGTATTTCCCCACGATGCCTATGTTGACCTTGCCTTTGAGATTGTGCATCCTGTCGACCATTTGAGCCCAGGCCATGTCCACACTGTCCGACTGGAGGTTCATCAGCTTCATCAGGTAATCGGTCAGTCCTTCCTTTTCCATCATCAGTGGGACTTCATAAATATCTTTCGCATCATGGGCACTTATAACAGCCTCTTCCGGGACATCACAGAAGAGAGAAATCTTCGATATAGTGCTATCAAGCAGCGGTTCCTTGCATCTTGTAACAATGACATGCGGAGTTAACCCAAGTTCCCGCAATTCCTTCACTGAGTGCTGGGTGGGTTTGGTCTTCTGGTCTCCCTGAGGGTCCATGGGTACCAAGGTAACATGCACAAATGCCAGGTCGCCCTTGGGTTCTTCCCTGTGCATCTGCCTGACAGCCTCCAGGAAAGGCATGCTCTCAATATCACCGACAGTACCTCCAACTTCCACAAGACATACATCGGCACCGCTCTTTGCAGCGACTTTCCTTATGCGATCCTTGATCTCATTTGTAATGTGAGGGATTATCTGCACGGTCTTGCCCAGGTACTCCCCACGACGCTCCTTTAAGATCACTGCCTGGTAAACTTTTCCGGTTGTGAGGTTGTGCTCCCTTGTAAGTTCGGTGTCAAGAAAACGTTCGTAATTCCCAAGGTCAAGGTCTACTTCGCCACCATCCTTCAGTACAAAGACCTCTCCGTGCTGGAAAGGGCTCATTGTGCCTGCATCGATATTGATGTACGGGTCTATCTTGATGGCCGTTACCTTATAGCCCTTGTTCTTCAGGTTGCGCCCGATAGAAGCGGTGGTTATTCCCTTGCCAAGCCCGCTCATTACTCCGCCGGTTACTATAATATACTTCATATGATGCATCGCCTTGTTTTTATTTGAATATAGGAAGTCTGATCATTAAGAAAGCCATCAGAAAGGTAAGAAGAATTGAATAGAAGACAGAAGGATAGAATCCAAAGAAGGGTCCAAAGTCCACGGATAGCAATATCATTGCCATGATCATCACAGACATCAGGAACACAAAAGCTGCTACCATGTAAACCGATCTGGAAGAAGCCATCTCAAAGACCGACCTTACCATCTGCAGCGATATCTCCGGAAGCTGAGAACTCCAGTTTTCCCCATGATCCTTGCGTCCATGCGAAGAACTCTTACGGGGAGTTGATAATGAAGTGTCCACATCAACTGTGAAATTTGCATCATCCGGCCCTGGCTGCCCTACATTGAATTCAAAACCGGCTTTTCTGGAGCCATAACCGACTGTCACAAATACCTGTCCTCTTGTATAGAGCCTTCCCCCATAGGGTATCCGGGCTATTATCGGGACGTACTCTTCATGACGGACATAAGGATTATCCTCAAGCATAGTAATGTTCTCACGCAGAGAATCGCTTACGGATAGATTCACATGTGTGGGAGCGCCATAATTTATCATCACCAGCTCAAAACTTCTTTCCTCACCCGGCGACAAAGGCAACTCAACCGTACCTGTATCGAATTCAATAGAGTTGACTCCAAGCCTGTTGATGTGCACCTGTTGCAATTGTATATCCTCGCCGGTTATTCCCTGAGGTCAGGAGGAAGCATGTTTGGTATGCCCTCTTCAATGGGATAGTATTCTTTGCATTTCGGACAATAAAGAGTCCCGGAAATAATCTCATTACTATCCTCTTTTTCAATATTGAGGATCAGGTCGCCCTTACATATCGGGCAGGCAAGAATTTCCATGAGGTCCTTTTTCATCTCGATCAGTACCTACCAATATATTACAATGATATAAGTTTTTGCAATAATAATCAAGGACAAAAAATGTGCATCCCAATCCTGAACTTTTCTTTTGAGAGATAGTTTAATTTAGTTCCTGCCTTCTACCATAATCCATGTTCTCTGTCCTTATCAGTGCCCTTGACTTTGCTATCCCGATCCTGATAGTGATATTCATAGGACTGTTTGGGACCGCTGTGCTTATAGAACTGGGCCTGATGCAGAAATTATCGCGTTTTGCAAGTCCTGTATTCAGGTTCACTAACCTGCCGGACACATGCGCTTCATCGTTTGTGGTATCTATGGGATCTACTGTTGCAGCTAACACCATGGTTGTCAATTTCCGGGATAACGGTTGTATAAACAACCGTGAGGCAGCCCTTTGCGCTATAATGAACAGTACCCCTGCATACCTCAGGGAGATCTTTACTTACCAGATACCGATAGTACTGCCTGCACTCGGTCCGGTCGTGGGTGGCTTCTATGTGGCGGTCTTCATACTGACGGCAATCGTGAAAGTGAGCACTGTCATTGTTCTCAGTAAGCTGCTCCTGAAGAAGAACCCGTGTAAGTTCGAGGAAACTATCACCGACAAGAAAGTAAGCCTCAAAGACGCTGTCAAAAAGTCACTTACCAAGAATAAGAAGCTATTCACAAAGATCGCAGTAATATATCTTGCAATGACAACACTGGTATTCTACCTCCGGGACAGGGGTGCATTTGAGGTTTTCAGTGTTCTGCCTCTGGCAGATATATTCGGCATCCCGCCTGAAAGCATAGTACCTCTCACAAGCTTCGTTGCAAGCCCTATTCTCGGGATATCACTGCTAGGACCAATGTTAAGCAACAACGGGATATCGCCCTTGCAGGCGATGATCGTACTCATGCTTGGAAGCATGTTCATGCTCCCCATATTCAGCGTCCGGACCCTGCTGCCAAGGTATATCTCCATATTCGGTGCAAAGACAGGCATAGGCATAGTAACTTTTTCAACAGGCATAAGCGTACTTGTGAGATTTGTCATACTACTGGTTCTTTTATCAATAGCAAATTAACGGATTGAAAATGGCATATTTAAGTGTTCCGGGTTAATGCTCAATCCGGCTATTTGTTCCCCCCCATGCTTCTTGTAAACTAAGTGAGTTATGAACAACATATAGAATCCCTACAAAAAATTAATCCCGTTGGTCGAAGTTGGACTCTGCCACTTACAGTTGAAAATATGTTTTTTTGAGTGAAGCACTGAACCAGCCACAGAAAATCATCTTAAAAGGAGAGGTTCTTTTAAATAAAATTTTAATCAATAAATTAATATATTATATAACCATCTATATATTAACATGGCAATTAAAGCCATCTAATAATTATAACTGTGTAATGGTTACACACATAATATAAAGGGAGATACAGACAAAATGGCAAAAGTAATGATTGTGGACGACGCCGCATTTATGCGCATGGTCATCAAGGATATTCTGAAAAAGAATGGTCATGAGGTCGTGGCTGAATGTGTTGACGGACTTGATGCTGTCCAGAAATATCCCCAGTTCAAACCGGACCTGGTGTTCATGGACATCGTTATGCCAAATATGGAAGGGACCGATGCATTAAAGAAAATAATGCAAATGGACCCTTCTGCAAGAGTGATCATGTGCTCATCCATTGGGCAGCAGTCAGTAGTTACTGATGCTCTCAAAAGCGGAGCCCTTGATTTCATAGTGAAGCCGTTTGATGCCGCAAAGGTCCTGGAAGTTATCGGAAAAGTAATGTAATGACGATCAATGTCCTTGTAGTCGATGATTCGGCACTGATGCGTAAAGTTATCTCTGACATCCTTTCAGAAGATCAGGAGATCAGAGTGATAGGAACAGCAAGGAACGGCCTCGACGCTGTGGAAAAAGTTGAGAAGCTCAGGCCTGATGTGGTCACTCTTGACGTTGAGATGCCAACACTTGACGGACTGCATGCACTCGGATACATCATGAGTGAGTGTCCGACTCCAGTGGTAATGCTCACGGCCATCGATCCAAAGTCTGCCGAAAGAACATTGAACGCTTTTGAATATGGAGCTGTAGACTTTATCCAGAAACCTTCCGGCAATATCAGCCTGAATATAATGGATATAGCTGATGACATCCGTTTAAAAGTCAAAATTGCATCTAAAGTGGACCTTAAAAAGCTAGGCTTTATGGAAGAACATGTGAATTCCAGAGGAACCCATGCAAAGAAAGAGCTAAGTATACCTGCAAAGCCCCCTGAAGACTCAAGGAAAAAACACTTTTCAAACCAGAAGATACTTGCGATAGCTTCCTCTACCGGGGGACCTCGGGCACTTGAGCAGGTAGTTCCAAAACTGCCTGGAGACCTGAAGGTACCAGTTGTCGTTGTACAGCACATGCCAGCAGGTTTTACAGCATCCCTGGCACAAAGGCTGGACATGCAGTCAAAACTTACTGTATGTGAGGCTAAGGATGGAGACGTGCTGGAACCAGGCGTTGTATACATTGCTCCGGGAAACTACCACATGGAGATAGTACAGAAGAGCATAAGCGGGCGTACATCAGAAGTTGTTTCCCTTAACCAGAATCCGCGTGAGCAGGGTGTCAGGCCATGTGCGAACATCCTTTTCAAATCCCTGGTTCCGCTCTACGGGCAAAACATACTTGCTGTAGTGCTCACCGGAATGGGGGCAGACGGGGCGGATGGGGCCGAAGAGATAAAGAAAGCCGGCGGCAAGGTGATAACAGAGGATGAGAAGTCCTGTGTGGTCTATGGTATGCCAAAAGTGGTTGTCCAGCGCGGGCTGTCAGATAGTACAGTGAGCCTTGAAAGAGTATCAAGCGAGATAGTCCATATGCTAAGATAAGCTGGGGATTACAATGATGACCTACATGATTACAATGAAATTGAGAGGGGTGTGAATAGACATGGATATGTCAGAATATAAAGATATTTTCAAAGCAGAGTCTGAAGAACATCTCCAACAGTTGAATGAGTCTCTGCTCGGGCTTGAACAGAACCCCATGGAGATCGAATATATCAACACGATGTTCCGCTCTGCACATACCCTCAAAGGAATGTCAGCTACCATGGGATTCAGCACCATCGCGGAACTGACCCATGAGATGGAAAATCTGATGGACATGCTACGCAAATGCCAGGTGGCTGTCAGTGACTCCCTTATCGATATACTTTTTGAGTGCCTGGATACACTTGAAGCCCTTGTCGAGAGCGTGGACACCGGGGGTGAGGTTAACATATCCCATCTGCAGGCCTCCCTTACGCAAGCCATGGAAGGTGCTCTTTGTGCTGTTGGAACCACAGGCAACATTGCAAACGACCTTGCAGGAACAGTCTCAATACATACTCAGGAAAAATTAAAGCCTGCTCATGAAACAGAAATGCACATTCAGTTGTCTGAATCTGAAAATGCAAACATTGAGACTGCACTTCATGAAGGGAACAGGATACTTGAATTAAAAGTCATGCTTGATCCATCCTGTGTACTGAAGTCAGCAAGGTCCACGCTTGTACTCATAAACCTGTCAAAGATGGGAAAGATCATTAAGTGCATGCCATCCGAAGCAGATCTGGAGGATGAGAAGTTCGGCTTTGAGTTTTCTGTCGTCTTTGCCACAAAAGAGGATGATGCCAGAATTACGGAAGTAATTAAAAAGATATCGGAGATCAAGGCTATTGATATCTCAGTTTTGTATGCGTGTGAAAATGACGAAACCGAATCCACGACAAAAGAAGACGCAAACGAGCCACAGCAATGTAGTTCAGGTGTCAAGAGATCAGAATCTGTAAAAAGCATCCAGAGCGTCAGGGTCAACATTGAGCGCCTTGACAATCTCATGAATCTTGTGGGTGAACTGATCATCAACAAGATCAGACTGAACCAGCTTGCTTCCGATATCAATGCCAAAAGTCTTGATGAATCTCTTGCTAACCTGGACCGCCTGACCAACGAGATACAGAACGAGGTCATGGAAGCCAGGATGGTGCCTATCGACCAGGTGTTCAGCAGATTCCCGCGAATGATAAGGGATCTTGCAAAATCAGAAGGTAAACAAGTGGACCTTGTCATCGAAGGGAAGGAGATAGAACTTGACAGAACTGTGCTTGACGAGATAGGAGACCCGCTTGTCCACCTTTTGCGCAATGCCGTAGACCATGGCATCGAACCTACTGAAGAACGCATAAAACTCGGCAAACCTGTCGCGGGTTTTGTCGGTCTTTCCGCTTCAAGGCAGAGGAACAGTGTAATCATAGAGGTGCAGGATGACGGAAAAGGCATGGATCCTGCGCACTTGAGAGACATTGCGGTTAAAAAGGGAATAATGAGCCGCGAAGAAGTGGATAAGCTCTCTGACACGGATGCACTTAACCTTATATTCGTGGCTGGCTTCAGCGGTGCGAAGACCATCACCGATGTCTCAGGCAGGGGAGTCGGCATGGATGCGGTCAAAACTAAGATAGAAGCACTTGGAGGCACCGTAAAGGTCAGCTCGGTGCCGGGCCAGGGAAGCTCCATCAAACTGCAACTGCCCCTGACTGTTGCGATCATCCAGTCCCTGATGGTGACTATTGCAGGAGAAACGTATGCAATACCTCTTGCAAATGTTGTGAGGGACGTGGGCATAAAGGCCAGGGATATCAAGACAATTGAAGGAAAAGAGGTCATCCTGCTGCGTGGAGAGGTACTGCCGCTGCTGAGGCTGCGCGATGTCCTTGACTGCCCGGGAGAGGCTGAAAAGAAAGAGAACCTTATAGTGGTCGTTGTGGAAAGAATGGGCAGCAATATTGGATTTGTTGTTGATCAGCTTCTGGGACAGCAGGAAGTAATCATCAAGACTCTTGACAATAAACTTTTGAAGAACACAAGGGGATTTGCAGGTGCTACCATCCTTGGAGATGGAAGCGTTGCACTGATCCTTGATATTGCAACTTTGATATGATATGATGAGGGTATAAAATGACTGAAATGGACGAAATGACAAAAGGAGCATTCCAGGAAGCAGGGAATATCGGAATGGGTCATCTGGCAACCGCTCTCTCCAAAATGGTCAGCAGAGAGGTAAAGATAGACATCCCTGTTGTAGAGATGCTATCACTGGATGAGATCATCTCCAGGGCCTCCAATGGAAAGCAGAAGAGCGTTGTAGGTATTCACCTCAGTATTTCAGGAGATGTGACCGGTGGAACTCTGATCCTTTTACCAAAGTTCTCAGCACTTTCATTCTCCGACCTCCTTTTAAAGAAATCTATAGGGACGACCACAAAGATAGAAGAGATGGAAATTCGCAAACTTCGTGAAATGGGAGTACGGCTCTGTAGCTCATACATGCGTGTGGTCAATGAGTTCCTCGGGATCAACCTTGCCATCGGAGACCCCCGCATGGATGTGAATATGGAAGGAGTGACTGATTTCATCAAGAAGGAGATTGGACAGCTTGCTGACGAGTTCATAGTCGTTAAAGGAGAATGCTATATACCGTCCACAAACTCAAGGAACGAGTTCAACATGCTGTTCGAACCTGAGGCAAGCGACGTTATAATGGCTGCAATCATGAAAAAGATGATGGGATGAGATGAACAATTCCCACTTTGCCCTGGATATAGGTACCAGGACTGTTGTGGGGCTCATTGTTGAAGGAGAGCCTCTGGAAGTAAAAGCCGCATGCATATGTGAACATGAAGAGCGCAGTATGCATGACGGACAGATCCACGATGTGGAAAAGGTTGCAGAGGTCGTAAAGAAAGTAAAAGCCGAGCTTGAAAAAGAGATCGGGTATAAACTCACACGGGCCTGTGTGGCAGTTGCCGGCAGGGCCCTTAGAACATCTAAAGCAAAACTGTCTATTGACCTGCCTTACAGGGAGATCACTGAGAATGATGTATCAGAGATCGAGTTTGAAGCCGTGGCAAGAGCCAGCACTGAAATTGACGCTGGCGAACGGTTTAACTGTGTAGGTTATTCAGTTATCGGGTATGAGCTTGACGGACAGAGGATCTCGAACATAACAGGACACTGTGGAAGCTCAATTTCAATAGAGGTCCTTGCAACATTTCTGCCGGAGCCTGTCATTAATAGCATGTTTGCTGTGCTTGCCAGATGCGACATGGAAGTTTCAAGCATCACTCTGGAACCCATAGCTGCACTGAGTGTTGCCATCCCTCTGGATATGCGCAAACTGAACATAGCACTTGTGGATATAGGGGCGGGCACATCAGATATCGCTGTAACCAATGACGGAACGGTCATAGGCTATGGCATGGTTGCAGAAGCAGGGGACGAGATAACGGATTTCATTTGTGACCATTACCTGGTCGATTTTAAAAAGGGCGAAGAGATAAAGCAAACGATCTGCGCATGTGATATTATAGAGATAAAGGACTTTTTTGGCAATGTCACCAGGATACAGGCTGCAGAGGTGATCTCTGTTATTGGCGATGAGGTGGACAAACTTGCCCTGCACATAGCAAACGAGATACTCGCAATAAATGGAAAGTTCCCACGTGCAGTCGTCCTTGTCGGAGGAGGGTCACAGACAGTTACGCTCAAAGAACGGCTTTCAGTGCACCTGGGAGTTCCTGTGCAGCGAATAGGAGCACGCCTTCCTGCGATGATAGATACATTAAGGGACACTACTGGCAAAGTCACTGGCGCCGATATGATAACACCTCTTGGCATAGCTCTGACAGCTATCCGCAAGACGGGCATCGAATTCACAGACCTGACAGTCAATAACACAACCGTTCATCTAATGGCACTTAATGGCCTGTCGGTGATGGACGCTCTTGTGGCCACACACATAAAACGACTTTATCCGCGCCCCGGACTTGCCCTTACACTCAAAGTGAACTCTCAGTTCATAACTATTGAAGGCGATGCCGGGAAGCATGCCAGCGTCCTGCTGGATGGAAAAAGAGCAAACCTAGGGGACCCGGTTCACAAAGGTTCCAGAATAGAGTTTGAACCGCCTTCTGATGGCAGGGATGCAAGCATAACGGTCAGGGAGCTTATATCCAAAATGGGGATGAACGCTTTTACAGATATTACTGTCAATGATATAGTAACCAGACTGATGACCCCGGTTATTGTAAATAGAAAAATAGTTTCACCTGAGGATAATGTTCCCGACAGGTCAGAAGTCATTATCGAACCCTTCACACTGAAAGAAGTGATTCAGGTGGCATGTGCCGATGTCACTGACAAGATGCAGGTCACGGTGAACAGGAAGCCGAAGCTCCTTGACAGAATAAAATTATCAGTCATGCTGAACGGGAATGTGGTAGACCCTGTTGATCTTCCCAGCATGATCATCAAGAACGGGGATAAGGTGCAGATAGAAAAATGTGAGGCCGTCTGGACCGTTGATGATATTGTTGAGGTGCCTGAGAACCGGAAAAGTACCAGTGTGATACTCAATGGTGAAAAAGTGACATTCAACGGTCACGATAGTTCTATAATTGTTAATGGAAAGAAGGCAGAACTTTCTGAAAGAGTGTTTGACGGCGATGATATCACAGTAAAAGAAGGGGCTTATGAGAACCCTATCCTTTCAGATCTTTTTGAGTTCATGGACATAAACAGAGAAGAGCTTGTAGGAAAAAGCATCAAGCTCTTTGTTAACGGTACCCCCGCCCGTTTTACAACACCATTGAGAGACGGAAACAAAGTTAGCATAGAATTCCAGGAGGTTTAAATGCTTAAGACTGCTGAGAAAATTGTTACGAAAGAAGATGCAGATTTTGCAATGCTCAAGAACGTGATCAAAGACAAACTCGGGTTTAACTGTGAGTACTATAAGGATTCCCATTTTAAAAGGAGAATCGATGTGAGACTGAGAGCTTCTGGCTCGAAGAATTATGGGGATTATGTAAAGCTCCTGAAAGAGAATGATGGTGAGCGTGTTATACTCATGGATACGCTGACTGTCAATGTCACAAACTTTTTCCGCAACACAGAGGTATATGACATCGTGGAAAAAGAAGTACTCCCTGCCGTGATCAAGTCTAAAGGCAGCAGTCCTCTCAAATCCATAAAGATATGGAGTGCCGGTTGCTCCATAGGAGTGGAAGCATACTCCATTGCAATGCTTCTGGACCATATTCTGGGAGCTAATATCAAAAGATACAATATATCGATAACAGGCACCGACATAGACAAGGCGAGCCTTCAGCAGGCCCAGCAAGGAATCTACAGCGACATTGAAATGAAAGATGTGGGACCCGCTTTCCTGAAAAAGTATTTTGTACAGCAGGGAAACCAGTACCATGTAATAGACAGCCTGAAAAAGATGACGCACTTCAAGTCCCATGACATGATATCAGGCCCAAAGATCAAGGGATTTGACATTATATTCTGCAGGAATGTCACTATTTATTTTGAAAAAGAACTGCAGGAAAAACTGTACATGGACTTTTACGATGGACTGAATGAGAATGGGTTCTTTGTCATGGGAAAAACGGAAACACTCCTTGGACCCTCCAAAGACCGCTTCAAGCCGTTCAACGCAAAAGAAAGAATATACTGTAAATGACCGCGGCCCGACAGAACCAGGCAAATCAAAAACGGATACTGAGGAAAAAACATGATAGGCAGGATGGATGAACTGACTGAGCTGCAGGCCAGTGCTTTGAAGGAAATAGTCAATATAGGCGTGGGCAATGCTGTGACCTCTCTTTCAAAGATGATAGGCAAGCAGATCAGCATAGAAGTTCCTGAACTGAAGATAGAGAAGATAGAGGACGTACCTGAGAGTGCCGGCGGCGCTGATACGGTGGTCTCAGGAGTAATTATGCATTTGGACGGAGACATTAACGGCTACATCATGATGTTGCTATCCAGGGACACCGCCGAAACGATATGCACCACGATTACCGGAGAAGAAGCTCCGGATATCCTGAGCTCCATGAACCAATCCCTCATAGAGGAAGTGGGACATATCCTGGCAGGTTCCTACGTAAGCTCACTCTCTGAATTCCTGGGACTGAACTTCAGGATCTCGCCTCCAATGCAGACCTATGACATGCTTGGCGCCATCATGGACCAGATACTCATTGAAATGAGTAGGAACGTGGAGTACACATTTCTCTTTGATACATTCTTCACAATGGAAGGAAACAGGATGGAAGGTATCCTGCTCACGTTGTTCGATCCTGAATCGATGGACAGGATCCTTACAAGAATTAACGATATGGTATAACTGAAGGAGGTAGAATATGAAAATTATACTTGACCAGTTCTATTATGACGCGCTTAATGAGATAGGGAACATTGGTATGGGAAACGCCACAACAGCCCTTTCTCAACTCATTGGAAAAACGATCAAGGTCAGCGCCTCTGAACTCACATCTCTTGACCCTGACAGTATTTCAGATCATGAGGAACATAGCAAGACAGGAGCCATAGTCAAGGTAATAGGTGACCTGAACGGCGGTTTCATACTCATGCTGAATAAAAGACATTCAGAAGTACTATCAGAGATGATGCTTGCACGCACAGAATACGAAAATGACCCTTACATGAGGAGTTCAGTTGTCATAGAAGTGGCAAATATCCTGGCAGGCACCTACTGTACTGCTCTTTCAAAGTTCCTTGACATGTCAGTAACACCTTCATTGCCCGTACTGGCAGAAGGCATCCCTGAGGACCTATTGAAGAAGTGCGGAAAATACCTGAACGGAAAAGTAGATCATATCATTGGGCTGACCGCCCTGTTTGAGATAGAAGCTGAAGATGAGTACCATAGCCTGAGCGGTGACATGTACATGCTGCTGGATGCAGCCTCCATGAGGAACATCCTTGACAGGATCAACAAAATGCGTACCTGAATATTATGATAATCGTAGGAATGGCAGACAGCGCGGTAGCAAAAAAACCTGCTAAAATAACGACCCTTGGACTGGGGTCGTGCGTAGGTGTTGCCATGTTCGATAAAAGCAGCTGTGTCGGCGGAATGGTGCATATAATGCTTCCGAGTGTAGAAAATGCAAGAGCAAAGGATAATCTTGCAAAGTTTGCTGATACAGGTATACCCTATCTTGTAGAATGTATGGTAAAGGAAGGCGCCGCAAAGAACGCCATCAAAGCAAAAATAGCAGGAGGAGCTAGAATGTTTTCCTTCAGCTCAAACACCCAGCTCAATATTGGGGAGAGGAATGTCACTGCAACCAAGGAAATCCTGAAGAAACTAAGGATCCCGCTGATCGCAGAAGATACAGGCGAGAACTATGGACGTACGATAATCCTGGATACAGATAATGGCGAGCTTATAGTGAAAAGTGCTCTAAAAGGGCAAAAAATATATTAACAATTAAATATAAATACATATCAGCATCTGATGAGGAATTAAGGTGGCGGCAAAATGTTAACCCCGGATATCACATTGGTATATATACTATTCATCTCTATCTCACTTTCAGCAGGGATAGCAGCTATTTACTTCTGGGTCAGGGTATATTATGAGACTAAGAAAGGGTCCATCGCATGGCTGCTTCTTGCACTCACAGCTATATTCCTCATAACCACATCCATATTCCCTTCTGTGGCAGTCAGTATACCCGACCCTACAGTTTCTGAAACCATTCTTATCTATCTGGGTTTCTGGAGTGCGGTATATACCAGCATATTTGCAGCAGCAGGCTTTATGATGTTCACTGCTTTCAGGACTATTCCCCGGGAGAAACTTGGGGATTTCCTTCTAGAAGGAATGGTTTTCCAGAAGAACCAGGTCGTGAAATCCGCATGTGCAAAGAAATGTTCCCTTTGTGAGATGTATGAGAGTGAGAAGTGTCCGGGATGCATTTCTAAGAACAAGCATGCAGAAGAAAAATGCCTGATATATGAGTGCGTTGTTGACAAAGGCATGACATCATGCATGGACTGTGATGTACTCGACACATGCATCAGGTATGAAAAAGAGATCGATAAATGCCCCATGAATGACAGGGCAGGTGTTTTTGCAGAGTTCGAACAGACTGCAAATCTGTTCAAACGGTCCACTTTGCTTGAATATGCCCCTCATATGAGATATGAGGATGCAGTTATCGAAATATGCCTCAGGTTGTATGGAGAGACTGTGAACACAGTACTTGTGTCCACCCAGCCAAGAACAAATCTTTATAGGGAAAAGCTGGCCGACCTCATGGATGTCGGTGCTATGAAGTTCATCGAGATCTCACCCACTATAAAAACGGTCTCGGAAGACAATGGAATAATTAAATTACCGGTTACAGAGCTTGATAAGTTCTTCGACCTCACAAGCAAATTGCCCAAAGATTGCGCCATAATATTTGAGCCCCTTACACATCTTATAATCAGTGAGGGAGAAAAGGAGATCTATGAGTTCGTATCAAAAATGGTCGAAAGGTTCAGCGCCAGTGAGATCACCCTTATAGGCCTCCTCAATAAACCAGCACATGACGAAAAAATTGTTTCCAGATTTGAAGGGCTTTTCCTCAATCTTGCAGATATCATGCATTCCAGAATACGTATCGTAAAGGGCGGCAGGGAGGAATATGTTCGCTTCTACGTAGGAGAGAAGTTCTACATGGAACAAAATGAAGAGAATGAAAAATTAGTCATTGAGCCTGAATAAAGGTAGTAAGGTATAGTATGGATATATTGAACAGTTTCGAGACTGACGCGCTCAAAGAGATCGGAAGCATAGGAATGGGAAATGCAACAACCTCCCTTTCAAAACTCGTAAGCCGTAATGTAAGGCTAAACCTTTCAGACGTGGGAATGCTGCAGCAGGAAAAGGTCTCTATGCTGATTCCCGAATCTATCACTATGGCGGGGGTCATGTTAAAGATCGAAGGAGAACTCAGAGGTGTTGCCCTGCTTCTATTCGAATTTAACAATGCTGTACTCCTGAGCAGCCTTATGCTTGGCGAATCTGAACAGGCCAATGATCCTACAATGCATGAGTCTGCACTTGCCGAACTGGGAAATATCCTTGCAGGCTCCTATATAGGGGCTCTTACATCTTTCCTTGATATGGCAGTGCGCCATAGCACCCCGGAGATAGTCATAGGAGCGATACTGAATGTTCTTAAAAGAGCTTCTTCACTGATAGAGAATGAACCTGACGAGTTGCTGAATGTTGAAACGATGTTCATGATTCATGACGCCGGTGACGGGAAGGGATTGAATACCATCTATGGAGACATGTTTCTCCTGCTTGACCCGGCTTCTCTGGATAAGCTAAGGGAATCTATCGGAAAAATGCTATCCTGATTTGATAACCAGGTAAACAACTAAACAAATCATACAACTGATCCTGCATGAAAAACCAATGGATACAACATCTTGAAAGGACATCACCCGAAAAAAGGGAGCGTGGAACATCTTTTGTGAAAATGTTGCACGTCCTGGCCAGAGATGGCGGGAAGGGGAAAGATAGCCATTTCCACATGAAGTGTCGTTCACAACTTAGCAGGAGCAAGGTTTCTGAGAAAAACAAACAGCAAACCCCAGCCTGCGCTGAAGATCATGCTGAACATCCCACTATCACAAGCACTGCTACGCTGTCTGCAAGCCTGTCAGCCGTTGACCAGCCCCTGAACGAAGATAATGTGTGCGCTGAGCTCTGCAGATGGACTGCAGAAAGCCAGCTGGCTTCTGAAACTGGTATCGCTGCTCCGGGAGATGATTTTGTCCAGCTACTAAGATCAGGGAGCGGGCAGATGATGCTCAGGTATAACGTAACGGGAGAGGAGGTTTTTGAAATAGACGTGCATTCTGTTGAAGAAGCTGAGAAGGTCATATCTGAAGATAATATGACAACATCAATGCTCTACCCGGGAAACCCGGAATTCCAGTGGTCAAAAAAATAATGCGATTTTAATATAATATACATAATTCAATGGTAAAGAATAAAAACAATCAGTGCAATTAATATATAAATATAGTATATTTAGATTGAATGGTGAGAGACGAATAAGGAGAACCATAGCCATGATGGACATTGCAATATATTCACTTGTTGATGATATGGTCAGCAAAGCAGGAACGGAGGGTGTTGTAGAATACTGGCTCCGTGTAGGTGAAAGTTATGCCGAAAGGATGGGCAAAGAAGCTTATGTAGGCTGGCCCGCCTTTAACGTGGCAATGAAAGAGGGAAGAACATCCCTCACTGTAGAAGGAGAAGTTAACGTACTTACCGATCTTGCCATTATTGACAAGGACGGGGATGTTATAGGATACGTTTATGCACTGAAGACCTGCCCCATGGCACCTACAATGAGGAGATACATTTCCAGGATAGGGCCAATCCCCGATTCAGACACCGACGTTGCCGATAGTTACAATAATCGCATCAGGGATTCAGCGGTTTCCAATTACTGCATCACTCACCAGAGATTCAGGGAGATCGCGGCCAATAATATCACAGTCGCTAAACAGGCCCTTGAATGCCTGCAGCTTGCAAACAAAGGCATGACAGGAGATGTGAAAATGGTGCCTGAGAATCTTGCAAGGATAAATGTGGATGAACGCCACATCAAAAGTATCCTTCGCAGCGCATCATGCGTATTCGCCATTATAGTAAAAGGAAAGAGCGCTGGTGAGGAAGTAGTTGATTAAGGGTGATAATATGGCAGAGAATATTGAATCCAATCCTTTTGTTGATGTTTCCGTCTTCCTGTTCTTTGAGGATATCTCAGATAAACAGGGCGTGGAAGGATTTACTAATTATATGGTCGGCCAGGCTGAATCACTTGCCAAGTCCGTACCTGAGGAAGAATACGAGACCTGGGACGATTTTGCAAAAGCTGTCGCCAGCGGTGAATCTGTATTCTCGTCCTTTGAGAGCATAGAGCAGATAAGCAAATACGGTTTCGTCACCAATATATGCCCGTTCTCCAAGGCGATAAGGGAGTATATCAAACGTATAGGCAACTTCAATCCTGTGCATGTTGAGGCCACAGATCACTATAATCATACGATACAGCCATCAGCAGCTCACAGCGCATGCATGATGCATCAGACCTACAGGAAAGAAGTGGCAAAAAGAATCAAGATAGATGGCAAACCCCTGCAATATGCCCAGATAGGCGCCAAAGCGTATACAGGTGAGATTGCACTTCCTCCTGAATCCTGGAAGAAGGTCTTACTGGAAAAGGCAGGCATCTCCGAGACCCAGGGGTTCATGGAAATGAGAGAAAACAGTTGTCTCTACCTCTTGTACGTGGAAGAGCGAAGTTCCCGTTAACTTTTTTAAGGGCTGGCTTTAAGTAAACAAAATACTTAAGGCTATTCCGAACAATGAACCCGCTTATAATTTTTTTTGTTGCACTGGCATTCATCCTTATACTTACTGCACGGTTGAGGATGCATCCCTTCCTTAGCCTGATTGCCGGCTCGTTACTGGTGGGTCTGCTTGCAGGCGAGGCTAAAGGGACAATGGATGCTATCTCCACAGGCATGGGCACGGTCTTCGCCCAGTTTGCCATTGTGATAACTGCAGGCAGTATCATTGGAACTATACTTCAGGGACAGGCGGGACTGCACTTATAGCAGAGGATATCAGCAGTATGATTATGACAGCCACGATGTACTTCCTGCTCTACTGATGCTATACCAGGGGAAGGTTTGCATTAGTGCAAAAATAATAGCAAAGTTTTTGGATAGCCATCTGGTTTAAATAACATAGCGTGAGTTAGAATAGGTGGGGTATCAATGGGGCCAATAACTATCTTCATAGTAGCTTTGATTTTTATTTTAATCCTTACCGCACGTTTGAGAGTGCATCCCTTCCTGAGTCTGATTGCTGCATCTATGCTGGTGGGCCTGCTTGCAGGTGAGGCTGAAGGAACAATGGATGCGATCACAGCAGGCATGAGCAGCATATTTGCGGAATTTGCAATTGTCGTTACTGCCGGAAGCATAATCGGGGTCATACTGCAAAGAAGCGGTGCCACCTCGATAATCGCAGATGACATTATAAAGATATTCAAAAAACCTGTACTGGCACTCTTTCTGCTGGGATTCATGTTTGCAGTGCCTATGATGTGCCTGATACTGGCCTTTATCATATTCCTCCCTGTTGCCAAAGACCTCAGCGAGAAGCTCAACCTGAAAAAAGGTGTGACGGAAGGTGCTTTGGCGCTGGGGACCATGGTCTCCTTCGGGCTGGTATATCCTTCACCCGGTATTTACGCCTTTGTAAGGGACGTAGGGCCCACAACTGAAATAAGTGCATTAAGGGTATTGGTCACCGGGACCCTTATTGCTGTGTTCGTGTCACTGGTAGGGTATCTTTACATAATGAAAGTATTCAACATGAATATAAAGGAAGATTATTTTCGGTACACAGTTCCTGCAAAGGATCCTGCTGTTGCGAGTCTTCTCCCCACCAGGGTAGCATGTTATGCTCCCATCATCATCCCGGTCGTACTTATCCTTATGCGCATAACCACACATGCAGATGTGTTCTATTTTATAGGGAATCCGGGCATGGCACTAATGTCCGGGGCTGTGGTTGCAATGGTATTACCAACCAGGAAGTTCGCTGCCGCTGATGTGCGGGCATGGGTCGAGAAGGGCATCAGGAGGAGTGGGCTGGTAATGCTAGATATATGTGGAGGAGGGGCTCTTGGAGCAACCCTCGTACTGGCAGGTGTTGGTGAAGCACTTGGCAACATGTTGATCACTTCAAGCGTACCTGCCCTGTTCATACCATTCCTTATAGGAGCAGCTATCCAGACCGTGCAGGGCTCAAGAATGGTAACATTATTCGTTGCTTCAGCATTAGTGATACCTATTATGCCACAACTGGGATTGCCTGCCGAGATAGTGCTTTTCTCAATGGCTTCCGGAACGTTCCTTATCTCTCACTTTAATGATCCTTTCTTCTGGATATTAGGGGACCTCGCCGATATGGAAACACCCGAAATATTGAAAACGTACACCATGGGAGGAATAGTTATGGGAATCGCCAGCATGGCAATAACCAGTATAATCTACTATGCATTCTATTGAGCATGAAGTTTTTTATTAAATAAAAAAGATCAGGGATATATTATCCCTGCATTTTTCTATGCTTATAGGCCTTATCTTCTGCCGTGAGCAGCCCTGTATTTATCCTTGAAAGCAAGATACTGTTCTGCAAGCTCTCCTGCCTTCTGTTCACTAAGAACCTTCCGGGAAGCCGGGAACATCTCTTTCTCTTCTTCTTCTACGTGGTGCTTCACGTTCTCCTTCAGAACCTTGAGCTTGGAAGTCCACATCTCATCTTTCTCACTCATTGAATCCAGTTCTGATAACAGAACTTTCGCAACATGGTGTTCCTGATAGCCTTCCATGGTGATATCATGAGTCCTGTTCTCTTTTTTAAGCACCGGGTACAGGAGTTCTTCCTCCCCGTTGAGATGTGTGTCAAGTTCATCCTTTATCTGCATGAAGGTATCTCTTGAGCCATTCCTGATAGCTTCATCGAACAGGCTCAATACTTTGTCATGTTCATCCTTGAGTATCTGGTATATCTCCCGGTGTGTGTTTGGATAGCTTTCACGAGTGATACCACCTTCTTTCACTTCAGTGGTCCTTGCAGAAGACGTACCGGCAGCAGTGCCAGCACCTATGATCTCTCCTTGGCGTGATGCAGCCATTGTTTCTTCTGCGCCCATAGTTGCTGGTTCACGCTTATCGCTGCTGCTTCTGGTCTCAGCTTCGTATTCATTGCCGGACATGACCACAGGTTCCTCAAGATGAGTCCGCGACCTTGTTTCCTCATCAACTGCGCCTCTTCTGATCATAGGCTGCTCATATCCGTAATAGTCGTAAATGCTTGTTACGTATTCACGGTGAGCTTCATCCGTCGTTCCTGGCCAGTGATCCTTATCGAATCCGGGAGCATTCTCAAGTCTTTCTTTTTCAACATTCAATATGAAATTGTGCGAGCCCGGATCCTTGTGGATTGCCTTCCAGGGCACTCCAAAGTATTTATCCCCAAGTCCTAAGAACCCTCCGAATGACAGTACAGCATAAGATACTGATCCATCCTGCAGATTGATCATTATATCTTTTATGTTCCCAAGATCTTCACCTTTTTCGTTTACAACCTTATCTCCTTCAATTGTAGTAATAGATAGTACTTCTGGTACAGCCACGCATAACACTCCCATTTAGTTTTCGATATGAGGCACTTGATTTAACCTCATCAATATAATATGGGACCCGACTTTATATAAGAACTGTGAATCATAGTACCGGGAAATTGTTCCTAAAAGATAGTTTATCTCTATAATCATGCCTTTAAAAAATAATCTTAACATCATGAACTAAAACAAAGGGTATGTGATCATACCCTGTAATGGCTCTTGAAATCCAAGTATTTTCGTGCAACTTCCTGAGATTCACTTTTGCTCATCTCGCGTTGTGCACCAGGGAACATTTGCTTCTCTTCTTCTTTTACATGATGTCTGACAGTTTCTTTCAGCACCTTCATTTTAGGTACCCACATGTCGCTTTTCTCATCCATGACTTCAAGCTCCGAGAGCAGCAACTTGGCCAGATGATGTTCCTGATAGCCTTCCATAGCAACATCATGGGTTCTTTCCCTGTCCCTCAGTACCGGATATAGGACTTCTTCCTCCCCGCTCATATGAGAATTAAGTTCGTCCCTTATCTGCATAAAAGTGTCCTTTGAACGGCTGTTGATTGCCTCATCAAACATGCCCAGCACCCTGTCATGCTCGTTCTTGAGTATACTGTATATATCACCAGGCTCGCCTGCAACAGTGCATTCTGCCGTATCACGAGCATGGACCCTCTCTGCTTTGGCTTTTCCCAGAGGGTCTATTAATGTTCTTCCGCCAGGTTCTTCAAATTCCCGGTCCCCTCTTCCCGCTCCGTAGATATTTTCCTTGTAGGGACATTCATATCCATAATAATCGTACACATTTGTAACGTATTCCCCATAGGACCCTCCAGCTTCGGTTCCAGGCCAGTGGTCTTTATCAAATCCTGGAGCATTCTCAAGCCGTTCTTTATCAATATTCAGAATGAAAGCATGTTCATTCGGTTTCTTTGTCATAGTCTCAAGCGGAACGCCAAATAACTTGTTCCCCATGCCTAAGAAACCGCCAAAAGATAGCACGACATAAGCAACAGACCCTGTCTGCATGTCTATCATTACATCTTTTATATCTCCAAGGTTTTCACCCTTTTCATTTACGATTTTGTCTCCTTCCATAGAACTAACTGACAACATCTCTGGCACAGCCACAGTTATCACTCCCCTTTAATTTTCAATATGAGGCAATGTATTGCCTACCCCAAGTAATATGGGACTGGAGTTTATTTAAATATTGCGAAATATGAGAACTAAGGAACGGCATCAAACTGCATGAGAGTTTACGCTGAAAGATTGATCAAGCACTTTAATAAAAAGCATCTTTACAAAAAGTTTAGAGCATTATTTATGTCAGAAGATACAATTGAACAAAGGGTTACTGTTTAAATTTACCTTTTTTATAGTCATTAATAAGACTTCTTTCTGGTAAGTCTCTTTGGAAGATATATAAAATACTTTATCAGCTAAGAAACGAGAATCACATGGATAAAGAACAATCACATAAAGAAAGAGAAAATATACTCTTGGAAATTAATGAAACACTGGATCTTCCTCTTATATTTTTGGCCATCTTATGGCTGGCTCTCATAATTCTAGATTTATTGTATGGGCTTCCACCTTTATTGCAAACTGTGAACAGTATCATATGGCTTATCTTTATACTTGATTTTACAATCGAACTTTATATCGCCCCCCGTAGAAAAGAGTATTTAAAACAGAATTGGCTGATAGCATTATCACTACTTTTACCGCCTTTACGCATCCTTAGGCTATTCAGAGCATCCAGAGTCATAAAAATAGTGCGGGTTAGCCAGTCCTTTAATCTTGCCAGATTGGTCTCATCCTTTAACAGAAGCCTGGGGATAGTTAGAACCACTATGGAAAGAAGAGGACTGGGATACGTGCTGGCTCTTACAACCTTTATAATTCTACTTGGTGCAGCAGGAATGTACAATTTTGAATACCCATACTTTGATTCCTACGGAGATGCACTTTGGTGGACCAGTATGATTATGACCACGATTGGGAGCCAATACTGGCCTGTAACCAGTGAAGGAAGAGTATTGACATTTTTACTGGCCCTTTATGCATTTGCCATCTTTGGATACATAACTGCCGCACTTGCAAGCATTCTTATCGGGAAGGACAAGGAATCGCAGTCAGATGAGATAGAAGGGCTACACCGAGAAATACAACGCCTCTCAGATAAAATTGATAGTCTTTTGCAAAAAGAGAAGAAGTAATATTGCTCAAGCGATATATATTTCGAATGAGCAAAAGTTAAACTGACCATAGTTCAATGAACTCAAACCACTCACCTCTATGACAATGCGGAAAGACCTCTCCTTCTCTAAAAACTCAGATCAAAAGGCTCGATGTTTCAAGCAGGCATCGTAATTAGTATGTTAGACAAGGTGGCTGAAAGATCTATTCAAGCATTTATTTATATCATCGCATAACATAGGATTATTTAAGCATCGCATTTTCAAATGGGAGAGGAGACTATGAAAAGCGATGCAGCTGAGATACAATCAGCACTTGAAGATATCAATTATCCAAAAAGGAAAGAAGAGATTCTGGAATATGCTAAAAACCATAGTCTCTCAGAAGACATTATGTCAGATTTACAGGAGGTATCAGATAGAACATATAAAAGTTCATTGGATGTAAGGGATGAGTTTAAGGAAGGCCGGCAGTCGGGAGCAGTAAGGCAGTTCGCGAGAGAGAATGAACGATTAATAAAAGATTAATGCGGAGCAAAGTGAGCTATCTATTCTGATATTTATAGTCAAAAGGAATCCGATTGATTTATACTGAAAAAATCAAATAGTTATTTTCAGGACTGAACTGGTGGCAGTATTAATTCAGGACGACAAAGTTCCATACAATTTGCATTATATTTACTCATCAATCATATTTAAGTATTTATTTATACGCTACCAGACATAGTATTAAAGGTAATTCCATAAAAAGGGGGAGTGAAATATTAGAAGCAATGCAACTGCAATACAGGAAGCACTAGAAGGCATAGAATATCCAAAAGCAAAAAAGGACATTCTGGATTATGCAAGGAATCATAATGCTTCAGAGAATATAGTTTCTGATCTGCAAGATATTCCTGACAAACAATATACGAGTCCCGCAGATATCAGAAGAGCTTTTGGTGAAAGCAAATCAGAGGCGCAAGTCCCAGAAAGACTGAAAGAGGACATTGAAAAGATAGACAGGGATATGGACAGCTGGAAAAAGCAATAATTCTTAAAAGTCTCCAGCAGGTTAAGAAAGCGAACCATGCCCGCTTTCAGTATTCTCTTTTTACAATACAAGTGGTTTTTATACTCTGAGTAAAGCTATTTTGTTATGATAAAACATTGATTTTCCACAGAAGTAACAACAGCAGAATAACCCGTCATAGAGAAGCCGGAAATCCAGAAAAAGAATCATAGACCGGTGTCATACCGGTCTTACTTTACTTGGTTTAGTGGTCCGTATGTTTGGTTGTTATATGGTCGTGCGAATGTGTAGCCTTATCATGGTCCCATTCTGCTTTGGCCTGCCCTATGGAAGTGAGGCATCTCTTACAGAGATAAGCAGTATCTTTCTCTGAACCCTTGGAAAAAGATGGCCTGATGATAGGCACATCATACAGGCGCTCAATGGAGCCACACAATTGACATGTACCGGCAGTTCCGCATGTGCCGGTCCGGGCATGCTCCTCGCTTGCTATTATTGCGGCACCTACACATTGGTCGCAAAGACCCTGCCACATACCCTGAGGATAGGACTGAGCGAACTTAGGTTTGTACACCTTAACAGGGATAAGTGTCGGGAGGGCTACTCCGCAAAGATCACAGTCTGCCATTTAAATTCCTCCTGCAAGTAATACTTTTCCAGCTTCCATTGCCCAGTAGATGAAGGGCTCAGGCCAGAAGCCAATCGCAAGCACACCGGCAACAGCCACAACAAGGGCAATGGTGTATGGAAGTGGTTCTGATATCTTTGTTCCCTCGGTAGGCAGGAAGTACATGTATTTCACGATCTTGGCATAGTAAAACAGCGATATGGCACTGTTAATTATGGCTATGACTGCAAGCCATGCGAACCCTGCCTGGATGGTCGAGGAGAACAATACGAACTTGCTCATGTAACCTGCTGTAAGCGGTATGCCTGCCAGCGCAAACACAAATATCGTCATGGAGAGCGCAGTGACAGGCATTCTCTGCCCAAGGCCTTTGAAGTTGTCAATATGGTCCGGATCCTTTGTATCCTTGTTCTCAGAGAGTACCATGTAGACGACAGCAGCTGTTGCTATGAAAGCTCCGGCCTTCATGAAGCCGTGAGACAGTGCATAGAGTATGCCACCGCCAAGTGCCATTGGTGTGAGGACAACAAATGCCATTGTGATGTAACCGGCCTGTGCAAGTGAAGAGTATGCAAGCATTCTCTTGACGCTTGTCTGGGAGAGAGCCGCTACGTTTCCGAGTGTCATTGTTATGACTGCAAGGATGGCGAATGCTATCTGCCATTGTACCTGGAGGGCTATAAGGGCAACTATGAAAACCTTGAAGGCTGCCACAATACCCATCTTCTTGGATCCTGCTGCGAGCAGGGCAGATACAAGTGAAGGCGCACCCTGATATGTGTCAGGTGCCCACATGTGGAAAGGAGCAAGAGCTATCTTGAAACCCATGCCCGCAATCAGAAGCACCACAGAGATGATCCCGATAGGGCTTGCTGCAATAGCTGCTCCACTGGCTGCGATACCAGGTATGCTTGTTGTTCCCGTAACACCATAGAGGAAGGTGATACCAAAGAGCATCAATGCACCTGAGAGGGAGCCTATAAGGAAGTACTTCATTGCAGCTTCAAGAGACTGCGGGTTCTTCTTCTCAAAGCCTGCGAGTGCATAGGTCGAGATACTTGCAAGCTCAAATGCCACGAAAAGCACCATAAGGTCGTTGGCCGATGCCACGAACATCATTCCTATAGTGGCAAATATAGCCAGCACATAGAATTCCTCTACATGAGCACTACCTTCGGTATACTTGATGGATGCTATGGAAAAGAGCAGAGCCACTACAAGGAACACTATCTTGAAGAACTGCGAAAGAGCGTCAACAGATAAGGTATCGTAGAAGGCCAGTGCATTTGTTCCAAGGCTTGCTATAGTTAAATATAGTGCTGCAATGATACCAAGACTTGCAAGGTAACCCAGTACTTTCTTGGAGTCTACAGGAAGGAACAGGCCTATGAGCAGTACAGCCAGGCCTGTGACAACCATCGTTATTTCAGGTGCAAAAAGCATAAGATCCATTTTTTACACCCCCATGCCGGCCATCAGGCCAATTATATGTTCTGAATTCGTTAACATCATATCAAGCACCGGGCTTGGATTGAGTCCGAAGTACAAGATCAGGATGGCAATAACACCCATTGCGAGTGTCTGGTACCCATTGATATCGACCACGTTACCCAGTTTTTCTTTATAGACACCAAACATAGCCCTTTGAAGAGCCCACAGGTGGTATGCTGCTGTTATGACTATTGCCGTCAATGCGAGCACAACATAACCCTGCAGGTTCACAAAACTGCCTGCCAGCACAGAGAACTCGGCGATGAAGCCGGTTAGTCCCGGAAGTCCCAGTGATGCCATGAATGCAAGCACCATGATGACAGCCAGTTTCGGCATTCTCTGCGCAAGGCCTCCAAGCTCGTTGATGATCCTTGTGCCTGTAGCCTTATTGATAACACCGCATGACATGAACATTATGCTCATGATCAGTCCGTGGGAGAACTGCTGGAACATCGCACCTGAAACGGAGAGGGATACAAGACCGGCTGCACCCAATGTGACATAGCCCATGTGGCTAAGGCTTGAGTAAGCGACCATCCTCTTGAGATCCTTCTGTGCGAGCGCAAGGAAAGCGCCATACAGGATGCTGACTGCACCAAGAGCTCCCATTATCGTTATCATCAGGTTTGGTGATGCTGTGAATGGCAGCATCGGGAGCATTATCTTGAAGATACCGTATCCTCCGATCTTAAGCAGTACAAAGAGCACGCTTCCTGCGGTAGGCGCTTCTGTGTATGCATCCGGTAGCCAGGAATGGAACGGGAACACTGGCAGCTTGACTATGAAACCAAACAGCAGTGCAAGGAATATCAGGTCCCTTGTAATCCCGGATTCTATGAACTGGAACTGGGCGAGCAGGTGCGGGATGCTAAGGCTCGGGGTTCCGGTTGTTTCCCATGCTGCAAAGTACAGACCGAATATGCCCAGAAGCATTACAAGTGATGCTACATGGGTGTAGATGAAGAACTTAATCGATGCGTAGTGTTTCTTTGGACCGCCCCATATACTCACCATGAAGAAGAGCGGTATAAGTGTCAGTTCCCAGAACACGTAGAACAGGAAGAAGTCCAGTGCACAGAACACACCAAGGACAGCACCCTGTGTTATCAGTATTAGGGAATAGAACCTGTTGGGTGCTTTCCTGTCGTCATTCCATGTGAAGAGAATGAGCAGTGGCATAACTATTGCATTGAGAAGTATCAATGGAAGAGATATTCCGTCAATTCCCAGATGGTAGCTTATGCCCAGAGAAGGTACCCATGAGTAAAACTCCTCGAACTGCGTTGCGGCTGTCGTACTGTCAAAATTGAAGTACGTGTATACTGTGAGCAACAGGACGGATACAGTGGCAATCAGGGCCATTACTCTTGCCTGTTCTCTTGTTTTTGTGAGTAGTGTCAATACTGCGAATATCAGAGGTATGAGCACTATCATTGATAATAACATCAGAGTACCTCCATGACCACTGTAATAAGTATTACGAGGAGGCTTACTCCTGTAATTACGACCATTGCATAGTTTTGTACAACACCTGTCTGTAGCTGGCGCAGAGCATCACCTGCATCGATAGTGACGTCGCCGATCCAGTTGACGATCCAGTCAAACCCTGTGTCAACGGCACGTCCTGCAAAAGCAAGTCCCTCATAGACGACCTTTACTGAAAGGAAGTTTGTGAGGATCGCGTTCTGGTAGTACCTGTTGTAGAGGAGTTTGTAGATGGGATTGTTCCTTGAGATGAGCCTGTCCATGTTGATGACCTTCAGGCCATATATCAGGTAAGCAATGAGCAAACCTGCAACTCCGACAATCACAGGAAGCCATAGTATTATGAGTGGCTCATGTCCAGCATGTGCTGCAAGGTGATATCCACCAAGTTCTGCAAGCGCCGGGATATCCATATGTACAAAATTGTTGACGAACGTCTCGCTGACAAAATTGTTGAACCTTTCCATGGTAAGAGCACCGAACACCAGTGCAAGGATCGCAAGTATGGAAAGGGGGAGAGTCATGGACGCATGGGCCTCATGACCACCGTATGCAGTGCGTGGCTTACCGAAGAAGGTCATGAAGATCAGACGGAATATATAGATAGATGTCAACAGGGCTGCTGCAATTGAAAGTACATACGGCACCCAGCCACCTCCGTTCTCACCGAAAAGGAATGCTGCTTCTATGATAGCATCCTTACTGAAGAAACCGCTGAAACCAATAGAGGTACCGGGGATACCAATTCCTGCGAGTGCCAGGGCTCCAATCATCATTGTTGCTGCTGTTATCGGCATTACTTTCGCAACGCCTCCAAGCTGCCTCATGTCGTGGGTGCCCACTGCGTGGATCACACTGCCTGCGCACAGGAAGAGCAGAGCCTTGAAGAATGCGTGGTTGATGAGGTGGAACATTGAGATTCCAACTGCCTCAGCACCTATCACTGCACCCAGACCGAGCCCAAGCATCATGTACCCGAGCTGGCTGATCGTGGAGTATGCAAGCACACGCTTCATGTCATTCATCACGATACCCATGGTTGCTGCAAAGATGGCTGTAAAGGCTCCAATGTAAGCAACCACCATGAGTGAGTCAGGGGCTGCAATGAACATCGGGAATGTCCTTGCTACCAGATAGATGCCTGCTGTGACCATTGTTGCAGCGTGGATGAGAGCGGAAACCGTTGTCGGACCTTCCATTGCATCAGGAAGCCACACATGCAGAGGGAACTGACCGGACTTGCCTATTGCACCACCCAGGAAGAGCAGTGTTATCAATGTAAGGTGGTTTACCTGGAAACCCAGAATAGGAGTGCTCATTGCAGCAAGCTGCGGGATCTGGCTGAAGATCTCATCGAACTTCAGTATGAATACACCTTCAGGAATGGAACCGTTGTATAACCTGAACAGGTCCGAGAAAAGCACAACGATACCTGCAAGGAACATCACATCGCCTATCCTGGTGGTCAGGAAAGCCTTCTTGGCTGCACTTGCAGCTGCAGGTTTCTGGTACCAGAACCCGATAAGCAGGTATGAGCACAGACCCACAAGCTCCCATGAAATGAAGAGCTGCAGGATGTTGTCTGAAATGATCAGGCTCAGCATTGAAGCCGTGAACAGTGAAGTCTCTGCAAAGTACCTGTACTGGGCCCTGTCATGTGACATGTAACCTGTTGAATAGATGTGGATGAGCAGGCTGACGAATGTAACCATTGTCAGCATGACCGCAGCAAGTGGGTCCACAAGTATTCCGAGGTTAAGCATTGCAAACCAGGTAACTGACTGGTTTATCACCTGCTCAGGATTCTGAAGCAGGCCTACTGTGATCAATAGAGAGATAACGAAAGATGTAGCAATTGCTACGATAGGTATGATCGCACCGCCGTTTGGCAGTTTCTTCCCAAGGAAGAAGGTGAGCACAAAAGCCAGTGCGGGTAAGAGTGGTATTAGGAACGCATAATCGCCTACTGCCATTTTTTTACCACCTCAAGATGTTTATTTTATCAAGATCGATCATGTCCTTCATTCTGAAGATGGACATCAGTATGGCAAAGCCTACTACAGCCTCTGCAGCCGCCAGTGCGATCACATACAGAACAAATACCTGTCCTGTAAGGTTCCCATGGTAGCTTGAGAACGCCACAAGGTTGATGTTTGCAGAGTTTAACATGAGTTCCACACACATCAGCATCCTGACTCCGTTGCGCTGTGTCATGAAGCCGTAAAGGCCTATTGAGAATATGACAACAGAGAGTCCAATGTAGAGTTCGATAGGGATCATTTGCCAGCCTCCCCTTTTGCAATATAGATAGCACCAATCATTGCTGAAAGCAGCACGATAGAGAGTAGCTCAAAAGGCACGACAAACTGAGTGAATATCAACAGTCCGATACCTTCAATGTTACTCTGGTCTTCCAGGTTCTGCGGCAGCTGATCGACTGTGGGCCAGGTGGTCCCGATGACAGAGACCATCACAATAGCCAGGAACAGGAATGCAACGATCATTCCCAGGATACGCGGCTTGAAGTACCTGTATATTGAGGTGATGATCTGCATTATTGTAAACTGTTTATTCAGCATCTGTACCAAACTCCTTTTTCGTGAGCATTACAGCGAACAGTATGAGTACTCCAATAGCTCCTATGTAGACCAGCACCTGGACGACACCAAGGAACTGGGCATTAAGCAGGATGTACAGACCTGCAATGACGAACATAGCAAATACTAATGATAACGCTGCTCTGACAACATCCTTTGCGGTCACTACGAACAACGAGAACATGATTGCTGCTATTGCCAGTATTGCAAAGACAGCCAGATGTAGTATCGTGCCTATTGAGGTGTCCATCTGCTCACCTCCTTGCCTGCTTCTTTCTCAGCATTGATATCAACTTCTCTTGCCAGCATATCAGGCGTAAAGAGGAGGTCACAGTGATCGTAGCGGATTATACCAGTCAGGTACACCTTGCTGTTTTCCAATGCCTCTTGAGGACACTGGTCAATACAGAGGCCACAGAAGAGACAGTGTCCGATATCTATTGAAGGGAACCATCTCTTTTTGTCACTTGTAGGACTTACTCTTGCCTTTACGATTTTTATAGCATTATTCGGACATGTGTTTGCACATATTCCACAGCCTATGCATTTGCTTTTATCAAGCTTCTGCAGACCTCTGAACCTGTCTGAAAGTCTTGTGGGTACTTCCGGACACATCCTTGTTACCGTGGGGCCGAAATAGATGTTCTTAACGGCTCTAATAATGTTCTTGATAACCATTTCTTTCACACTCCCAGCAGTCCAAGTGCAATTACCCAGCCCAGGTTGAGAAGGGCTAAGGGGAGCAGCTTTTTCCAGCTAATGTCTACTACCTGGTCGATCCTGAACCGTGGGACAGCCCACCTGAGCATGATGATGAACAACATCACAAGAACCACTTTCAGCAGGAAGAAGACTGTCGGCAGGATTATTCCAAGGACATTGTTGGATGTCAATACTGCAGGCAGGTTCCAGCCGCCAAGGAAAAGCAGCACAACAAGCATTGAACCCAGGATAAGGTGGATGTATTCTGCAAAGAATCCAAGACCGAACCTCATACCAGTGTATTCAGTGATCCATCCTGCAATGAGCTCTTCCTCGGACTCGTTCTGGTCGAAGGGAAGACGTCCCATGTCAGCCATAAGCGCAATGAAGAACACGATAAATCCGATGGGCTGCTTGAAAATGAACCACAAGGGGTGCTGAGCCTGTGCTATTTCCACGATGTTCAGTGAGCCTGCCATGATAGCGACACTGACGATAGTGATACCCAGTGGAACCTCGTATCCGATCATACGTGCAAAATTCCTGAACGCACCAAGAAGGGAATACTTGTTGTTGGAACTATATGCGACCATGAAGATACCTATGATAGAGATAGCAGATACAGCTTCGATGTACAGTATGCTGATGTCCATATCGGTGGCAGCTATCGGATAAGTATCACCATTGATGATTATCGCACCAAAAGGAAGAGCAACAAGCATAAGGAAAACAGAACCCATCATCATAATAGGTGCTGCAACGAAAAGCAAACGGTCAGCGTTCCTGGGTATAATGTCTTCTTTAGTGAACAGCTTGATGGCATCTGCCACCAGTTGTAGTAATCCGTGAGGACCTGTCCTCATCGGACCATATCTCTGCTGGATGTCGGCTGATAGTTTACGCTCGAACCAGACAGCGGCCATAGCACCAAGGAATATGGCACTCATCAGGCAAATGCCGAGAATACCTCTTACAAGAGGATTGAATAGGATTTCCGGTAATTCCATAATGCTCACCTGTCAACCTCACTTGTGCATGTGTCCATACTTCCGGCGATTGCCACGATGTCGGCGACCCTGACTCCCTTGAGTAGCGGAGGCAGTCCCTGCAAGGTTGGGTATACCGGGCCTCTGATCTTCACCCGGTAAGGTTTGTCAGAACCATCAGATATCATGTAGAATCCCATTTCGCCTCTTGGATCCTCGACACGGTGGAACACCTCTCCGGCAGGCACTCTCATAACAGGTGTCCTGCGGCCATAGGCTGTACCCTCCGGGAATAAGGGTCCATCGGGGATCTGATCAAGGCACTGTTCAATGATGTACATGCTCTCACGCATCTCATCGAGACGTACCTGCACTCTTGCGTAGACATCACCAGCTTTCTGAACGCACACCTTGAAATCCAGGTCAGGATAGACAAGATAGGGTTCATCCCTGCGTATGTCAAAAGCAACTCCTGTTGCTCTCAGCGGCGGACCGGAAACTCCGATATCCTTTGCCACTTCCGCAGTAAGAACACCGATACCCACTGTCCTTGACCTGTATATCTCGTCGGAACTGAACAGTTCCTCATAGGAATCGACAGCTTTCCTCAGGTTAGCGAAAACACGCTTCACATTATCCTTGAACCCTTCAGGCAGGTCGTCCTTCACACCGCCAAAGCGCAGGAAACTGTGCGTTACACGTGCCCCGGTAACAGAGTCCATCAGAGTCATTACATCTTCTCTGTCCCTGATCGTGTACATGAACATACTCACAAAGCCCACAAAGGAAGCGTATTCACCTATACCAAGCAGGTGGCTCTGTATCCTGGAAAACTCTTCCATTATAACACGAATGTACTGTGCTCTCGGAGGTACTTCGATACCTGCAAGTTTCTCAACACATCCAACGTATGCTTCCTCGTTAGTTAGTGCCGCAAGGTAGCATATCCTGTCAACAATTGTTATGCCCTGGAGGTATGTCTTGTTTTCAAGTATCTTTTCGATCCCTTTATGGATCCAGCCCATCTCCACCTCGGAATCTACAACCGTCTCACCCCTCAGTTTAGCGTTAAGCCTGAATGGTCCAGGCATCATAGGGTGCTGCGGTCCGAGGTGTACTATCATTTCAGAAGGTCCAACTTTTTCGTCCATAATAAATCCTCACACCAGGTTCTTAGCTGTTTTATTTGGGAAGCCTCTATAGTCCTTCCTGAGAGGCCATTCGCCAAGCATATCCTCCGGAAGCACAAGAGGCTTCAGGTCCGGATGATTAAGGTACTTCACACCGAACAGTTCGTATGTCTCTCTTTCATACCAGTTGGCATTCCAGAAAACAGGCACAACAGACTCGATCTCGGGATTGTCCCTTGGAAGGATAGCCTTTAGGGTAAGTACTACCGAATGGTCATAAGAGCCTATAACGTACACCACTTCAATCTCATTCCTGCCGGGGTAATCAACGCCGAATTCACAGCACAGATGCCCGAAAGACAGGTTTTCCTTGAGATACTTGCATACATCCGTTATGATTTCAGGCTTCACTTTGGCAATGATCCTTATCTTGGATTCCACTTTTGTATCATACATAGCATTCGGGAACTGGGTTGAAAGTGAATCTATCATTGTATTAGCATCCATTGAATCACCTCAATACTCCGTGCCTCTATCCTGCTTTGCTTCGATCTTTTTCTGCAGCTCAAAGAACGCCTGGATCAAGGCTTCACACCTTGGAGGGCAACCTGGCACGAAAACATCGACCGGGAAGATCTCATCTACATTCTGCCGGGTGCTGTAGGATTCGTAGAAAGGGCCTCCACTAATGGCACAGTCCCCAAAGGCTATGACCCATTTTGGTGAAGGCATCTGGTCCCATATCTTCTTCAGCGCAGGCAGATATTTCTTAGTTACATACCCACTGATAATGAGCACATCTGCATGCCTTGGAGAGTTCCTCGGGATAATACCGAACCGATCGGTATCATAATGTGCCATGCCCGTGGAGAGCAGCTCCACACCACAGCATCCCATTGCATTCACCATGAACCATAGCGAATTCTTCCTGCCCCAGTTGAGAACATCCTGAGCCTTAGTAGTCTTCAGGAAGTCGCTGATCGCGTTACGGTCAGTCAGTATGACACCGGGGACTTCCTCATAATCTGATTGCTCTACTGCCACTTGAGTGCCTCCTTCTTCAACAGGTACACGTAACCAAACAATACAACAAAAATAAAGACCAGCATTTCAACGGTTGCTATCTCAGTGATCCCGTGGCCCTGGAAGATCATGGCCCACGGATAAAGGAACAGAACTGCGATATCAAATAGAACAAAAGCAATTGCATAAAGATAATATTCGACATTGAACTGTATCCTTGCATCCCCGATAGGGATGGAACCAGCCTCGTATGTATCGTATTTTGCCGCCGATTTGTTCCTTGGGCTTAAAGATTTCACAAGGAACATAGTCAGAGGAGGCATCATGAGTGCCACAACAAGGATGATTGCAACCGGTATGTAACTGTATATTATGTTACTTATATCGATTATTCCAGACATAACGATTCTCCTGATAGTTATTACGTAGAGAGATTATAGGTATAAAACACCTTCCGTGTAATTTTTTTCGTATACGTGCATTTACAATCTTAACGAAACAAAACATATCTTTTGATATATTTTTCAATAGAGCGAGTTGATTACTACTTGATAATAATTCATCATATTTAAATTGTGGCAATTCAGGCTCCAGGGCTCCAGAGCAGCATTCCAGAAAAAAGCATAACTGTTCTGATAGACTTTTTCAAGTCGCCCTAACACAGGAAATATTTACAAAAAGAAACTTAAAAAAATAAGGAGCTGCCGATATGAAATACTACCGGGCATACGAGTAGAATATAAACATAAAACCCTCTGTAATCACTTGTGTTTCCGATGGACAACAACATCGAAAATCGACAGTTAGGTGTGGCTTTCGCGGCCTCGAATATCTGCACACCTGTCGGCTTGACACCTGAAGAGCGCATTCTCTCCAATGCTTCACGACTAATCCAGACAGTGATGATTCTGAACACTCTGGCATCTCCTGTGTCACGTACCAGAAATGTCTCGATGATATCGGAAGGAACCTGCGCCGTCCTTTCCTGATAGACACGCTCAAGACCGCTGGCCCTATCTGCTGCCACTGATGCCTCAAGAAGAGTGATTGCCAAAACCAGACCAACACCCAGTAATTTCCATAGGTGAGAGTAAAAAAGAAAGAAGGGTGATTTTGCGGCGAGTTAGGGTTATTTCCAGAATCCAGACAAGATGCGACTCAGGCCTGCCTTGGAGAATAGTATTTTTTGATCACAGTATCACAATTAGAACATGAGACCACAAGCCACTCCCCGATGTTATGCCGGACGTATTTTTCAAATATCGAGGACCCGCATGATGGGCAGACATAGTATTCTTTGAAATAGTAATGATAGAACTCAGGCGTCTTTTCAAGCCAGTCAAGGACCTTCTGCATGTACTCAAAGTAGCGCTGCCTGGAAGGATGGCCGGAATTGCTTTGCATGGCATCCGGTATCCTGCTACTGACATTCATTGTGTACTGGCCGGATCTTTTTGTGAGTTTCTTATAATCCGAGATATATCTGGTCGTGCGGTCAAGGTAACTCAGGTAACCTTCGTGAGCTTTTGGTTCGCTTCTCCATATAGTCCTCACAAAATACTCGCCCATGATATCTTCCATGACATCGGCACATGCAGTGCATATATTGTAACCTGCATAATGTCTGGCATCCTGCATGTCACCGCATATAAGACAGGTGTTCATACTCTGCCACCTCCTTAAAGTCCGTGCACTTCCTTAGGCGTCATGGCTTCCCGGGTGAACATTATTGGAAAGATATTGAGTACCGCCAGCAGGTCGCCTTTCCTGACCTCGCCTGTCTCCTGGCCCAGGATGTAGGCATAAGTGATTATACGCTCGTTATCCACAGGCTTCGCACCGCCTTTTGTGCCCACTTTCATTACTGAAACAACAGCATGGTGAGTGAAGGTGCAGGGCATAGCAACCATATCCGGCTCCAGATAGATTTCCTTGACATTCACCCTTTTGAACTCCCCGGCACGTACACTGATGTCTTCGTCACAGATGACCATCTCCCATTTAGCACGTGTGGCAAGTGTGAATTCGTAAGTTGCTGCCTTGACCATCTTGCATACAAGTTCGCCATTATCCCTGCACACTACCCTGACAACTTCTTCTTTCATTCGATCACCAAAAGGAATTATCATGCAATAATATAAATGCATTTCGGATAACTATCATGATTATTCATGATATCTACATGTGTGTGATTCTTTTTCGTATAGAAAGAGAGCGTTCCTTATGACACTTGGTCGTCAGGATGCTGTAAGACTTTTTGATACCGTCTATGCCGGCTATATTGTTCAATACGTTCTCTTTGAGAGTATGCACATCAAAGGTCTGCACCTTCAAAAGCAAATCATAGGGCTCAAGCAGCTCATATATTTCAAGCACATCATCAATCAGTTTTAAACTCTCTATCACGCTTGTCCTTTTTGTCGGCTCTATATTTATCCCGATGAAAGTGGTGATATTGAACCCGACTACAGCAGGGTCTACCCTGATAGTGAATTCCTTGATGATACCTGAGCTGTGAAGCTTATCTATCCTTTTATGCACAGTGGAAGTAGCTACACCAAGATCATTCGCTATCACAGTGCTGTGCATTCTGCAATTCTCGGAGAGACGTTCCAATATAGCAATGTCTACCTCATCCATAGAGATTAAATATCCAATGTTAATAATATATTTTTCTGTTTTTGTGCTTTGAAGGAAAGAAATTAAGAGATGCAAAAGTAAATACGTCATTCTGACATTTTCTACACCTGAAAGACAAAGAATGCTCATTCCAGGCAAAGTGGGCATAAATGAGTATAGACAATAACACTTTTTACAATTGAGATTGTTACTAAAAGAAAAAACGGTGAAAACCATGAAAGTGAACGAGAACTGTGTAGGGTGCGGTCAATGTGCTGCATTTTGCAAATTTGATGCTATTCTGGTGAAGGGTAGCGCAAGCATTGGTGAAAAATGCGTTGAATGCGGTGTTTGCGCAGCTTACTGTCCTGTTAAGGCAATAGAGGGATAAAATGAAGGCAATTGTTATCGGTGCCGGGCTTGGAGGACTATTGAGTGCAGCGAAGCTTTCAAGAGAAGGACACGAAGTAGAGGTATTTGAACGTCTCCCCATCATTGGAGGAAGGTTCACAAACATACCGTACCACGGATTCCAACTGACCACAGGTGCATTGCATATGATTCCGCACGGACCGGGCGGTCCTCTCGCAAAGTTGTTAAAAGAAGTTGGTGCAGATGTGGAGATAGTCCGTTCAAAACCTTCTGCCCTTATAAGAGTACCCCGCAGAAGAGGAGATACTGACTACAAATTCGGCCACAAGGATCTCCTGTTCGAGGACTTTAAAGCGCCCTTCTCTCTGATCAATCGCCTTAAGCTTGTATTTTATGTAATAACCACCCGGAAAAACCCTCCTAAAGGGATATCATTTGCACAATGGTGTACAGAACACATAGAACAGGACTGGACGCACAGAATCTCTGATGCCTTCTTTGGATGGGCCCTGAGCCTCAGGTCGGCAGATGTGCCCGCCGAAGAGGCCTTTGAGATAATAGAGAACCTTTACCGTTATGGTGGTTCAGGCGTTCCTATCGGAGGATGCAAAGGCACCACAGATGCCCTTGTTGCAGTAATAGATGCACACGGCGGAGTTATAAATACATCCACAGAAGTTACGGCAATAACCACAGCCGGCGGGAAAGCAACAGGAGTGATCGTCGATGGTACAGAGCATAATGCCGACATTATTATCAGTGATATAGGGCATGTAGCCACAGCGAGCATTCTTAATAGTGATGATAACAACAAGGAACTTCAGGATTATGCTCATATGACAGAAGAACTGAAACCATCTGCCGGTATCAAGATATGCATTTCATCTGAAAAACCCCTAATCGGGCACGGGGGAGTCCTGCTCACGCCCTATGCAAAGAGAGTGAATGGAATAAACGAGGTCACCAATATCGATCCAAGTCTTGCACCGCCCGGAAAGCACCTGACAATGTCTCATCAATGCGTCCATTGGAAAGACCTTGGAAACCTGGAAGAAGAGATACGTTTTGGGCTTGAGGATCTGCAGGACATCTTTGCCGGCAAGGATTATGAAGTGCTCCTTATCCAGTCATACTCGAGCGAATGGCCGGTAAACAGGGCACCCTCAGGAGCTGACCTGAAGAACCGGACACCCATTCCCAACCTATTCGTTGTCGGGGACGGTGCAAAAGGCAAGGGAGGCATAGAGGTCGAAGGTGTGGCCCTTGGTGTGAAAAACACTATGAAGGAAATATTAAGCACGGCATGAGTTGAGTTGGATGTGGCTGTTAAATGGATACAGCCCATTCAATTAAACTTATGTAGATGTTATTGTATTCATTGATTAGAGATGCCTGAATTTATAACTTTTTGCCGCAACGTCTTCGTACCGGTCACCAATATCTGCAGAAATGAGTGCGGATATTGCACTTTCAGACGCTCTCCGGATGACCCCAAATCCAGGCTGATGACCAAAGAAGAGATCATTCCCCTGCTGACAGAGGGAAAAAAGGCAGGATGCACGGAAGTACTCTTTACTTTTGGTGAATACGCGGAAGAAGTGCCCGGGTATATGGAATTGCTCTCAGGGACAGGTTTTTCTTCTACTCTTGAGTATGTATCCGACCTATGCAGGACTGCAATTGACATCGGCCTTCTGCCTCATACCAATGCAGGAGTTCTCAACTATACCGAACTTGAGACCCTCAGGCCGTTAAATGCGAGTATGGGACTCATGCTTGAAACCACTGCGGATCTTAGCGCACATGCCAACAGTCCGGGTAAAAAACCCGCAGCCAGGCTAAAGACAATGAGCTATGCAGGAAAGCTTCAGATTCCTTTTACCACAGGCATACTTGTCGGGATTGGTGAAACACTGGATGACAGGATAAACTCCCTGCAATCAATAGCAGAACTGCACGAGAAATACGGGCATATCCAGGAAGTGATCATCCAGAACTTCATGCCAAAAAAAGATACCCCCATGGCAGACTGTCCCTCGCCAAGCGATGAGGAAATGATGCAGACAGTACTGATAGCAAGTGAAATACTTCCACAGGATGTTGTAATACAGGTCGCACCCAATCTTATCGACCCCTACATCCTCATACAGTGCGGAGCACGCGATCTTGGCGGGATATCACCTACAACCATCGACTGGATCAATCCGGAAGCAAACTGGCCCGGCATTGAAAAGTTAAGGCAGATGGTAAGAGGCACTCCGCTCCGGGAAAGGCTTCCGATATATCCTAGACATATAAAGAATGGCTGGTACAGCGACCAGCTAAAAGACCTTATCCTGTCCCTCTCCGATGAAGAAGGATACCGGAAAGTTTGAAATGGTGCTGCAATGTATAGGGGGATAAATCAGAAGAATAATGTCTTACCTGAACATGGCACACACCGGAGAACTACATGAAACCGACTTTAAGCGACGATGTAATTGAAAATGCTCTTGCGGGAAGAACTACAAAAGAAGAAGCATTCTCCCTTCTGCAGGCGCACCCTTTCGAACTCTTTGAACTTGCTGACAGGTTACGCTATGAGACTGTCGGGGATATTGTTACCTATATTGTGAACCGTAATATTAATTTCACTAACAAGTGCGTTGGTAACTGCGGTTTCTGCGCTTTTAAGGATAATTCCGGCTACATCCTCAGTACTGAACAGATACTGGAAAAGGTTGAAGAAGCAGACCGGCTCGGAGCCACTGAAGTGTGCATCCAGGGAGGACTGCTGCCGGACGTAGACCTGGGTTATTATATTAGTATCATTGAGTCAGTAAAGGAAAGATTCCCTCACATAAGCACTCATGCCTTTTCGCCCATGGAGGTATACCATGCCGCAAGACAGAGCGATATGGAAATTGATGAAGCACTCCTTGAACTGAAGAAAGCTGGCCTTGACTCGATGCCCGGAACAGCAGCAGAAATACTTTCAGACAGAGTGAGAAAAATAATATGTCCCGGTAAGCTCAATACTGCGGAGTGGACAGATGTAATAACAAAAGCTCACAGGACAGGCATACCAACCACCGCCACCATGATGTACGGGCACATAGAGACCATGGAAGAAAGAATAGAGCACATGATGCTTATCAGGGATATACAGCGACAGACTGGCGGATTCACCGAATTTGTACCTTTGCCTTTCATGCCTTACAATAATAAGATAGGCGAGGAGATGTTAAGGTCCGGAAGGTATGTCACTCCTGGTATGGAAGACCTGAAAATGTACGCCCTTGCCCGCATAATACTTAACACCTATGTAAGGAATATCCAGTCAAGCTGGGTGAAATTAGGCAAGAAGCTCTCCCAGGTGGCCTTATTCTGCGGCGCCAATGACCTTGGCGGAACGCTGATGGAAGAGAAGATATCCCGTTCTGCAGGAGCAAACAACGGAGAATTCATGTCAGCCCAGGAGCTTGAATGGTTCATCCGGACAGCAGGAAGGCAGCCAAAGCAAAGGAACACTGCCTACACCAAGGTGTTCGATGCAGCCAGCCCGGGGAAAGTGAATATAAGGACAGTCTGAGGAATATTTTGCTCCCTGATGACATTATAGAAGATGCCCGCTGCGGAAAAGTCGGGTATGAGGATGCCCTGAGATTACTGGATGCTAATCCCTTTGATCTCTTCAGCCTTGCGAATGACATACGATATGATGCAGTTGGTGACACTGTCAGCTATGTGGTTAACAGGAACATCTACCTGACAAACCGATGCATCGGGAATTGCGGATTCTGTGCATTCCAGCAGAATGAAGGCCACATCCTTTCCAGGGACGAGGTACTCCATGAAGTGAAGCTTGCAAATGATGCCGGTGCAGTGGAAGTTTGCGTGCAGGGAGGATATAACCCGGACCTTAAACTTGACTACTACCTTGACATTTTTGAAGCTATCAGCTCAGAGTATCCAGGAATGAACATCCATGGCCTCTCACCAATGGAAGTATTCTATTCTGCCGGTCAGGCAGGGATGCCTGTTGAAGAGGCAATGATGCTTTTGAAGGAGAGCGGACTTGGCACGCTTACAGGCACTTCTGCGGAGATCCTCGTGGACCGGGTGCGTAATATAATATGCCCTGGAAAACTGACCACAAGCCAATGGGTGGAAACCATCACAAAGGCGCATGGAATCGGCCTGCGCACCAACGCGACCATAATGTATGGGCATGTAGAGAGCATGACGGAAAGGCTGGAGCATATTTTCCTGATACGTGGCATACAGGAGCAGACCGGAGAATTTACAGAGTTCATACCCATGCCTTTCATGCCCTATAACAACATGATGGGGGAGAGTATGATGGAAAGAGGCCAGTACATGACCGGCGGTATTGAAGACCTTCAACTGTTTGCCATTTCCAGGATCATCCTCAACAACCATATTGACAATATACAGGCTCCGTGGGTGAAACTGGGCACAAAGCTTGCACAGGTTGCGTTGTTCAGTGGTGCCAACGACCTCGGTGGAACCCTCATGGAAGATCACATAACTACCGCTTCCGGGGGCAGCAACGGGGAATATACTCCTGCAAGTGAACTTGAATGGATCATCAGGGAAAGCGGAAGGATACCAAAAAGAAGGAACGCCATCTATGAGGAATGCAGATGAAAGCACTCATCCCCTACAAAAAACAAAATGCTAAATCAAGACTTTCCCCCGCATTATCCATCAGGGAACGGGAACATTTTGTGGAATTAATGCTTAGGGATGTCGTCGGGAGCCTGAGGGAAGCAGGTGTCAGTAATATCGACATACTCACAACCCCCAGCAACGGCGTCCCGAATGACCTTGGAGCGAACATTCTTTTCAGTGAACACGATCTTAATGAGGCTATCAACCAATACCTTGAGACCATCAGTGAGCCTGTCCTTATCATAATGGCAGATCTTCCACTGGTATCACCCATGCACATCAAAGAGATAGCATCAATAGACAAGGACCTGGTGATCGTCCCTGGGAAAGGAGGAGGTACGAATGTTCTCTTTATCAGGAATCCCCGTAAATTTTATGTCAGCTATTATGATTCCAGCTTTCTTAGCCACTGCAGAATAGCAAAAGATATGAAACAGTCTGTCCACGTATATGATTCATTCCTGCTAAGCACCGATATAGATGAACCTCATGACCTTATAGAGGTCATGCTTCACGGACATGGCCTGTCAAAAGTCTATGTCGACAGCAAATTCGGAATTGAAGGGAACGGCAAATCCAGAGCCAGGCTTGAACTCTTACAGTGATGTAAAGTATTTGTAACCCTTCCGCCATATAGGATAACCTCATGCCATATCAGATTTTATGCCGGAAGAGAGCTTATATATAATTCCCATTATGAAAAACATTACATTAACACAGGTGATAATAAATGACCATCAAAGTGAATAAATTCAAATGCGGATATTGTGGTGCATGTGTAAGTGTGTGCCCCCCCGGTGCGCTTGAATTGGTCGAAACTTGGATCGAGGCGGATGA